>CANSTH010000099.1 GCA_947649875.1 uncultured Parvibacter sp. | reverse complement strand
TTGCTTCGCCGGTGCCTGCCAGAAGCCGCAGACGCTGCTTTTGGGCATCGTGCTCCACTCAACGTCCGAAGAGCAGCGCTTCGATGACACCACCGCCCTGTACGATTGGTATTCCGAGCACATGGTAAGCTACCCGCTCGCCCAAACCAACACCAGCATTTCGGCCACGCTGAACGGGACCACCTCGACCGTGCCCGTGGTGGGCTACGCTGCCCTTTCCGCATGGATAGACAAAACCGTCCCGGTAACCTTCGCCGATCCCGAGGCCGCTGTGGAAGTGTTCGACTTCGATGGGGAAGTGGAGCAAGCCTTCTCTTTCGACGACATAGACGGGGAAGTGGAGGCCGGGCAGGTGGTGGGGCAGGCAGTGTTCTACCAAGACGGCCAAGTGCTCGCCCGGCAAGACCTCGTGGCGTGCGAGTCCGTTGCCGCCCCCGACTTCTTCGAAGGGCTGGGCATTTGGTTCCAACGGCTCATCGCCAGCTTCACCGGCAACACGCTGGAGCCCCAATCGTCCGTGGTCAACCAGCTGGCCCCCCTTGCCCCCGTCCCTTCAACCAACTAGCCAAACGGCCGAACAGGAGAATGCCATGACCCAAAACTGCCCCGTATGCCAATCGCCGCTGCCCGATAAGGGAACAAGCTGTCCCACCTGCGGATTCAAGTTCCAAGGCGCCACTCAAAAGTTCACCCCCGTCCCAACGGAGCCCCGCCAGAGCGCCGATGACACTCCGAAGCGGTTCCGCGGGGTGCTGCGCATTCTGAGAGGGCGCCGAGCCGGAACCGCGTTCGTGCTGGGAGAAGAGCCCCTCTCCATCGGACGCCATCCCAACAGCGGCATCTTCCTCAACGACATGACGGTATCGCGCTTACACGCCACCGTCGAGAAGATGGGCGGAGCCTACACCATACGCGACGAGAACTCCTACAACGGGGTTTGGGTGAACAACGCCAACGTGGACATGAAGGTGCTGCGCCCCGGCGATGTGGTGCAAATCGGCTCTTACAGCCTTGTCTACGAAGAAGAGGAGGCATAAGTTCAATGAGAGCGCTTCTTTCGGGAAACGAGGCCATCGCCCAAGGCGCATGGGAAGCGGGCTGCTCCATCGGGGTTGCCTATCCCGGCACGCCCTCCACTGAGACCATGGAGGCATTCGCCGCCAAAGACGGCGTATACGCCGAGTGGTGCACCAACGAGAAAGTGGCAGTCGAGGTGGGCTTGGGCGCAAGTGCCGCCGGGGCTCGCGTGCTTGCCACCATGAAGCATGTGGGCGTGAACGTTGCCGCCGACCCTCTGTTCACGGCAGCCTATACTGGCGTCGGAGGCGGATATGTTGTGCTGGCGGCCGACGACCCCGGCATGTACTCCTCCCAAAACGAGCAGGATTCCCGCTACTACGCCCAGGCTGCGAAAATTCCCATGCTGGAGCCGGCCGATTCGGCAGAGGCGCTGGCGTTCGCCCGCGACGCATTCGCCTTGTCGGAGCAATTCGACGTGCCCTTCTTCCTGCGCTCCACCGTGCGCATCTCCCACACGCGCACCCCTGTCGAGACGGGAGAGCGGGCCAACGCCCCCGCAAAGCCCTATGAGAAGGATGCGTCCAAATGGGTAATGATGCCCGCGTTCGCCAAAGGGCGCCGCAAAGTTCAACTTGAGCGCGTACGACAGTTGGAAGAATGGGTTAAAACATGCCCGTACAACCAAGCGGAGCAGCGCAGCGCCGAGGTGGGCGTCATCTGCTCGGGCGCAGTCTACCAACATGTGCGCGATGCGCTGCCCGAGGCTTCGGTGCTGAAGCTGGGAGTTGTCTGGCCGCTGCCGGCACGGGCAATGGCCCGTTTCGCTCAATCGGTGGAACGCTGCTACGTGGTGGAAGAGGGCTCCACCTATCTCTCCGAGGCAGTTCGAGCGGCTGGCGTTGAGTCGCTATCGACCCCCAGCCCCCTTCCCGTCGACGGCGAGCTTTCGCCGGGGCTAATCCGGCAGGCCTTCGATCTGCCCGTTGCGCCCCATGCGGCGGCGGCCCCAGACGTTCCGGCACGGCCGCCTGCCCTCTGCCCCGGATGCCCCCATCGGCTGGTGTTCAAAGAGCTTTCCCGCGCCCGCGCCATCGTCACCGGCGATATCGGCTGCTACACGCTGGGGGCGCTCCCGCCTCTTTCGGCCATGGACACGTGCGTCGACATGGGCGCTTCCGTCTCAATGGCCCACGGCATGCAACTGGCCTTCGGCGATGAGGACAAGCGCCCCATTGCCGCAGTCATCGGCGACTCCACGTTCGGCCATTCGGGGCTCAGCTCCCTGGTGTCCACCGTCTACAACCAGGGCAGCGGCGTTGTGTGCATCCTGGACAATCGAACTACCGCCATGACCGGGCGCCAGGGCAACCCCTTCAACGGGGTCACCCTGCAGAACCGTCCCAGCCGCGAAATGGACTTGGAGGCCATCGTTCGGGCCATCGGCGTGGACGACGTTCGCACGATAAACCCCCACGATGCCCGCGCGGTGCGCAGCGCGCTCAAGGAGGCCTTCGCATCCGATCAGTTGACCGTGCTCATCTTCCGCGCCCCTTGCGTCCTGCTGGAGCGCATCGTGAACCCTCCTTTTGAGGTAACGGGCACATGCACCGGCTGCGGCGCCTGCGCCACCCTGGGCTGCCCCGCCATCGCGCGCGACAACGAGACAGGCACCGCCTCCATCGACCGCGCCCTCTGCATCGGCTGCGGCCAATGCGCCCAGTATTGCGGATTCGGGGCAATCGTTTCGGAAGGAGGCCGATAATGGGCAACGTCACCACTGTGCTGCTGTGCGGCGTTGGCGGACAGGGCACCATTCTTGCAGCAGATCTGCTGGCCCGCGTGGCGCTTGCCGCCGGGCGAGACGTGAAGGTGTCCGAGATCCACGGAATGGCGCAGCGCGGCGGCGCCGTCACTACCGTTGTCCGTGTGGGAAGCGAGGTGCACTCGATGGTGTCCGACCCGGGCAGCGCCAACATCGTCATGGCCTTCGAGACCACCGAGGCGCTGCGCAACCTTCCCCAGTTGGCCGAGGGCGGGGCGCTTATCGTGAACAATGAGACCATCAAGCCCCTGCCCGTGCTTACCGGTCGCGCCTCCATGCCCCGCAATGTGCGCGAGAGGCTCACAGAAGCCGGAGGCCAATTCATCGAGGCTTCCCTGATAGCCCGACAGGCCGGAAATCCCAAATGCGCCAATGTCGCGCTTCTGGGGGCATTGTCCGCCACCTTGGACATCCCGGAAGACATCTGGCTCGAGGTCATAGCATCTCGAGTTCCCGCAAAGACCATAGACGCCAACCTTGCAGCCTTCCGCGGCGGGCGCGAGGCAATGGAGAGGGGAGAATAGATGAGCATCACCCAAATCAGCGTTTTCGTCGAGAGCAAGCCAGGGCACATGGGCCGCGTTCTGGGAGCTTTTGCCGACAACGCCATCAACGTGCACGGTTTCTCCGCCAGCGATACGGGCGAATACGGCATTGTGCGCTTCGTGGTCGATGACACGCAGCGCGCCGAAGAGGTGCTAAAGGGAATGGGCGCCGCCGTTCGCAAGGCGAAGGTGCTGTGCGTCAAGCTCGACGATTCGGTGGGCCAACTGCAAAAGGCCATGGAAGCGCTGGCAGGAGCACAGCTGAACATCTCCTACTGCTATTCTCTTGCCTCCACGTACATCGCTATTTCCGTAAAGGACATTCCTGCCGCCGAGGAGGCGCTGCGAGCAGCGGGCATGGCGGTTGTGGACGATGACGACCTGGCCGGGTTCATGGTAGGGGAGACGATGTAAATGGGAACGCCAATGCCAACTCCCGACAAGATAGACTTCTCCAAGCTGCCCATTTACAAGCCGGAAGTGGAGTGCGCCAGTCGTGAGCGCATCCGCGCCATACAGCTTGCCAAGCTCATCCAGCAGGTCGAGTATACCTATGCTCGCGTTCCGTGGTATCGGGAGAAGATGGACGCGATGGGCGTTTCCCCCAGCGACATCAAAACCCTTGACGATGTGCGGCTGCTTCCCTTCACCGACAAGGCCGCTCTGAGGGAAACGTTCCCCTTCGGCATGTTCGCCACCTCGCTCGACGAGATTGTGGAGCTGCACTCATCCTCGGGCACCACCGGCAAGCCCATCGTGGTGGGCTACACCAAAGACGATATGGACGTTTGGAGCGAGTGCATCGCGCGCTTGGCCCAGATGGCCGGTGTCACCGCAAGCGACCGCGTGCAGATGGCCTTCGGCTACGGTATGTTCACCGGGGGCTTCGGGCTGCACTACGGCATCCAGCGCATCGGCGGCACCATGATCCCCGCCGGCGCCGGCAACACTGAACGACATATCCAGATGATCGAGGATTACGGGACAACCGTGCTCATCGCCACGCCCTCCTATGCGATGCACATATGCGAGGTAGGGGAGCGGGTGGGCTTCGACTGGGCCTCGTCCACGCTGCAAGTGGGGCTTTTCGGCGGCGAGCCGTGCCCTCCGGGGCTGAAGGCCGAGATCGAGTCCCGCATGCACATCACCTGCACCGACAACTACGGCCTTACCGAAGTTATGGGTCCGGGGGTGTCGGGCGAGTGCCTGGCCCATCGCGACCAACAGCATATCGCCGAGGACCACTTCTTATGGGAAGTGGTGGATCCCGACACCGGCGAGCCAGTGCCCGATGGCGAGATGGGGGAGCTGGTGCTCACTCCGCTGGACAAAAAGGGCATTCCCGTATTGCGCTACCGCACCCACGACCTTACCCGCGTGGTTACCGACAAGTGCGCATGCGGCCGCACCATGGCCCGCATGCAGAAGGTGCGCAGCCGCTGCGACGACATGCTCATCATCCGCGGCACCAACGTGTTCCCCAGCCAGGTGGAAGACGTCATTTCCGACATCGAACTTCTGGCGCCCCACTACCACATCGTTGTGGACAACGAGACAGGGCTCGACCGCATGACCGTAGAAGTCGAGATCAAGCCCGAGGCCTTCAGCGACTCCTACGAGGAAATGAAGGGCTTCTCGAACGAGGTTCGCGACAAGCTGCGCAGCGTGCTGCTGGTAACGCCAGTGGTGAAGCTTGTGGAGCCTGGTGGCCTCACCCGCACCATGGGCAAGGCTAAGCATGTCGATGACCTGCGCAAATAGTGCTGCAATCGAAGCGCCCCTCAAGGGGCGCTTCGCCCCTTCTCCCACTGGGCGCATGCACGCCGGCAACATCTACGCGGCGCTTTGCTCGTGGCTCATCGTCAAGTCTACCGGCGGGTCCATCGTGCTGCGCATCGACGACCTGGATCCCGACCGTTCCAAGCCGGCCTTTGCCGACCAAGTGATGCGCGACTTCGAGCAATTGGGGCTCCACTGGGACGAGGGCCCGTTCTACCAGCACGGCAGAGACGATGCCTACCAAACCGCCTTCGAGAAGATAGCCGCCAAGGCACACGTTTACCCTTGCTATTGCACGCGAGCCGATTTGCACGCGGCCTCCGCTCCTCATCTGGGGGAGAGAAACGTCTATCCTGGCACCTGCCGCCACCTTAGCCCCCAGCAGCAGCTGGCTCGGCAGCAAGAGGGAAGGTCGTGCGCTTGGAGGGTAGAAGTGCCCGATGGGCTGGCGGCCTTTTGCGACTTGCTGCAAGGCCCGCAAACTTCGAATCTTGCCCTAGAGTGCGGCGATTTCGTCATCCGCCGCGCCGATAGCGCCTTTGGGTACCACTTGGCAACCGTGGTAGACGATGCCGAGCAGGGGGTGAACTGCGTAGTTCGCGGCATTGACCTTTTGTCCTCCACACCGCAGCAGATGTACCTGCAAAAGCTCCTGGGGCTCGGCGCTCCTGCCTATGGGCATCTGCCGCTGTTGGTGAACCCCGAGGGAAAGCGCCTGGCAAAGCGGGATAAAGACGCGGCATTGGACGCCCTTCTTGCCGCTTACAAGACGCCAGAAGCCCTTGTGGGCCACATAGCCTATGTCGGGGGCTTGCAAGAGCAAGACCAGCCGGCATCGCCTCAGCAGCTGCTCGAGACATTCGATCTCGCAGCGTTTGCGACCAAGGCCAAGGCCCACTACGCCATCACCTGGCAGTAGATTCTCGTTCCATCAATCGAAGCCCACCGGGGACGGCCCTCCTCGCAAATCGGGTTAAAGCCGCAGAGGAAATCATAGGGCAGGGGCCTCCGATTGGAAATTGTAGGGCAGAGATTCTATCTCTGCCCAAGCCGCAACCGGAAAAGGGCTACGGCACCAGGATGGCCCAACTGCTGGCCAGAATCGCAGCAGCATAGAAGGCGCCCACGATAACGTTGAAGCCCCCCACCTGGGCCATCGCCCCAATACGACTGGGATTCACCAGCGGATTGCCCAAAGCCATGAAGGGGAGCACCACGACTCCCTTGAAATAAAAGACAGCTACCACTGCTACGATGACCAGAAGGCTGGTTACCATAAGGGCATGATAGAGCGACACAGCCCTCTTCCGCCCCAGCAAGACCGGCAACGTCTTGCGTCCCGCCAGGATGTCTTTCTCAATATCACAAGTATTGTTGGTCATCATGATAAGCCCCACATTGATAATGCAGGGAACGGCCCAAAGCAGCATCATCGGCTCAAGATGCCCGGTGAGCACCTGGTAGCACGCAAGGGGAATGAGACCTCCCATTACGATGCCGCTTACCGCTTCGCCAATCGGCAGATAGGATATAGGGGTCTTGCCCCCCGAATAGAGCACCACGATTACCGCAGCGATTGCCGCAATGACAAGGGGAGTGGCGCCCGCCACCATGATAGGGTAGATGCCCAGCAGGAAGGCAACGGCAAGAAACCCGATTGCCAAATAGAGGGCATGGCGCGGGTTCACGTTGTTGTAGACGAGCACTGCGTCCGACACCTCAACATTATCCTCGGCAGAATCAGTTCCCTTGACATAGTCGAAGTAATCGTTAAAGGTGTTCACCGCCGCCTGCATAAGCACGCAAATTACCAGCAGCGTAACCGAGAGCGAGAACGACACCGCTGCACTGTTGGACATCGCGCACGCCACCGCCAAAAGGCAGGGGAGTATGGCCGCCGGCCACGTATGAGGCGCTGCAAGTTGCAGAGCCATCAACGGTGTTAGACGCCCAAAGGGCTTCGGTTTCTGCGCAATGTCCGTCATACAAGTCATCCAATCGTGTCATAAGCAGCCCATAACATCTTAGTCATTTGCAGAGCAAACAGCATCGTTATTCAGCGACAGGCCATCTTGCTCGCCATGAAGCGCAAAAACGCGCCTCACACGTTTGGTGTTAGGCAAATCGGTGCGACTTTTCGCATCGTGCGAGGGTGAATTTCGCACCAAACGTGGTTTGTCGGCCAGATGACGCGTTTCTATCATCGGGGCACACAAACAGTTCGCATCCATACGAACATGAGAAGGAGGGGAAGAAAGTGGAAATTAAAGATACCTGTTGCGAGCAGTCTCAGGACGAGGCTCTTTTCGAACTGGCGTCCAATATCTACAAGTCGCCTTTGCATCGCGAAATACTGCTGCGAATCTTAACCAGCTGCAGCAAGCTCAAAACCATGGGCGTCCTTGAGGAGGAAATTTCCTCGTGGCCCGAAT
>CANSTH010000098.1 GCA_947649875.1 uncultured Parvibacter sp. | reverse complement strand
AGGGCGTAATCAACCTCGAGCATCAATGGTGGTTCCCCGAGCTTGACCAGGCGGACAAGGGCTTCGACCTGTGCGGATGCAACTGCCTGGTAACCACCGGCAAGGGCTTCCAGGACCGCATTTCCGGCACCAGCTACCTGCGCGCCTACCCGGTGAAGATTTACAAGGCTACGCCGGAGAACAGCCCGTTTGGCAACCCGGTACCCTGCGACCACAACGGCAACCCCATCATCTGCGATGCCAGCGACCCGCGCTTGAAAGAGTGGCTGCCCAACTACGAGATTCGCGAGGAGGCGTAAACCATGACCCAGTACGCTATTGCCACCGACCTCAACCGCTGCGTGGGCTGCCTTGCCTGCACCGTGGCCTGCAAGGCCGTGAACAACGTGCCCGTGGGGAACTTCTGGAACAAAACGCTGCGCATCGGCCCCAACCCCAAAACCGAGGGCGCCGTATGGCCCGATGTGGAGATGTACTTCCTCACCGTGCAGTGCCAGCACTGCAAGAACCCCGAGTGCGTACAGGTATGCCCCACCGAGGCCAGTCACAAAATGGCCGACGGCACCGTGCAAATCGACAAGAGCAAGTGCATCGGCTGCCAGTTCTGCGTGATGGCCTGCCCCTACGGCGTGCGCTACTTGAACGAGGAAGAGCGCGTGGTGGAAAAGTGCACCCTGTGCCAACAAAAGATCGCCCAAGGGGAGCTGCCCCAGTGCGTGGCCCAGTGCGGCGGCCGCGCCCGCTTCTTCGGTGATCTGGACGCCGGCATCGAGAGCTTCGAGGCCCCGTGGGTAGTGGATGTAACCGAGGGCAATCCCAGTTACGAGAAGATGCAGGCCACCCGCATTACCTTAGGCGAGAGCCTGCCTGCTTACGACGAGAGCGAAGTGCACCGCCTGCCCTCCACCGGCAACGACCCCTCCTTCGTGTATATCTTACGCGATCGGAAGTGGCAAGGCTAACGAGCCACATCACCCGAGCAAGCCCGTTCGATTCCATTTCCAAACCCTCCAGCCAGGGGCTCCGCCAGCGGAGCCCCTCTTTTTTCCATCGTAAAACCAAGGAAAAATGCTCACGCATGCCCCGTAATCCCCCACAAGACTACCCGCATCCCTATTTCACAAATTGTATAGCAGGAATAGACATGCTATACTGTCCCAAGCGAAAGGAGATGCCATGGCTTCTGGACAGATAAACGTTCGCGTGGCAGAAAGCTTGCGCGTGCAAGGAAACCTAGCACTTGAGGAGGCCGGATGGAGCCCATCGCGAGCCATTCGGGCAATTTGGCAATTCGCGGCACAGCATAAGGGCAATCCCGCTGAACTGCGCCGAACGCTGGAGAGGCTGGAGGGGAATCCGCGAAAAAGTCCAACCGAAAGAATGCGCCTTATAGAAGAAGGTCGCAGTATCGTCGACAAGGGCATGACGGAATTGGGGCTCTCTATTTCCCCAGAGCTCGCCAACCTCTCCTACAACGAGCTACGGGAAATGGCCTACGGTGAGATGCTGAAGGAGATGGGCAATGACCAAGCCTAGGTTCCGCTCTGTGCTGCTGGATACGAACATCTGGCTAGACAACTACATCGGATCACGCAAGGGCAACGCGGCTGCGGGGGAAGTTTTCAGATGCGCCGCCGAAAACGACTTGATTATCTACTATGCACCCACATCTCTTAAAGATGTCTACTACCTGGTTGGCTCTTTCCTCAAGGCTGATGCCAGAAACCGTGGGGAAGCTATCACGGAAGACCGCGCCCGCGCCATGCAAGAAATCGCCTGGGGCTGCGCTCACAACATGTCGTGGTTGGGCATCTGCGCCCCTATCGGGGAATCGCAGGTTCGCACAGCAATGCGCTACAGGGGTTTACATCCAGATTTAGATGATGATTTGCTGCTAGCCTGTCTAGAGGTCGAGGGAGTGGATTCCTTCGTCACCAACGACAAGAGCCTCTTGGGAAAAGCCCCTGTGCCCTCCTTTACCCCCGAAACCTTTGTCCAGTTCGCCAGCCAATGGCACTAGGCAAAATATAGTGCAGAGAGGAGAAAACAAAGCAGAACGCCAGCACAAGACCAAGGCCCGAACCAAACAGCGTGGGCAGATCAACGCCGAAGACAGCAAAAACCTCACTAGCGCTCCCCTGAATCGCGCCCGCGCAGCCCAACACCGCATAAGAGAGAAAAAGAATTACCGAAAGACGCAAGATGGCCGACAGCCTTGAAACGTCTTCGACAATTCCCGATATTTCGTGAAGGAAACCTTCTTGGAGCGACTGCCCCTCCCCGATAGTTGCTGCCAAGAAGCAGCCCGAGAAGAGCGGCAATGAGGCCACCGCCACAATACCTACCCAACCGGAAAGATACGGCAAAACCAAAGCGCACACAATCATAACCAAAGAAGAGGCAGGGATTGCTATATCGGCCCGATCTTCCTTCAGCGAAGCCAAGGCCTGACCCCACAACAGAACCAAAATGCCGGTGCCGTAACCGCTCGCAATGCCGCTCACTATTTGGAGGGTCAACGTGATTCCCAATGAGGGCGTCTGAATCAGAGGCGTCAGAGTGCCCAAGCAGGCCATGATACCAGCCACAATCCCCATTCGTGCCGGATGACGCAAATTGCGCTGCCCTAAAACAGCACCCCCCACAAAAAGCACCGCGACGACCATCGTGGCAGAAACCAGCCATGTCGCATCGGCGTTGATGCCAATGCCCATACGGCTGGGAAATACCGCATCGGTTTCGTAGCATCCGTAGATCCAAGCCCAAACAAAACCAATCCCAAGATGGCGCAACCGAAACATCTCTTCCGGATTAGTCGCCTTAACCCGAACAGGCCCGTCTCCCCTCATGAACAGCTCTCCCTATCCCACTAGAGACCATCCGCTTTGCATCCCATTCAGCTTAGCGCCAAAGACACTTTTCACCCTCACCTAGAATAGGTGAAACGCCTTCAAATGCCCTCCTTTACGCGATTTCAAGATCATCCACAAGGGTCATCATACCCTCGACATCAGCGATCGCCTTGCTACTGAGGAGATGGCAGGGCCCTCGCATAACCGAGGCCGCCCATTGCGGCAAAGGAGGGATATCAATGAGTTTGGAGAACAGCACTTTCAGCCGTCGGTCGTTTCTGACCGGTGCCGCCGCGCTGGGGGCGCTCACCGCTGCCGGCGCCATGGGCGGGTGTGCGCCGCGCCTTGTTGAAGCTCCATCGGAAGGCGCCCAAGGCCAAGCAATGACTGCGGCTGCAGCCGATTGGCTGGGAGAAGCCCCCGCCATTTCCGACAGCGATTGCGTGGAGACCGTCGATACCGATGTACTGGTAATTGGCGCCGGTACTTCCGGCTACTTCGCCGCCTGCGCCGCCGCCGAGAACGGCGCCCGCACCTTGCTCATCGAGAAGGCTGCTAGCGGCAACGGAGTGCGCTCCTCCGCCATCGGCGCCGTGAACTCCCGTTTCCAGCAGGAGGTGGGCGAAGCCGGCGCCATCAACCCCATGGAAATCGTAAACGATATGGATCGTTACGCTGATGGGCAGATCCATTCTGCCCTCTACCGCAAGTGGGCCTTGAACTCCGGCGAGGCAGTGGACTGGTACGCTGATGTGGTGGCCAAAGACGGCATTGGCGTGCAGTTGGAATGGAACATGCCCAAGGACACCTTTTACAAGGACTGGCCCACCGGCCATGGCACCAACGGTCGCGATGGCGCCGGCTATGGCGAGCGCGAGGGGCAAGTTTCCGAATGCCTGAACAACTACATCACCTCGTTCCCCAACTGCGAGATTCGCTTCGAGTGCCCTATGCGCAACCTCATCTTGGAAGATGGCAAGGTAGTGGGCGCCTACGCCGAGGGAAAGGACGGCATGATCCGCATCAACGCCACCAAGGGCGTGATCGTGGCCACCGGCGGCTACGCCTACAACCAGGAAATGTATCAGGCACTGCAGCCTACCCGCTATTCCTGCCTGGGCACGCTTGATGCCTTCCCCTCCTGCACCGGCGATGGCATCAAGGCGCTGCTATGGGCCGGTGCTCAGATGGACCAGGTTCACACCTCCCTCACCTTCAACCGATGCCTGCTCACAGCGGAGCAGGAAATCGCGCACCCTTACGAAGTGGGTGGAGATTCCTACGGCTATTTCTTCTATGCCTCCCAACCATTTTTGCGGGTAGATCCCCACGGCGCCCGCTTCCATAACGAAAGTGCCCCCTACGACTACGTAATGAACGCTTCTTCCAAGCGCCCTGAGGCAGAGCGCTACTGGCATCAGATTTGGGATGGCGACTGGAAGAAGTACGTGCCCATCTTCCACACTGTGGGCTGTTCCACCATCTACATGCAGCCAGAAGGCGGCAGCGACCACGATGCCTTCCCCGGCATGCTGGACGAATGGATCGGCCCCGAAATGGAGGACTTCGTGAACGCCGGCTATATCATGAAAGCCGACACGCTGGAGGAGCTGGCGGACAAGCTGGGCTTCGAGGGCGCCGACAAGGACACCTTCCTGCAAACTTGCGAGCGTCAAAACGAGAACTACGACAACCAGTACGACCCTGATTTCGGCAAAGAGCCCTTCCGGCTTTCCGCCATCCGCACCCCTCCCTTCTACGGCTCAGTGAAGAACTGCGGTCTTACCCTGTGCACGCTTGACGGCATCATGGTGAACGAGGAGCTGCAGCCTTACGGCGCCAATGGCCAGCCTATCGAGGGCGTGTACGTGGTGGGCAACGACCAGGGTTGCTTCTATGCCGGCACCTACCCCAACCTGGCAGCGGGGCTGAACGCCGGCCGCTGCGCCACCTTCGGCCGCATGGTTGGCAAAAAGCTTGCCGGCGCGGCGGAATAAGGCGAAAGCGAGGTGAACGCCATGAGCGAGAAAAGCAACATGCCCGAGAGCGCGGAGAGCACAAGCACACCGGCCGAGGGCCCAAGCGGCACTGCGAAAACCACCACTCCCAGGGCAAAGAAGAAGCGCTGGCCCATCACTGTGGGCGTGATCGCTGCCATCGTGGTGATAGCCGGCGCCGGCATGTGGGTATGGCACGAGCAGCCCAGCTTCTGCAACGCCTTCTGCCATGTGTCGATGGACCCCTACCTGCCCACTTATGAGGCCGAACCTGGGGAAGCAGCCCTGGACAAGTGGGGCAATGAGGTGGCAGACGCCTCTGGCATGATGGCCGCCGTCCACCGGGCCGACCCCGAGTGCAACGCCAGCTGCACGAGCTGCCACGTACCCACCATCGGCGAGCAAGTTGCCGAGTTCGGCGCATTTGTAAGCGGCGACTACGATGTGGTTTCTGTGGGCAGCAGCGCTGTGGCCGGCCAGCCCAGCTACTCGCTTATCGAGCGCACGCTGGACGAGCTGGTGGCGGCCCGCGGCCTGGAGTCGGGCGATGAGTTCTGCCTGAACGAGGCCTGCCACAACCTGACGCGGGAGGATTTGGTGGAGCTTACCGCCGAGTACGATCGCAACCCCCATGTGGCCCAGCACGAGGAATACTCCTGCGGCACCTGTCACAAGGGCCACCGCGCCAGCGTGAACTACTGCAGCAAATGCCACGCTGACGCCCCCATCCCCGACGGCTGGATAACCGTGGGCCAAGAGCAGGATTTGGAGTACCGCGCCAACTAGCAGCCGCCAACAAAGCAAAGGCCAAAGCGCCCTCCGGCTTCGTTACAGGAAAGCCGGAGGGCGATTGCTTTACTCCCACGGTTCGCGCAGGGCAGCTATCTCGGCGATGTAGCCTTCGAGGATGGGGTTGGGGTTTCCGGTTCGAAGAGCAAGTGGCAAAGTATTAGAAAAGTTCTGTATTTGCTCCGCTAAGTTGTGTATCATGCAACTTAGAGGTGAGGATATGATAGTTACTACAAAAATGCTTCGAGGAGAGCTGTCCGAATACGAGGATCCGGCGAACAAGATTGCCCGCATGACAAAGGCAGGAGATATTGTTCCTATCGTCAAGGGGCTTTATGAGACCGACCCCAACGCCCCGCCTTGCGGCCTAGCAGCCAGCATCTACGGCCCCTCCTATATCTCCTTCGAGTACGCGTTGGCGTTTCATGGGCTCATTCCCGAAACAGCCCATGTCATCACCAACGCAACTTTCGAGAAGGGCAAGAGGAAGTTATACCGCACCCATTTTGGCACCTTTGCCTACCGCGACGTACCTGCAGCGGCATTCCCCCTCGGGCTTGAGGTGCGACAGCAGGAAGGCTACGCATTTCGCATCGCCACGCCGGAAAAAGCGCTCTGCGACCAAGTGTACACGCTGCCCCCAACCGCGAACCTAAGGGAAATGGAGCAACTCCTTTACGAGAATCTGCGCATCAACGCGCAGGATGTTTCGCAGCTGGATGCGGCTCTTTTGAATGACCTCGCGCAAGCATATCCAAGTAGAAACGTACGACGGCTGGCCAGCATTGCGAGAAGGAGAAAGCGATGACGGAAATTCTGGATCGGATGCTCGCCTTGCCCAGACGGGCTTTTTGCAAGAGGGGGAAGTCCTCGGCGAAGCGGGATTGCGCCAGGCGCTGCAGGAAAGGTTCGACTCAATCGATTTTAAAGCGGCGGCACGCGATGTGATGCCATTTCTACAGGATGCATCCTCCTTGCATCTTTGGACCAGCGATTTCTTCAAGCAAGTCACCGAAGGACTAAAGGTGGGTCGCCAAGGAGGGCAAGCAATGTGACGCCCCGGCTTACCCCAAAAGAACAATATGACTCCTACAGGCGCATGGGGGCTATCATGACTTTCTGAAAGCAATTCTTGCATTTTAAGCTCGAGGCGATGTCGGGCAGGAGGCAACAAACTATGAGGCATTTATTGGCGAAGTGGATTATGCGGATGGCGTCCGCTGCGATCATGGCCCTGTGCGCAGTTGCGCTGCTGGGGATCACAGGTTGCTCCGGCGGCGATGCCAATGACCCCACCGAACAGTTCGGGGCTATCGAGTGGCCTGACAGCGGCCCTGCGCTGCTGGTGCCCCACCCTGGCTCAGACTTCGGCATCATTCAGGAAAGCTCCCACACCAAGCTGAGCGCGCTCTTGGGCAACTACGACCGCGAGAAGTTCGCCTTCTACATCGAAGCCTGCGAGGCGGCCGGATTCACCGTCAACGAGGCAAAAGGCGGGGAAAGCTTCGTGGCCGAGAGCCCACAGGGCGCCAAACTGCGACTGGATTTCCACAGGGCGCAAGGCTACATGGCCCTCAACCTAGAGGTTCCCCAAAACGTGGCCGATGCGCTGCGGGAGCTGGCCGGCCTCTCTTCGCGAGACGAAGAAGGGAATCAGGGCACCAATACAGCGGACGGAACCCCCAATCCGATTGACGCCGCAGAAAATGGCCTTCCGTCAGACAGCGCGGGCGAGGATGGCGGCACTCCCGGTTCAGGATCCAGCGGAAGCGCAACTGACAATCCAGACACATCCAGCACAGCCGCACCAGAAGAAGGCCCCGACAACAACGCCAGCGGATTGGCCGCGGATGCCTCCAACGTGACCCCCGAATTCAAAGAGGCCATGGACAGCTACGAAGCGCTGGCGGACGAGGCACTGGCCACCTTGCAAGCACAGGAGGAAGATCCGGACGCCAGCGGCTTCGAGAGCCTATGGCAGATATTGGATAC
>CANSTH010000097.1 GCA_947649875.1 uncultured Parvibacter sp. | reverse complement strand
CACCCTGTCTGCGCCGGTATAATCTGCGATATTTCCCTCCAAAAATGTAAGCTTCTCATAACCGTATCTGGCCGCAAGGCTGCTGCACCGGCGGATGACCTCCTCCTTAAGATCCAGACCGATGATACGGATATCGTACTTTTTTATCTCGTGAAGATAGTAATACATGGCAAAGGTGAGGTAAGATTTGCCGCACCCAAAATCCAGAACCGTAACTTCCCTGTCCCTTGGAAGCTTCGGCAGCACATCCTCGATAAACTCCAAAAAACGGTTGATCTGCCGGAATTTATCGAATCTGGAATGTACGATCTTCCCCTCCTTCGTCATTTGCATGCTGTTTACTAAAAGCGCGCGGCTGTGAAATCAGCCGCACGTCCCCTCCTTCTGGACCGGCGCCCTCCCCCCTCAATGGCGCCGGTCCCTTGTTTTTTACGCTATGATTTGCGCAGCGCATTTATCGAAGGAGACTCCCATGATCGAGCAGTGGTACGATGACGAGCTGTGCAGGGCTCTGCCACCCCTGAGCGAGGATGCAAACAAGTACACGCGCGGGCAGCTATTCGTGGTAGCCGGATGCGCAGAGTACCCCGGAGCAGCATGCCTGTGCGCCGCGGCGGCGCAGCGAGCCGGCGCTGGCTACGTAACGGTTGCCTGCGCTCCCGAAAGCGTGCCCGTTGTGCGCAGCTTCCGCCCTTCGCTAGTTGTGCGCTCATGGGAAGGCTGGGACCCCTCGCACATTCCCGCCCCGCGCGACGGCCATCCCGTGGCCATAGCTCTCGGCTGCGGTTTCGACCCTGAAGATGAAAAATGCATTTCGAGCGCCCTCATCGCACTTCGAGATGCAAAGGCGCCGCTGCTCTTAGACGGCGGAGCACTCGGCGTTCTGGCAACCAAAGAGGGCCTGCACTCGCTGCGTTGGCGTCGTTCCCATCAGGCAAATCCCCTTGTCCTTACCCCGCACGGCGGCGAAGCCGCACGGCTTGCCTCGGCGGCCGATTTCAGCCCAGGCATGCCGCCGGAGCAGCTTGCCAGCGCACTGGCTCGGTTCTACCGTGCTACCGTGGCCCTCAAGGGGCCGAACACATATATATCCGATGGTGAAAGGACGGTGCTCATGGCGGAAGGCACCTCAGCGTTGGCGAAAGCCGGCACCGGAGACGTGCTGGCGGGCATCATCGGCTCGCTCATGTCCCAGGGCTGCCATCCGCTGGATGCGTGCGTCTTGGGCTGCACCCTCCACGCCCGCGCCGGCCACTTGGCCGCCGAGCGCACAGGGGAGCGAAGCCTCATCCCCGAAGACCTCCTGGACGCCCTTCCGAAAGCCCTGCAGGCGATTGCGTAAATTTATATCTCGTCCAGGAAGGAGCGGGCTTCTTTGAATTGGACGGCCAGCTCCTCCATGGGGTCTTTGCGCTTCTCCTGGGCTTCTACCGACTTGTCGGTGATGGCAAGGGCGCAAGCCACCCCTTCAGTATGGGTATAGGAGATGGAGAGCGGAATCTCCCGCACCCCCATCTCGCGCGCCACTTCCTGCGCACGGCCGGAAAGCACCACGAAGGGGCGTCCCTTGGCATTGCGACGAACTTCCACATCACGGAACCCGATGCCCTCAGTAAACCCGGTGCCCAGCGCCTTTAGCACTGCCTCTTTGGCAGCGAAGCGGGTGGCATAGTGGGCGGCGCGATTGGTGGTGCCGTCGCAGTAGGCCCGCTCTTCCGGCGAGAACACGCGGGCAGCAAACGAAGGCGTGCGCTTCAGAATGGTTTCCATTCGGGCCACTTCCACCACATCCACCCCTAGGCCCACCGTTTCTTGAGCCACTTTGATAGAGGCGGCGTCTGCCAATGCCTTCTCCAGTTGCTTTCTTCCCATGACCTACTCCACCGTCACCGATTTGGCCAGGTTGCGGGGCTGGTCCACATCGCAGCCGCGCTCAAGGGCGATGCAGCGGGCGAACATCTGCAGCGGAACGCTGGCGGTGATGGGCGAGAAGGCATCACGCACCTTCGGAATGTAGATGACATGATCGGCATGACGCTTTATCTCCTCATCACCCTCGGTGGCGATGGCCACGATGAGGGCACCGCGAGCGCGGGACTCCTGCAGGTTGGACACCACTTTGTCGTAGACGGGCCCGCGGGTGGCAATGGCGATTACCGGAAAGCCCTCATCAATAAGGGCGATGGGGCCATGTTTCATCTCGCCGGCAGCGTAGGCCTCGGCATGCAGGTAGCTTATCTCCTTGAGTTTCAAGGCCCCTTCATAGCTGATGGCCGAGCCCATCCCCCGCCCGATGAACAGAGCGCTGGTGGCGTTCACGCAAGCATGCGCCGCCTTGCGAATGGCGGTATCGTCCGCCAGGATGCGCTCCACCTGCTCGGCAGTATCGGCCAACTCGCTGAATAGCAGCTTTATCTGACCCGTGGTAAGAGTGCCATGGGACTGCCCCAGCAAAAGCGCCAGCAGGGTAAGCGAGACCACCTGTCCCAAGAAGCTTTTGGTAGAGGCCACCGCTATCTCCTTGTTGGCCTTGGTGTAGATGACGCCGTCGGATTCGCGGGCCACCGGGCTTCCCACCACGTTGGTGATGCCGAATACCTTGGCGCCCTTTACCCGCGCATCGCGGATAGCGGCCAGAGTGTCCGCAGTCTCACCCGATTGCGACACCGCCACCACCAATGTAGTGGGGGTGATGATGGGGTCGCGATAGCGGAACTCGCTGGCCACCTCCACCTCGCAGGGGATGCGCGCCCAAGCCTCGATGAGGTTTTTCGCAATGAGCCCGGCATGGTAGCTGGTGCCGCAGGCGATGATGTACACCCGGTCCACCAAGTGCAGCTCTTCGGCGCTCATGTCCAGCTCATCTATGGAGATGGAACCGCCTTCCAGCCGGCCCGCCAGCGTGTCGCGGATAACCCGCGGCTGCTCGTGGATCTCCTTCAGCATGAAGTCGGGATAGCCGCCTTTCTCGGCCGTGTCCACATCCCAGTCGATATGGGTTATGGCCGGCTGCACCGGATTGCCTGCCGCATCGAAGAACTCGACTTCCTCCGGTCGCAGCACAGCCACCTGTCCATCAGCAAGCACCACCACATCGCGGGTGGCATCGATCATGGCAATGATGTCGGAGGCAACATAGCTGCCCAGCTGGCCCACTCCTACCACAATGGGAGAATCCTTGCGAGTGACGGCCACCACCCCCGGCTCTTGCTGGCACACGGCGGCGATGCCGTAAGCCCCCACCAGACGTGCAGAGGCAGCGGCAAGAGCACTGCCCAAGTCGGCGCAACCGGCGGCAAAGGCCTCCTCCAATAGGTGGCAATCACCTCGGTGTCGGTATCGCTGCGGAAGCGATGCCCGCGCTCTTTCAGCTCCTCCCGCAGTTCGGCGAAGTTCTCGATGATGCCGTTGTGCACCACTGCGATGTCGCCGTCGCAGGAGATATGGGGATGGGCGTTGGCCTCGGAGGGGCGCCCATGGGTGGCCCAGCGGGTGTGGCCGATGCCGGAAGTTCCCTCGAAGTTGAAATGGGACAGCGTGTGCTGAAGCTCTGCCACCTTGCCCTTGCGGCACACCACCTCAAGAGCGCCGTCCGGCTGCTGGATGGCCACGCCGGCCGAGTCGTAACCGCGGTACTCCAGCCGCTTCAGCCCTTCTATGAGAATAGGTTGGGCGGCGGTTCGGCCAGTGAATCCCACGATTCCGCACATGGCGCTTCTCCTTCCCCGGCTCACTTCCGCCGGTCCCACTTGCGGGAGCCGCACAAAACCGGCACCCTAAACAAGAGGCGGCGCCGAGCCCTACTGACTTGCGCCGCCCCACTTGACTCTTGCGCTAGGCGCGTACCTCCGCGCCCGTGGCCCCTTGCACTTTGGTTTGCAGCTTGGCCACCGCCTTCTCCACTTCCTCGCTGGTAAGCGTGCGCTCGGGGCTGCGGAACACCAGCTTGAAGGCCATGGACTTCTTGCCGGCCCCGATGCGGTCGGCATCGCGGAACACATCGAACAGCCGCACGCTCTCCAACAGCTTTCCACCGGCCGACTGGATGACCTGCCCCATGCGCTCGGCGCTCACCGCCTCGTCCACCACAAAGGCCTGGTCGATCTCAACCGGCGGGAAGCTGGGCACGTCCACATAGGGGCGAGCGGCGTTTCGGCTCTTCTGCAGCGCCGAAAGATCCAACTCGAAAGCCGCCACCGGCCCTTTGGCCTCGAAGGCCTCGCAAGCTTTGGGGTGAATCTCCCCCACCCAGCCCAATGCGGTGCCGCCGGCGGTTACGCTGGCAGCGCGGCCCGGCTGCAAAAACGGTGCCTCTTCCGACGAGAGTGGCGCGAAGCGCACTTTCGCCAGCGCCAGCTCGCGCACGAGGTTTTCCACAACGCCTTTGGCATCGAAGAAGTCCAGCGCCACAGCAGAGGTGTTCCAACCGTCCCGTTGCAGGCTTCCGGCCAGCACGCCGGCCACCTTCTGGCGCTCTTTGGGCTTCTTGCGCCCCTCGGCCGTGCTGAACACGGTGCCCACCTCGAACAGCTGCACGTCCTCCACCCCGCGGGCCTGGTTGTAGGCCACCGACCGCAAAAGGCCGGGCAAGATGGATTGGCGCATCACCGACTGGGCGGAGTTCAGGGGATTGATAAGCTCTACCGGCAGCACGCCCTCTTCGGTGCGCATCCCCAGACGCTCCATGTCCTCGGGGTCGGCGAACGAGTAGGTCATGGTCTCGTTCAGGCCGCTGGCGCGAAGCGTTGCCACCACCACGTCGTTGGCCAGCGCGGCGGCGCTGCGGGTGCCGAAGCGGCCGCGGCCGCCGGGCAGCGTGGGCGGGATGCGATCCATGCCCCAAAGCCGCAGCACTTCCTCGTACAGGTCTATCTCGCGCTCTAGGTCGGGGCGGAAGGTGGGAGCAACCACCTGCAAGCGATCGCCTTCGCCCTCCTCCACGGCGCAACCCAGCCTCTTTAGTATCTCGACGATGATGTTGCGCGGTATAGAGGCCCCCATCATTTGGCAGAATCGCGACACGCGGAACTGCAGGCGCTTGGGCTCGGTTTTCTTGGGCCACGCATCCACGAGCCCCTCGTTGTTAGTGATGGCGTACACCACCTCGCCACCGGCAACCTCAACGATAAGGGCACAGGCGGCAGCGGAGCGCGCATCGATGCCGTGATCGTCCACTCCGCGCTCGTAGCGCATCGAGCTTTCGCTGAACAGCCCCAGGTTACGGCTGGTGCGGCTGGTGCGGCCAGGACAGAAGGTGGCGGCCTCCAAGAGGATCTCGGTGGTTTCGTCGGTGACCTCGGTGGCGGCGCCGCCCATCACACCCGCAAGCGCAATTGCACCGGCATCGGGGGTGGCGATGACCGTCATGTCGGGAGTGAGCTGGCGCTCCACCCCATCGAGCGTCTCGAGCACCTCCCCCTCTTCGGCGGCGCGCACCACGATGTTGGCATAGCCATGGGCATTGCGCACCTTGCCCAAGTCGAAAGAGTGCAGCGGCTGCCCAAACAGGAACAGAATATAGTTGGTAACGTCAACCACGTTGTTGATGGAGCGCTGCCCAATACTGGCCAACCGTTCCACCAGCCAGTCGGGGCTAGGGCCGATCTTAACGCCGCGGATGATGCGGGCAGTATAGCGGGGGCAGCGGTCAGGATCGGGGATGGTGATGGACACGGTGGAATCGATGGCGCGCCCCTCCCGCACCGGCTCCATCTTCTCGGCCATAGAGGCCAGCGGGTTCTTATAGGGGATGCGGTACATTGCCCCCACTTCGCGGGCCATACCCACCATAGACAGGCAATCGGGGCGGTTGGGGGTAATCTCCAAATCTAACACCGTGTCGGTAAGCTGGGCATATTCGGAAAATGCCATGCCCACCGGCGCATCGGCGGGAAGAATCATGATGCCGGAATGGTCGGAGGAGAGCCCGAGCTCGCGAGCAGAGCAGTTCATGCCGCAGCTGGCCACGCCCCGCAGCTTCGACTTCTTGATTTTAACGCCGCCAGGCAGCTCAGCGCCGGGCAATGCGGTCACAATGTGGTCACCCGCCTCGAAATTCTGGGCGCCGCATACGATGGTCACCGGCTCGGGCGCGCCGTCCTCCCCCAGGTTGTGCCCCCCTACATCCACCGAGCACACCCACAGATGGTCGGAATCGGGATGCGGCTCTTTTGCGAGCACTTGGGCTGTCACCACGTGGTCAAAAGTGGCTCCCAGCGTCTCTACAGCCTCCACGCCAGTGCCCGTGAGATCAAGCCGGTCGCAAAAGGCTTTCAAATTGCTGGGCACATCCACATATTCGGATAGCCACTTCAGGGATACTTTCATCTGTCCATCTCTTTCTTATCCAAACGCCTGGGCACTGGCCCCGACAAGCGGTCGCGCAATGGGAAACGGGAATGCCCGCTAGAACTGCCGCAGGAAGCGCATGTCGCCCTCCAGCAGCATACGCAGGTCGGGCACGTTGTACTTCAGGCAAGCGGCGCGCTCCACCCCCAGACCGAAGGCAAAGCCGGAATACACCTCGGGATCGATGCCGCTCATCTCCAGCACGTTGGGATCCACCATGCCGCACCCCAGAAGCTCCAGCCAACCAGTGCCCTTGCACATGCGGCACCCCTCGCCATGGCAGATGCCACAGCTCACGTCCACCTCTGCCGAGGGCTCGGTGAACGGGAAATAATGGGCGCGGAAGCGAGTTTTGCGCTCGGGGCCGAACAACTGCTTGCAGAAGTAGTCCAGCGTGCCCTTCAAATCGCCGAACGTGATACCCCGGTCCACCACCAGACCCTCGATTTGGTGGAATTGCGGCAGATGGGAGGGGTCGGCCACGTCGCGTCGGTACACTTTGCCGGGCGCAATGATGTAGATGGGCAGCTCCTCGTCCTCCATGGCGTGCACCTGCACCCCGGAAGTCTGGGTGCGCAGCAGCACGTCCGACTCACCCCGCACCGCCGAAGCGGCACCGGACAGATCGCGCACGTAGAAGGTGTCCTGCATACTGCGGCTGGGATGGTCGGCCGGGGCGTTCAGCGCCTCAAAGTTGTAGTAATCGGTTTCCACCTCTGGCCCAGTGGCCACCGAATAGCCCAGCCCCAGAAACACCTCGGATATCTCGTCGATTATGTTGTTGATGAGGTGACGCGTGCCAATAACCTGGGCGCGACCGGGCAACGTGACGTCAACGGCGGCGGCATCGATGGCATCCGCCATCTCTTTCTCGGCCAAGCGGGCCCTTGCAGCGCTCAACGCTTCTTCTACCGCCTTGTTGGCAGCGTTCACCGCCTTGCCCACCGAGGCGCGCTCATCCTTGGGCACGCTTCCCATCGAGCGCAGATAGGCGGTCAGCGTTCCTGATTTGCCGATAACCGCCACTCTGATTGCCTCCAGCTCTGCCGTCGAGCCAGCAGCGGCAATGGCAGCAAGCGTATCGGCTTGCAATTGGGCCAATTCTTCGGTAATAGCCATGCAGACCAAAGCCCTTTCCTAAAATGTTGTCATAGCCCTCGAAAGAGAGCGCATTGCCTGTGCATCCGCGAAATACGCCCCATCTAGCGGGGCGTACGGGTAACAACGAAGTATAGCAAAACATACCGGATGGCCGGGGAAAAGAGACCCCGCTCCCCCGTCCGTTACGTAAGCGGCAGGGAATGCGCCCATCCGAAGCTCTCCCGGAGGTGGGCCGGTTCGCCCACGCCCGCGCGCGACGCACCCCACCCTCGGTGCCAACACACCCCGCGGGGGGGTTGGTGTGAACGGCGCGCCCCCAGGGC
>CANSTH010000096.1 GCA_947649875.1 uncultured Parvibacter sp. | reverse complement strand
GGTCTTCATGTCCTCGATGAAGAAGTTGTACTCGAAGCCGGCTAAAAGCCGCGGGCCGCAGCCGCACCCGGGCTGTCGGCAGAGATGGAATCTCTGCCCTACGAACTAGAACGTCCGCGTGGCCGGGACGGAGGGTCGCATCAAATGTTATGCCCGTTACGCTCTCCTTCTTTCGGGCCAAAACGATGGACACCCCCCGCCTTGCATGTCTGTCGCGTTGGGCTCATAACGGAAACCCCGCCATATTTCGGGGTTTTCTGCTTTCGGGCCCGGCTTGCCGCAACTGGCGGGGCCTGCCCGTTGGGCTGTTCAATGTGGGGATCAAACATCAATGCTCATGCTAGTGGCAGGATGCTCCTACGCGGTGACCCCACTATAAAGAACAGGATCTCGCTGACTTCAAAGCTCCACGTGGCACAAAATGCCTCTTGTCTTTCCCGTGGGGAGAGGTTGCTAATCGCATGCATGAAAAGGAGGATCGGATGGAGAAAAAGAAAGGGATAAAGCTGGCGATTCTCGCAGTGGCCACAATCGCTTGCCTGATTCTTGCGATGACGGCTCCCTTTGAGGGGCTGGAAGTCAACGGAATGCGCTTTTTGGCGGTCTTTATTTGGTGGATTGTGATGATGGTGCTGGAGCTGGTTCCCACGCATATAAGTAGCCTCATCGCCTGTACGCTTTGTCTTCTTTTTGGCATTGGCGACACGAGTCAAGTATTCGGGCAATTTGGGTCGAGTACGGTGCTTTTGCTGCTGGGTGCGTTCGGACTGGCGGCCGGGTTATCTAACAGCGGCATCTTGAAGCGCATCGCGCTATTGATGGTGAAGTGCGCGCCAAAAAACTATGTTGGACAGATGATTGTGTTTGAGCTGGCCAATACCATTATTACCCCTTGGGTGCCGGCGGCGGCTGCGAAGCAGGCCATTATGGTTCCAATTGCGAATGACGTTGCGAGCCAGCTGGGGTTCAAGCCCCATACAAGGCCTTATGCGGGATTCTTTTCGATAATTATCATCGCATCACTTATATTTGGCGCCTGCTTCCTGACGGGCAACGGATCGGTGGCCATCGCCCTTGGGTTTATGCCGGATGGTGCGAGCTGGCTCGATTGGGCGCAGAACGCCATCGTCTACTTCATTGTGTCTCTGGTTTTGTTCACGGTGTTCTTCGTGGTGTGGCATCGGCCAAAGGTTGGCGACTCCGAAGGGGGCAACCCTCAGGCCATTCTCGACTCGTGCAATAAGCAATTGGCGGAAATGGGGCAATTGCGCGGAAAAGAGCTGTTTGCCCTTATCGTTCTCATTTTGGCGATTGTGGGTTTTGTTGGTGGGTCCTCTGTCGGGATTTCCTCTCATGCTGTTGCCCTGACGGCATGGCTACTGCTTTGCGTTTCCGGGTGCTTTAAGCCGCAGGACTTCTCCACTCGCCTTATGTGGCCCATCATTATCATGATCGGTTGCATTTTGGGCATGGTTACGCTTTTGTCCGCCACAGGCGTGGCGGCTTGGATTGCTCAGCTGTGCGGACCGGTGATTATCCCCCTCGCGGAGCAGCCGCTGTTGCTAGTGCTGCTGCTGGCGGTGCTTATGATTTTGCTGCGTTTTGCCATGGTAAGCGGAACGGTTATGATGGCCCTGGTGTCAACTATGCTGGCATCAACGGCAATCCATCCGTTTGTGTACCTGTTCGTTGTTACGGTATCCAGCATGTCGTTCTTGCTTTACTACCAGAACCCCACGGTCATCGGTGCGCTAGGCATGACGGACGGGAAAGTGGTGCAAAAGGACATCTACGCAACGGGTGTTGCATTTATCGTGATCAACCTTATAGCCATCGCGGTCAGTGTTCCCTATTGGCAGATACTTGGCTTGTTCGGATAGCTTGCTGAAGGGAAAGCAGTAGCAACGGGGCGCCTTGCCGGTGCCCCGTTTTGTTTTTACTTCGTGTGCCAAAAGCGGTTAGCTCAATTTTTTGAGCAGCTCCACAACCGAATGGGCGTCCAGCTTCTTCATTATTTTTGCCCGGTGAGTGCGCACGGTGTTTAGGGAGACGTTTAGGTTTGAAGCAATTTGTTTGCTTGAGTACCCGGCTTTAAGCTGCCGGGCAATCTCGTTTTCGCGGTCCGTAAGCAGCGGATGGCCCGATAGACTTTGCGATTGCGTCTCCTGCGGTGCCCACAGCGCCGGGGCAAGGTTTGCTTTCAGGTAGACTGACCCCTGCAAAACGGTGCTGATGGCATCGTTCAGGTCTTCCCCCACTGCGTCTTTCAGGATGTAGCCAGAAGCTCCTTTTGCCATGCTTTCCCGGATACGGAATGGATCTGAGTGCATTGATAGCATGAGCACGTGGGTTTCTGGGCATTTTTGGGCAATTATCCCCAGAGCGTCTAGCCCGGAAAGGTCGGGCATTGAGATATCGAGCATGAGCACATTGGGTTTTAGCCGGACGCATGCCTCGATGGCCTCGATGCCCGTGCCAGCCTCTCCGATTACGCGTACGCTGGGATTTGTTTGCCTCAAGAGAGACTTGATTCCCTCTCGCAGCAATGTGTGGTCATCGGCGATAACCAGTGTGACTATTTGTTCGGTCATAAAGCCTCGCATTGCAAAACGCTCAGGGGAAAGCTTGCGGTTACGCGGGTGCCTTTTCCCGGATGGGATTCTACCACGCAAGTTCCTTCCAGTAGTGTAGCTCTTTCGGCCATGCCCGTTAAGCCAAAGCTTTTCCCTGCCTTATTCTGAATTTCGGCAACGCTGAAACCACGTCCATCGTCCTCGATGTGCACGTCCAGGCTCTGGGCGGTAAGAATGAGAGAGATGCCTATGGTGCTTCCGGAGCTATGGCGTATGGCATTAGAAACCGATTCCTGGACGATTCGGAAGATGATGGTGGATTGGCGGTCGGGAATGTGGGGAAGCGCGGCGCAGGGTTCGAGGGATATGCACATGGTGGTTTTGGACTGGATGTCGTTCACGTAATTTTCGAGGCAGGGTAGCAGCCCGTAAGAGGTTAGCGCCGAAGGCCTAAGGTCGGTGATGTTCTCGCGAATGGATTGAATGGCGCTCTTGAGGTCCTCGCGAAGCAGGAGCAGCTCGTTTTTCAGGGCTGGCAGATTGTCGGGCACTTGGTTTATGCATGACGAGGCGCGCACTACCGCGAGAGTCAGGGTTTGCCCGGTGCTATCGTGGAGATCGCGGGCGATTCTGACGCGTTCATCTTCCTGGGCGTTAAACACCTGCTCTACAAGTCCTTCTAGCCGTTCTTTTTCGAAAGAGAGTTCATCGGTGAGGACAGCGCTAGATATGGACGAAGCAATAGAGGTGCAAAGTCGCTCTAGAAAGACGGTATCCCCTCTAGTGAACCGGAAGTCTTCTTCAAGGCTCTCAAGAACGAAGGCCGCTATCACTTCCTCGTAAACTACGATCGGGCAGCATAATATTGCGGTGGGGACGGTAGCGTCGGTGGCTTCAAGTATGTTTTGGGTATGGGGAGTGGTGGCAACGACTTCCGCCACTTCCTCGGGCCCATTGGCCAGGAGGATTTTTTTGCGATCCCAGACGATTCCGGGTGCGGCTTCGCCTTTCTTGAATTCGATACGCATGTTTTGCGGGACATAGGCTTCTCCGTTAATCGACGAGAGCCTCATCACCTGCTTGTCCCAGTCGCGTACGAACAAAAAACTTCGATTTGTACCGGAGGAAAGCCGCACCACGCTTTCGGTAATTACGTTGGTGAGCAGTTGAAGTTCGATATTGGAAGCCGAGCGTTCGGCGCGCTCCATGAGCTTTGCGCGCTTCCGAGGGCTGTTGATGAGGGGGAGTGCGGCGGGGCCGTTGCCTTTGTTGCGCTCGGGTACGTAAAGCTCGATGAGATTGAAAGAAGCCATGATTCTCCTTTCTTGGGCGCTCGGCGGCGGCCTGGCGCACGGATGTGCGGGGTGTGATGGGTCGAGCCCATCATAGCAAGGGAAGCCGCCGGCGCCAACGCCCGGTGCTTGCCAGAGCTTGGGGGAGGGGCCTTGGTGGAAGGGAAACTTCCTGTTCGGCGGTGGTTTTGTGGATATGCGCCATGCGCACCCCTGTCAAAAGAACGGTTTACGGCTGGCGCTCCACGAGGCTTCATTGAACAATAGCCATGCTTAGAGTTGGCAAAAATAAGGGAAGGAGACCTTATGGACTTCAGCATTACGGACGAGCAAGAGTTGCTACTGGAGAGTCTTGAGGAATGGATTGAGGGGTGCGGTTTCGATCAGCGCTACTTCGATGAACATTGGGAGAAAGCTCAGTTTCCCGCAGAATATTACAAGGCCCTTTTCGAATCGCCGTTCGGCAAGGTGGGGCTGCCCGAGGAATACGGCGGAACCGAGCTGGACTTCCTGACCATGGTGCTTTTGGATGAAAAGTTTGCCGAGCTTGGGCGCCCGTCGCTGACCACTACGATGCTCAACATCGAGGACATCATGATGTTCGGCAGCGAAGAGCAGAAAAAGGCAATTGCGGACAAGGTGGAGGAAGGCCGACTGCCCTTCGCCCTGGGATTCACCGAGCCTCAGGCCGGCTCCGATTCGAATGGCTATGCCTGCACGGCCACCCGGAAGAACGGCAAAGTGTACATTAACGGCCACAAATCGTTCATCACGAACGCTTCCGATACTGATCTCATGCTTACCATGACCCGTGACTTCAGCGTTGAACCGCCGGTGAACGCCATGTCTCTGTGGATGGTGCCCCTCAATGCGCCGGGCGTGAAGATTGAGCCCATGCACAAAATTGGCCAGCGCATGCTCTCCATGTGCGAGGTGTACCTGGACAATGTTGAGATTGAAGAGAGCGATCTGGTGGGCGAAGAGGGCAAGGGCTTCTTCATGCTCATGAAGAACTTCGAAATTGAGCGTGTCCTCATTGCCGCTACTGCACTGGGCGGGGCCAAGCGCGCCTACAACGAGGCGGTTAATTACGCCAACGAGCGCATTCAGTTTGGTAAGCCCATTGGTCAGTTCCAATTGATTCAGCGCATGATTGTGGAGATGACCGCAAAAATCAAGGCCTGTGAGGCGTTCCTGTACGCTACTGCCTGGAAGTATGACCAGAAGGAGTCTATCCGCATCGACTCGGCGCTGGTGAAGTACTTCGTGACCCGTCTTGCTAACGAGATTGCGGATGACTGCGTGCAGATTATGGGCGGTATTGGCTACACCGAGGACTCCATTTCCGCCAAGGTGTGGCGCGATTTGCGCACGGCTCGTATTGGTGGCGGTACCGATGAAATCTTGATCCATGCCGCGTCTCGCCCGATTCTTAAAGAGTTCGCAAAGAACAAGCGTTAAGGGTGATCCTATGAAAATTGTGGCATGCTATAAGCTTGTACCCGAGGACAGGGACATAAACGTCAACTCCGACCTGACGCTGGACCTCTCAAAGGCCACCTGGAAGGTGGGCGACTACGACCTGACGGCGATTGAGATGGCAATGCGAATCGGAGAGGCACAAGAAGGTGCCGAGGTGGTGCTTCTTACCTATGGCGGCGATGTTGTGACCGACCAGAAGCTGAAAAAGGGCGTGTATGCCCGTGGGCCCCAGATGGGCTATGCCGTGCGCGACAACGAGGCATTCTGCTCTGACTCGTTTGGAACGGCCCGCGTGCTGGCGGCGGCCATCGATAAGATCGGCGATGTTGATTTGGTGGTATGCGGAGAAGGATCGGGCGACATCTACTCTCAGCAGGTGGCCCCTATTTTGGCAACCCTGATGAAACGCCCTGTGGTAAATGCGGTAAAGGAAGCCTCAGCGGAAGGCGGGCAGCTTACTGTAAAGCGCGACCTGGAAGACGCAGTCGAGGTGGCCACGTTGCCGCTGCCTGCGGTTGTTTCCACCACTTCCGAAGCGTGCAAGCCGCGTATTCCCGGCATGAAGGACATTTTGGCCGCCGGCAAGAAAGAACAGGTGGTTTGGGAGATTGGTGAGGTGCTTTCGGACCAGTCCGCCTTGCGCAAGGAAGTTGTGAACACGCTCTCCCCGGCCCAGAAAGAACGCGCTCGGACGATTTTCGAAGGAATAGACTCTCTTGACAGCTTCGTTGACGCGCTGAGAAAGGTAATGTGATCGCGATGGGTAAGACAGACAAAGCATTGGTTGTTGCCGAGTCGCAGGCCCAGATTCGGGAGCTAATTGCCGGTGCGCAGGGGCTTGCCGAAAAGACGGCTTTCTATTGTTGGGAAAAGGGCATCGTGGCTGCTGGTGACGAGCGCTTGCAAATTGAAGGGGACATGCCCTTCGTGGAGACCTTTCCCTCCCTTATCGCTTACGTCGAGCAGGAGCGCCCCTCTGTTATTCTGCTGGGCAACTCGCAGAACTGCCGTTTGCTGGCGGGTCAGCTGGGGGCGTTGCTGGGGACGGCCGTTCTGGTTGATGCGCAATCGCTGACCATAGACGGAGACTTCTTGGTTTCTAGCCGTATGGTGTATGGCGGCATGGCGAATCGAACTGAGCGTGTTCAACTGCCGGGCGCCGTGGCTGTAGTGGCCCCGGCGGTGTTTCCGGCGGTGGAGGACACCCAGCAGCCAGTCATCGTGCCCGTGGCCTACGTGCCCTCGGCCATAAAGGTGACAGCGGTTGAGGAGAAGGTGGTCGAAAGCGTTAATCTTGCGGCCGCAAAGACTTTGGTGTGCGTGGGCCGCGGTTTTGCCGAAGAGAGCGAACTGCAGTTGGCCGACGACTTTGCTCGGAAGGTGGGAGGCGAAATTGGCTGCACCCGCCCCATTTCCGAAGGGGAGGGCTGGATGAGCTCGGCTCGATACGTAGGCGTATCCGGCCTTATGCTCAACCCCGATATCTACTTCGGCCTTGGCATTTCCGGGCAGATTCAGCACATGGTTGGCGTGAACGGTGCGCGGGTTGTGGTGGCCATCAACAAAGACCCGAAGGCTCCCATCTTCGAGCAATGCGATTTGGGCCTGGTGGCCACAGTTCAGGAAGCTCTTCCGGCAATTGTCCAGAACCTCTAAGAAAGAGAGTGGTTGGAATGAAGAAAAGCGAAATCCCCCAGTTCGGTATGCTCCAAGGGCTCAACGTGGTGTTTGCTGGCTCGTCGGTGGCAGGTCCCTTTGCTGCCACGCTTATGGGCGAGATGGGCGCATCGGTAATTTGGGTAGAAAACGCGCGCGCAAAAGATGTGGGGCGTTTGGGTATTGGCTCCCTGCATGAGGCAGAGCGTCGTAACCTGCGCACAATTGCCCTTGACACCCCTTCGGAGGGTGGTCGCGAGGTGTTCTCGCGCCTGATTGCCCAAGCTGATATCTTTATAGAAAACGCCAAATCTGGCCAGTACGATAAGTGGGGCATGACCGATGAGTGGCTGTGGGAGATTAACCCCAAGCTGATCATTGCCCATGTTTCCGGCTATGGCCAAACGGGCGACCCGGCCTATATGGGCCGCGGCTCGTACGATCCGGTGTCCCAGGCTTTCAACGGGTTGATGTTCGCTAATACCCGTGAAGGCCAAAAGCCCACTCCGGCCCACATCATGCCTTCGGACTATCTGTCGGCATACCTGTGCTGTTCCGCATGCCTTGCCGCTTACATCAACCTGCTGAAAACCGGTGTGCCGGAGAGCATTGATGTGGCCCAGTATGAAGCGGTGGTGCGTTGCGGGTCGGCAGAAACGCTGCCTCAGTTCAACCAGGAGATTTACGATTACGTGAAATTCAACCCTCAAAACAATCCGCGAAAGTCGGCCGCATGGGATGCCTACAAGTGCTCGGATGACGAGTGGGTGTTCGTTCTTGGCTCTGGCGGCGGCGCTGTTCGCCAGATGTGCGAGCTATTTGGCATCGAGTACGGCACGGACGT
>CANSTH010000095.1 GCA_947649875.1 uncultured Parvibacter sp. | reverse complement strand
TGACTAACGACAGGATGCGTCGCCAGCCCCGCCGTCAGCTTCCTAGCAGCTCATTATCGCGTTAAAGCGTCGCTAGGCCGTCGGCAAAACCGCGGGTGGGTCACTCTTCCAGAAGGCCTGCGCATGAGCGCCTGGGGTATCGCAGGAGTAGCTACTCGTTCTCCTCCACGATGCGCTGGTAGGCCTTTGTGCCGGCGTAGATCTGGTTCTTCAGCGGGTTGAGCTTCAGCTTGCGGATGCGGTAGAGCTGGTAGGCCGCGAGCGCCACGTTCGACGCCAGCGCGATCAGGCTCACCACGAAGAACGCCGTGGGGTTGTGCGTGGTCGGGATGGGGGCGAGCACGTCGGCGAACTGGGGCACCGTCATCACGAACATGATCCACAGCGCCAGCGTCTGCGCCCGGTGCTGCAGCCACGCGCCGCGCTTGATGAAGAACGTCGGGATGGTGCACGCCAGCAGCAGCGCCAGGCCGCAGTAGGCGGAGTGATCCGAGATGCAGTTGTAGGTGTAGGCGAAGTTCCACAGATCGTATGCGATGATCCATGCCCAAATCATGTCGGGCCAGATCATGTCCTTGGCCGGGTCTTTGGAAATGAAGATGCCAAACCAACCGCAGATGGTGATGATGTTCAAGATGCCGGCAATGCCGTTCATGATGTTCCAGGGGCCGGAGATGGTCCAGAGATTCTCAACAAAGCCGCCGTTCCACAGCGCGAAGCTGAACACCTGGAAGTCACGGGCCACTGCCTCAGCGATGTTGATGGCCAGAATAAGCGGCGGGAAGCACAGCGCCCATTTCTTCTCGTAAAGGTAATGCTCTTTGCCGTCAGCGCCCTTCCACTTCACAAAGCGCAGCGCCATGAACCCAAGGCAGCCCGCCAGCGCCGAGTAGGTTTTCACCCAGTTGAACCAGGTGCCAGTACCGTACTCATTGCCGGGTGCGGCCGTTTCGGGCCACACGAAAACCGTGAGCGCAATGGGCACCACCGCGAACAGCACAAGCCCTGCCCATAGCTTAACACGCCCCAGCTCGTTGAAAGCCATGAGCGCGAACAGGACGAACAGCCATACCGCCCAGTAAATCGGATCGGCCGCTTGATAGAGTATGCCCATAACAACCCTTCTTCCCTCATCGCAACTATTATTGCCCGGCTATGCCGAATCACCCGCATTGTATAATGAGCCGCTATAATAAGTTTTCACAAACCCACGTGTTATGTGAAGGAAGTTTTTCGAACAGCAACCGGGGGCACACCATGGCACCAGCTTGCATATACGGGCAGAAGAATCCGCGAGAGGCGGCCTCCCTCCCCCGCCCTCCCCGCGCCAACCTCGCGGAAAGCAGGCGGGTAGCCGGCACCCCCGGCGCCATCGTGGATGCGGCCCGCAAGCTGTTCGAGCGCGATGGCGTTCGCCACACCACGGTTCGCGCAATCGCCATCGAGGCGAACGTAACCCGCGAGCTGGTGTACTACCATTTCGCCAACAAGAACGGCGTCATAGAAGCCGTGCTGGACGACTACGTAGAGGACCTCGTGGAAAGCGTGATCGCCTGGAACGAGCGGCGCGTCTTCGGAGACACGCCCGGTTCTTTGAAGAAGTGCATCCACGCCTTCCGCTATTCCCTCTACGATGCCGAGGGGAATCCGCGCCCAATGATCCGAGTTCTGGACGAGCTGGGGGTACGCGACCAGTTCGACGTGCGGGCCACCCAGGAAACCGCCGATTGCCTGGCAATGCACATAGCTACCGAATACGGCGCTTTCCACTCAATCGAGATAGAGCTGGTGCACGAGATGTTGTGCGTACTCATTTTTGGTTTGGTGGGGTTAGTGAAGATGAAACCCAGCATAAGCGATGAGAACCTCATGAAAATAGTGGAGCAAACCCTGCAGCTTGACATGACTGTGCTGAAAAACTAGCACTGCCAACGCCCTGACCAGATTCAAAGCAAGTCCCGTTTAAAGGCTTTCTCCAAAACTAAAGGGGCGCACCCTGTGGTGCGCCCCTTCAAACAGGCTCAGGTAAAAGTTACCTTACTTGCCGATGTAGGCCAGCTGGAATGCGTACCAATCGAGCCTCTGCTCGTAGTTCTCGGTGGCAATCCTGCGCTGCTCTTCCTCATTACCTTCCGCGGCTTTCATCATGTCGCGAATGACCTGCTCCTTCTCGCGGATTTCATCGGCGTTGATGTCCTCGACCGCCCGACCGAAACGGGCCAGGATGGTCACCTTGTCGTTGAAGACTTCTGCTGCGCCATCGTAGACCAGAAACTCGCGCTTGTCGTTGCCCGCTTCGTCCACTTGAATCGTGACCACGCCCTTAGAGGTGGTGGTCAGCAACATCTCGTGACCGGGGCACACGCCGAAGCTGCCATCCTCGCCCGGAACTTGGACGTAGGAAGCGGCCCCAGAATACAGCTCGTGGGTCGGGATGGCCAGCGTGCACAGCATCTGAGGCATTAGGCCTCCTTATTCTGCATGGCGTCGTAGGCCTCGTAGACCTGCTCGATGGCGCCCTTGTTCACGAAGCACTGCTCGGGAATGTGGTCGCACTTGCCGTCCAGAATCTCCTTGAAGGAGCGCACGGTGTCTTCCACCTTCACGTATACGCCGGGAAGACCGGTGAACACCTCGGCCACATGGAACGGCTGGCCCAGGAACTTCTGGATCTTACGAGCGCGGTTAACGGTGAGCTTCTGCTCTTCGGACAGCTCGTCCATACCAAGGATGGCGATGATGTCCTGCAAGTCTTTGTACTGCTGCAGAATCTGCTGTACGCCCATAGCCACGTCGTAATGCTCTTGGCCCACAATCTCGGGATCGAGCGCGCGGGAGGTGGACTCCAGCGGATCCACTGCCGGGTAGATGCCCAGCTCGGCGATGGAACGGGAAAGAACCGTCTTGGCGTCGAGGTGAGTGAACGTAGTGGCAGGGGCCGGGTCGGTAAGGTCGTCAGCGGGAACGTAGACCGCCTGCACCGAGGTGATGGAGCCGGTCTTGGTGGAGCAGATGCGCTCCTGCAGGTCGCCCATCTCGGTGGCCAAGGTGGGCTGGTAGCCTACAGCGGAGGGCATACGGCCCAGCAGGGCCGACACCTCAGAACCCGCCTGGGTAAAGCGGAAGATGTTGTCGATGAACAGCAGCACGTCTTGGCCCTGATCGCGGAAGTACTCCGCCTCGGTCAGACCAGCCAAGCCCACGCGAAGACGGGCTCCCGGAGGCTCGTTCATCTGGCCGTATACCAAGCAGGTCTTCTCGATAACGCCAGACTCGGACATCTCCAGATAGAGGTCGGTGCCCTCACGGGTACGCTCGCCCACGCCGGTGAACACCGAAGTGCCGCCGTGCTCTTGGGCCAGGTTGTTGATGAGCTCCTGGATGCACACCGTCTTGCCTACGCCGGCGCCGCCGAACAGGCCGGTCTTGCCGCCCTTCACGTAGGGTTCGATGAGGTCCACAACCTTGATGCCAGTCTCGAACGTCTCGGTGGTGGTAACCAGGGTGTCGAACTCAGGCGCCGGATGGTGAATCGGGCGCCACTCGACGTCTTCGGGCATGGGCTTGCCGTCAACGGGCTCGCCCAGCACGTTCCAGATGCGGCCGAGGGTTGCTTTGCCCACGGGCATCATGATGGGAGCGCCGGTGTCCACGGCATCGAGGCCGCGGATCATGCCGTCGGTGGACGACATGGCAACGGTGCGCACCAGGTCGCCGGGCAGGTGCGTCTGCACCTCCAGCACTGTGCTCACCTCCCCCATGGGGGTTTTCGCGTTCACGGTCAGGGCGTTGTAGATGGCCGGCATGGCATCCGGCGGAAACTCAACGTCCACAACAGCGCCTACAACACGGACGATGCGTCCGGTCGCGCCCTGCTTGACCGCTCCTTTTTCAATAGTTTCAGCCATTTATTCCTCCAAAGCTGCGGCACCGCCAACGATCTCGGTGATCTCGGTGGTAATGGCACCTTGGCGCACGCGGTTGTATACGCGCGTCAGAGTTGAGACCATCTCGTTCGCGTTATCGGTTGCCGACTTCATTGCGTTACGTCGAGCACCCTGCTCGCCCGCTGCCGAATCCAGCAGCGCGTAATAGAAGGCATTGCGCAGGTACGTGGTCATGAGATAGCTCATAACCTTACCGGGCTCAGGTTCGAAATCAACATCGCCGGGGAGCTTGGACATATCCTTCTCGCGCCATTGCTTGAAGATGTCCTCCTCCCGAGGCTTCAACCCCAGAAGTTCTTCGTAGCCCTTCTCGTCGATAGGAAGAACCTGTTGCTCCACCAGCGTCTGCTCAGCCGCATTCTTGGCATGGTTGTACACCAGCAGCACCTCGTCCAAGTTCATGGCCGCATAGTTCTCGGCCACATACTGGGCAATCTGCGCAGCTTCGCCAAAGGTGGGGTCGGCAGACAGATCCTGGAATTCCATGATGGGGTTGATCTTGCGGTACGTGAAATAGCCAATGGCCTTCTTACCGCAGGCCACAACCTCAACCTCGATGCCCGCACGCTCCTTCTCCCGGATAATTTTCTCGGCATAGCGCAGCACATTGGAGTTGAAGCCGCCAGCAAGACCACGGTCGGATGCCAGCACCACCACCAGCGCCTTCTTTACCACATCGTGCGTCTGCAACAGAGGCTCGATGTCGATAGGGGCATGTTCGGCAGTGGTGTGCATCATGTCCGAAACCGCCATGGCCCACGGCAAAGCATTGGCCACACGCTCGGATGCGCGCCGGATCTTGGCGGCCGCCACCATCTCCATGGTGCGCGTAATCTGCTTCGTCGAGGAGACGGAGCTGATTCGCCGTTCGATATCGTGAAGGTTGGGCATGGTCTACCTGCCTTACGCCGTCTCGGCGAACGTGTGCTTGAACGCCTCGATGACGGTGTTCAGCTCGGCCTTGATCTCGTCGGTGAGCTTCTTCTCGGTGTTGATCTTCTCGATCACATCGTTCTTGGTAGAGCGGATGTAGTCCAGAAGTTCCGTGCGGAAGCGCACGACGTCCTTCAAGGGCAGGCTGTCCAGATAGCCCTCATTGCCAGCGTAGATGGCGATGACCTGCTCGGCCACGGGCATGGGCATATAACGGCCCTGCTTCAGCAGCTCGGTCATGTGGGCACCGCGGGTCAGCTGATCCTGGGTGGCCTTGTCCAAGTCGGAACCGAACTGGGTGAACGCCTGCAGCTCGCGGTAGGAAGCCAAGTCCAAACGCAGCGAACCGGCCACCTGCTTCATGGCCTTGATCTGCGCGGAGCCGCCTACGCGGGACACGGAGATGCCCACGTCAACAGCAGGGCGCTGGCCCTGGAAGAACAGGTCGGTCTGCAGGAAGATCTGACCGTCGGTGATGGAAATCACGTTGGTGGGAATGTAGGCAGACACGTCACCGGCCTGGGTTTCGATGATGGGCAGAGCCGTCATCGAGCCGCCGCCGTTTTCCTTCGACATCTTAACCGCACGCTCCAGCAGGCGCGAATGCAGGTAGAACACATCGCCAGGATAAGCCTCGCGTCCCGGCGGGCGGCGCAGGGTCAGCGACATCTGGCGATAGGCCACGGCCTGCTTGGACAGGTCGTCGTAGACGGCCAACACGGCACGGCCTGGATTGTCGGGGCCGGCAGGCTTGCCGTCCTCGCCGTTGTACACGAAGAACTCGCCCATAGCGGCACCAGCCATAGGAGCAATGTACTGCAAGGGGGCAGAATCGGAAGCCGTGGCGCACACGATAATGGTGTTCTTCATGGCTCCGTGACGCTCGAGCGTCTCCACCACGCCAGCCACCGTGGAGGCCTTCTGGCCAATGGCGACGTAGATGCAGATCATGTCGGTGTCTTTTTGGTTGATGATCGTGTCGATGGCGATAGCGGTCTTACCGGTTTGGCGGTCGCCAATGATAAGCTCGCGCTGACCGCGCCCGATCGGGATCATCGAGTCGATAGCCAGCAGACCAGTTTGCATGGGCTCGTTAACCGGCTGGCGGGAGATAACGCCCGGAGCCTTGAACTCAACAGGGCGATAGCCCTCGGGAGTAATGGGGCCCTTGCCGTCGATGGGCATACCCAGGGGGTTCACCACACGGCCCAGCAGGCTCTTGCCTGCAGGAACTTCCACGATACGACCGGTGGTACGCACCTGGTCGTTTTCCTTGATTGCGGTGACGTCACCCAGCAGAACGGCGCCTACTTCGTCTTCCTCGAGGTTCTGGGCCAGGCCGTAAACAGTCTTGCCATCCTCGCCCTGGAATTCCAGAAGTTCGCCGGCCATGCAGTCGCGCAGCCCGTCCACGCGGGCAATACCATCGCCCACCTGGATGACCGTGCCCACTTCACGGGACTCTACCGATACATTGAGCGCATCCAGCTGCTTACGCAGCGCTTCGTCAATGGATTGAGCGGTGATCTCAGTCACTAGCATTCACCTCCATCAGATGTGTCGCAGAGCACATTGTGCACGTTTGCCAGCTGGGTTTTCATGCTGGCGTCGATGCGCTTTCCATTAGTGCTCATGATGATGCCGCCCAAGATGGACTTATCGATGCGCTCGCGGAGCACCACCTTCTTGCCCAAATCGGACTCGGCTTTGGTCGTAATAATGTGGCGCAGGTTGTCATCGAGGGGCACAACGGTGGTAACGTCCACTACGCAAATCCCCAGCTGATCCTCCAGCTGACGATTGTAGGCATCGTAGACCCGCTTCAACAGCGGGGCGTTACCGCGCTCGGCCATGACAGCCAGCACAACCCGAAGCGGCTCGGCACACGTAGCGAAAACGCCTTCCGCCATGGCCTTGCGCTGCTCGGGGGTGTAGTCGGGATTGGCCAACGCCATGGCCAAATCCATATCGGAGCGCATGATGGAGAGAATCTGCTCCATCTGGTCGCGCACCTCGAGGACCTCATCCTGCCCGCCAGTGGCCAAAGCGGCGTCAAACAAAACGCTGCCGTAGGTTTCCACCTGGCTTTCTTCGACAAGACGATTAGTTGGCATTGAAACTACCTGCCTCTGCCACGTAGCGCTCGATGATCTTGCGGTGCTCGTCAACGGAGAGGTCATCGCCAATCAGGCGAGCAGCCACGGCCACCGATGTGTCGGCAACGGACGTCTGCAGCTCGGCGATAGCGGCCTTCTTCTCCGCCTCAATGGCACCTTTAGCCTTGGCGATCATATCGGCAGCCTCAGCCTGGGCCTTCGCCGTGATGTCAGCCTTCACCGCTTCGCCGGCAGCGCGCGCCTGGGAAACGATCTCGGCAGACTGGGCCTTGGCATCGGCCAGCTGTTGCTTGTACTCCGCCAGCACCCGTTCGCTCTCGATCTGAGCTTCCTCTGACTTCTTCAGGGCTTCCCGAATGCTGTTCTCGCGCTTCTCCAGCATGCCATTGAACATAGGCCAACCGAACTTCGCAAGAACAACCCAGAGGAGGATGAAGGCAACCAACATGGGAATGAACTCCAGCATGTCGGGAATGATCTGGCCAATCCCGCCGCCGTTGTCTTCAACTTCGACCGCGAACGCGAGCGCAGGAGACAGTGCGTTCATGGCCACGACAGCTGCCGCGCCCGAAACGCCTGCCAGTTTCGCTCTTGTTTTCACGTGCTTCCTCCTTTACAGCCTTCTCGGCGTGGATAAAACCGAAATGACTTGTGTTAGGAGATCATCGCCACAACGAAGCCGATGAGGGCCAGAGCCTCGGCCAGAGCGGCACCAATGATGAAGTTGGTGAACAGACGACCGGCGATTTCCGGCTGACGGGCGGAACCGACGCAGCAGCCATAGCAGGCAATGCCGATGCCGAGACCGGGGCCAAGAGTGCCAAGGCCGTAGCCGATGACCTTCATGGCAGACAGAATGATAGTAAGATCCATTACTTTCCTCCTTTTACCGTTTCTGAGCCTGTTTCTCAAAAACATGGATACTACGGTCAACCGGCCATCTGCTTTCTTGTGACCGGAAAAACCCAAAGGGAACTTAAGGCCCCATACGCTGGGGCGGGCGGTGCGCTTAGTGGGAAGAGGTGGCCAGCGACACGTACACAGCAGAGAGCACCGTGAACACGTAGGCCTGAATGAAGGCCACCAAGCACTCCAGCGCGTACATGATGAACAGCAGCGCGAACCAGCCTACCGACACAGCGGCAATGGGGCTTGCCATCTGGATGCCCACATTGATGAAAATAGAAGTGGCCAGCGCGAAAATGCCCAGCACCATGTGGCCGGCGAAC
>CANSTH010000094.1 GCA_947649875.1 uncultured Parvibacter sp. | reverse complement strand
TTGAGCACTGGGTGGACAAGGTGGCCCGCAAGTTCAAGAAGGGCCCTATCGACCCGTGGGCCAATAGGCTGGTGATGTCGTTCTCGGACGCTTCCGGCATGATTGTGAAGAACCCGAAGATCACGGCAAAGGCGTTCGGGTTTTCGTTTTTGGCGTCTACGTGCGAGCTAGCCTGTTTCGTGTTTGCGGGCATGGCTTTCGGGGTGGATGTGGCCGAGCCGCTCATTTGCGGGTACGTGGTGGCAACGCTGTTCGCCATGATCTCCTTTGTGCCGCAGGGGGTAGGAGTGGTGGAAGCTGCCGTTGTGGTGGCGTTCACGCTGTTCCGCTTGTCTCAAGCCACTGCCATGGCCACAGTGCTGGTATACCGTTCTATCGTGTTCTGGCTGCCGTTTCTGGTGGGCGCCATCCTCATCCAGCGCACCAGCGCATTCAAGAACTCCGGCAAGAAGATCGAGCAAGAGCTTGAGGATAAGAAGCACGAGCATGTGCTGGTGGAGGGCGAAGACGGCAGAGAGGGTCTGCAAGAGGGCAAGAGCGGAAAAAGCCAGCCGCCTGAGGGCGGGGGCAAAGATGGCCGGCTGTCGGAGAGCGGACAAGGCAAAGCCTAGCTGTTGGCGGGCAAGAGCGGGAGGGCTTGATTGCCGAGTGTTGCGAATGGACAATAGAAAAAGCCGAAAAGGAGCCAGTCGGCTCTTTTTTTGCGGTAAGGTACGAATAGACGTCCTGGTTCGTTGCCTTCTCGTTTTTATTTTGTTGCCTAATTCATGAATAAATCATAAAATAAAGAGTCCGGATGCTGTGGCTGAACAGGCGCAATCGCATGTTTGGCCAGATGTGGCTGCATGGGTATATGGGTGTGGCCGATTTCCGGTTTGGCGGCATGTGCTCGAAAGGGTGAGATTGTTGAAGAAATTCTGCAAGGGTGAAACGATCCGAACCCCCATGAATCGTGGGGGGGGGGCTCCCAGCCCCAACAATAAAGCTCTAGATTCCGAAGAGGCCTTCCGGCGGGATGCCGTTGGGCAAAACGAAGAGCTTCCTCCCAAAATCGACTATCGCCGGCCGATGCGGCCGTGGCGCCGGGCCTTGTCCTTCTTCCTCTCGTTTGTGCTGGCGTTCAGCATGTTAGGCTCGGCCTCTACCCCTATTATGGCAGAGGCGTCGCCGGAAACCGATGCTGCTAGCGTCCAGTCGGTGCAGCCGGAAGAGGCGGCTAATGGGCAAAATGCGGCATCTGGCAATGAAGCGACCCAGTCAGATAGCGGTAGCAGCAGCCAACAGTCGGGCGCATCGGCCGATGGCAACGGCTCATCTGCGACAACAGGGGACGAAGGGACTGCAATGGCAGAAGGCGAAGGCGCTGCCTCTGCCGATGGCGCCCAGACGTCCCAAGAAACCGAAGGTACGGAATCCTCTGAGGTCTCCAGCGCCAAACCCACCCTTGCCCAGCTGCACGCCGTGTCCCTGGACAAAAGCGCCGTTGCCTCCCTTTCCCCTGCGGGGCTGGCGGCGGCCGAAGATGTGCTGCCCCAAGATTTCGATGCAGTCGACTCGCTGGATGAGTTCATCGCGCCCCGCCTTCAGTTATGGGGCGCTGCGCTTTCTGCCAACCATGGCTATCTGACCAGCGAAAATTCGTTGAAGGCGCAGTTCGTGCTGGATGGCGCTGCGCTGGATCGCGGCAAGATAGGGGGAACCGCCGAGAACGACCGCATGGTGTTCTTCGTGAACCTGCCCTATTGCTACGAGGCGAACGAGAACGGGGAGATGGCCACCACCCTCTCGGCCGAGGAGTGGCGGTTGCGCACCGCCATAGGGCGGGCAGCTGCGGCGACTGCCGACGATGCCACCCAAGAGGACATTTTTGCCGATGCGGCCCAGCTGGCGACAAGTGTGTCGCTAGTGGATGCGCCGCGCGCCATGCTGCGCATGGCCGATGTGCCCTTCGGCTTCAGTGTGTGGCAGCGCCACGAGGGCGGCTGGCTGCGGCTGGCCAAAGAAGACCTATCGGCGGGCGTAAGCGGCGCTATCGCCTTCCGTTTCGAGGGGGCGTCGCAAGGCGATTCCCAGCAAGACCAGCGGCTGCGGCAGCAGATGGCCGACCAGGCAGCGGCGGGCAAGGCGGTGCCCGAGATTTCCGCGGCCATCGATGAGGCCACGGCGCTGCCAGCGTTCGAACTGCTGGCGGCCGGCGCGGTGCCCGAGGGTGCCTCTGTGCCCGTTACCTGGGGATACGAAAGCCACTCCTACACAGACGCCGAAGACGCAGTAACGCTTGGAAGCGGCCGCCGGGCGGTTGTAGAGTCCATCCCCGTGGCCCCCGGCGCATTTGCGGCCGATGTGTCCGCTACGGCAAAGGCGGCGGAAGGGCCGGCCGGCTGGGCTGCAGCGTTGGTGGAAGTGCGCGTGGGGGAGGGTTCCCCGCGGGCCGTCGCTTTGAACATCGCCGCCCAGCTTGAAGGGCAGCTGGTGGACAAACAGCGCGTGCTGCTGCTGGACATTACCGGCCATGAGCAGGAGACCATCAACGTCTTGACCCCCACGGCGGCGGCCTTGGCGGAAAAGGGGCTTGCATCCATAGAGGTCGAAGTGGCCCAGACTGGCCAACTAACGGCGGCGCTTGGGGAGGCGGGAACCATTGAGCCTGGTCAGACCCGTACGTTGCTCTGGATGGCCCCGTGGAAGGAGGGGGCGCCGCAGAAGGCGCAAGAGCAGAAGGCGTGGCTGCTGCAGCTGTCTCGTGCGGAAAGCCCTGCCCTTTTGCAGAACGATTCCCGGGCTCTGTACTCCCTTCTAGGCGCCGAAGAAGACGAGGCCCCGGCCACAACGGCGCAGTTCGAAGTGGAGCCCATTTTCCAAACCGATGAGGACACCGTTGCTTGGCGCACTCGTTGCAGCGCAACGTTAGCGGTGGGCGAAGCGATGCAAGAACCCGAAGCTGAAGAGCCGGGCGAGGGCGATGGCCCCTTGCAGCAGCCCGAGCCATCCCCGGGTGACGAACAGTCGGGCCAAGACCAACCGTCCGAGGGCCCCGCCGACGATCCTAGCACCGCAGGCACTGTCGCTCCTTCTCAGGGCACCCAACAAAGCGGCCTATGGACTCCAGCCCCCGTGCTAAATCCCCGCACCGTAGCCAACGGCTTGATATCGCTGCCGCTAGTGGCTTCGGCGTCCGATGCCAATCTATACGACCATTTCAATCCCTACCCCTATCCGGCTTCGGCCATGATGGAGCTGCCAAATACAGACAACGTTTATCTGGTCACCCGCAGCACGCAGGCGAAAATCCAAACCAATATAGAGATTAACTCCAGCGGCGGATCGGTGGGTTCCTGGACAGAGCCCATGGAGCTGCACATCGTGGTGCCGTTCATCTACAAAGACGCTGCCGGCAATGTGCTGACAGCAGACACTGAAAAAGAGTACAAGGATGCATTGGGCATAACGGGGAGCCTCACCCCTACTATTTGCGACAGCATGATGCGACTCTCGCTTTTCCCCTCGGATTCCGACGACGGGGACTTCTTCGATAACTGGCGTGTGATGGTGGACGATGGCTCCGGCAATGGGCTGGTGCAGTTTGACCCCGCTTGGATGGATCCCAACAGCCCTTATGCCTCTCCTCTTTATGCCGGCAAGGGGCTAACTGGCACTTTTGTGCTGCAGTACATTGGGAATGGCGGCGAATACAACCCCATCGTTTCCGCTCCGCCTCAATTCGAGGTTCGTTTCCTGGGCCAGGTGCCCGAGAACACCGCCGCCACGGTGAAAATCGGTGGTCGGATAACCACTTATACTGATGGCGATGGGGAGACGCATAAGGGCGAATACAAAATTGCGCCGGGTCAAAGTACCCCTGACTCCGACAAGCTACGTTACATGACTTTCATCAAATCGAATCTCACTTGGGATACCAAGGTGACGCCCCACTACGATGCCACCCAGGGCCAACCGCTGTTGTGGAAGCCTATCAACTACTTGGTGTACGAAGTGAGCATCCTGAACACCTCCGAACAGGAGGAAGGGGGAGAAGTAACCCCCATCGACATGGTGCGCAACAATATCACTGTGGCCTATGATGGAAGCGCAGCCCAGATAGGAGGCGTGAGGCGGCGCGATCTGATGGCCTTCTCGGTGGATGCTTCCGGTAATATTACGCCGGTAACCACATATGACAGTGATGGTAATGTGCTTACCGACCTCACGGAAGACATGCGCCGAGGCGGTACGTTCATTGGCGTTCCGAACCAAGGTGGCGCGCTTATCTACAATTTGAATAAGCTGCGTCAGCCGGGTGACGATGAAGCGGCGCTGCGGCAACGTATACAGAATTTCTGGCAGACGGCCGACCTCATCGAATTTAGCAATATCGATGATTTCGGGCTTGAGGAAATTCCCTATCAAAACCTGGGGAACGATGGCCGCATGACCTTCTTAGATGATGAGCCTATTCTCTCGGGGCAAACTACTTCCTACTTAGTGGCTGTGCCCTATACGACCAATATCACGTACTCAACTTCCAATGGTGTAAAGAAATACTCCACTTTGCCGTTTCTTTCCCAGCCCACTATATATTTTGGTGGCCGCGGCGCGGACGGCTTCCAATGGACCAAGGAAGCCAATAGCAACAATTCGACGTTTCTGCCGGTCAAATCATCAATGACTCACAAGAAGCAGGCTTTTGACGAAGATGCCAATCAGTGGAAGAGCCTTGGTACGGGCTCTATTGGCTATGTCTCAAAATTCCGCCTGAGCGATTTTTCCACTTCAGGCAATGTATATGTGTCGGGTGTGGGAAATGGGCTGGAATATGGTCCTTATGTTACCGAAAGCTTGCCGGAAAAGTGGGATTTGGACTCCATCGAGCTGCACGTGCAGAAGGATGGGGGCGGCTATGCGGCAAATCCCCACGTGTCCTCTGGTTTGGCTTCGGTGACAAGCAGTGCCGCCCTGGCCAACTGGTTTGATACCGCCCATGGCGTGGTGGAAGTGGAGATAAGCACCATTCCGCTGGATAGCGGTTGGGCGGTGGGAGGTGTTGACACCAAATGGGTGCAGCTGCCCGTTGGTATTACGCCTCATTTCGAAGGGGATGCAGACGGCTACGGAGTGTGGAAGATTGGCCACACTGTCGATCAGCAGCCTCTGGCAGATGTGTTGGAGTCGATGGGGTACAAGGCCAAGACCCGTTCAAAGCTAGTTGCTCCCACTGGATGGTTCACCGGTAATGTGCGCATCCGGCTGGCCCAAGGGTTCGATCCGGGCGTTTCCTTGCCTATTCGCATAGGGGTGAATGGGGTTCCTCGCACGCCTGTGGGCACTGGCAGCGATGGGCTGTTTACCAATCGGTCGGTCCTCACTTCCGGTGCTCCCCAATGGGTGACGCCGGTTAATTACACCGACAATACCCAGGGCTACTGGGATGCTGCTGTCTCCACCTCTCAGGCGAACGCATCAATACGGGTGGCTGGACCGGTACAGCCGGGGGTTCACGGGTTCGCCTACAGCTACGCCCAATCGGAGGGCGGAGCGATAACGTATGGCCCTGAAAGCGAGATAAAAGCTGCGCCCCTTGACCAAAATGGCGCCGGGTATCTGTTTGCGCTCACTAATGGTTCCACGTCTCGCATGGAGCCTGGCAAGCTCACTACCAGCGTGTTCTCCAATAGTGCGGATCCGTTGGCCAACGGAGGGCTTTACGATGATTGCGAGTGCTATTACCACAAAGCCGGATACGATGAGATAACGGGCGAAACCTATCCCACTGCCGGATGGGAGCGTGCTGGTCACAAAGGATTCGAGCCTCAGGCAATAATTCTGAGCGGCAATTTTCTTTCGAAAGTTGATGTGACAAAATTTACCATCCACCCAGTACACGAAGCCGCGGACAAGGGCGGCACGGGGCCGGTGGTGCTTACTCGCGACCAGCTGGAATCCTACCGAGTGACAGCGGGAAGCAGTCTGGGAACTGCTCACCCCAACTTGGTGGGGCTTATCTATATTCCCCGTAGCGTATGGGCTATACCCGGCTGGGATGAAACGCCCCTTGATCAGGTGGAAGTAGAGTTCGACTCCATTGAGGGTTCGGTGGGATACAATGCCTCCGATCCGGGCAGCAATGCAGATCCGAACAAAAACGTGTTCATGGCGTTCCATGGTATTGCTCACCGAGTGGGAGAGCAAGGCAATCCAAGTAGCTATCTTCCCGTGGCCATGCAGCTGGAAACCGCCTATAGCGACTCCGCTTACGAAGAACAGGTTGCCTCTGATGACGCCATCCTCTTCGGTTCGATGGCAAACCCCACGCTGTATGGCTACGGTCTTTTGACTAACAGCCCTAATCGCGAAGTGGAAATGAAATCGGGTGTGACTGGCGCCCAGGGGGTAAACCTCGGACGCTCGGGGGCGGGTTTTGCCTTCTATCTGGAAAATGATACGGTAACCCCAATTTGGGGAGGCTCTTTCTCTACATCCCCAATGAAGTACGAAATAGTGGACGACCCTCTGATGGGGAAATATCTGACGGGCTTCAATACCTCTTCCGTTACCCTGTCGAAACAGCTTTTGGATGTGATGTCCATCAACAGCCCAACAGAGCCGTTCCTTACCATAAAATCCATTGAGTACGACAAGGGAACCGACTCGATAATCAACCACAGCTACACTTTTACGCGCGCACAATTGAATGCCTACATTGGAGGGTCGTCGGGCGCGTATCAATTCCCCTTCACTTCCCTGGGCGGCCATCATGGAACGGCCTCGGGATATGACACGGCCGAAAACGTGGTGATTCCTCGCAGCGCATGGGGCGGCTATTATTTCTCCAGCCTCGAAATAAACTATGACTTCTTTAAAAAGGAGGTTAAGTTCAGCTCGGATGCCCCGAACTTTGCTTACCAGCACGGACGCAACTACAGTTTCTATGAAGATACCGTGGGTAACCGCAGGCCGACGGTGGCTATCGCCGGCACGGTGGCCATGCCGGGCACCTACACCGTGGAAGGCACGTTCAACGCTGCGAAACACCCAATCTACCAGCCGCTGAACGCCGAAGCGAAGGCAAAGGCAAGTGTAATGGCCACCTGCCCTGCGCCAACGGTTGTGGGGAAGGGGTTCGAAAAATACAACCCTTCCGATACGAGCGCATGGGGGAGTCTTGAGGATCACAAAACTATTGACTTTCTGGAGAGCCGTTCGGGGTACTCCTTCTTCCTTGGAAACACAAGCTCTTATTCGTCTATTCCACGCGCTCGCATTGTGGTGGAGCAAACGGCACCGGTGACGAACCCGCTGTTTGTGAGCCGGCTGGAAGATGATGGGGTTACGGCGCGGCTGCGCGGCTACCAAACAGAGCAAGTGGTGCTTAACCAGGCGCTTCGGCAGAAGGCCAATATTCTACAAGTGAAAATCACTTCCATCGACGATGCGGATAATCCGGTAAACCCAGCTAATCCGCACACGCTGACAATCAGTCGTGCCACTTTGGATGCCAGTTATCAGAACAGCGGTTCTTATGTTATCCCACAGACGGCCTGGGGCTCGGAGCATCTTATCAAGGTGGAGATAGACGTGGCCGACTTTGCGGCCGATGTCTATCCTTATCCTGGAGCCAGCAATCGCCAAACCATCCCCCGGGTTATCCTGCAAGGCTCTCCCCAGCGGACGGGTACTCTGGATATGAAGTGCACGTTCGCAACCGTGAACGATTACTTCACCACCGGCAGCACGGCAAATTCTTCTGATGCCGACAATGCCATTCTTGATCCTCGCGTGCCCAGTCTGCGCATTTTGGCCTATGCGTTCCGTGATGGAAGCTCGCGGGAATATAGTCCCAACGTGCGCAATGTTGTTGGTGGCGGCTTCGCAAACAACAACGTGGGGGACCATAAGCAAAATGCCGATATGGAGGTGGAGAACTCTGGCTATGTGTTCCACCTCATGACCAACAATCGCTCGGTGATAATGCCGGGCTCGTTCGAGACCTCTGCAACGGACCGGATGTTCGATGGCCAGCTGCAGGGCTACCGGGGCTTCCATACAAGTCGAGTGCTACTGTCTCAATCGGTGCTTGCGGCAATGACCAACCCGCAGGTGACCCTTACCTTCTACGACCGCGATCCCATTGTGCTTACGAAGGGTGATTCCGACCCCGATTGCGACCTCAACCGATTCATTCTGAATAGTTCCGGTAATTCTTCCTATGACCCTTCGGGCGGTTATGGCTCTGA
>CANSTH010000093.1 GCA_947649875.1 uncultured Parvibacter sp. | reverse complement strand
CCCCTGTGCGTGGAGCAGTGCTGCGCCCGCGCCCGCTTCTTCGGCGACATCGACAACGGCGTTGCCAACCTGGAGGCGCCTGCCGACCCGTCCGCCTACTATGCCGACGGCTCGGACAAGAGCTACGCCACCATGAAGAAGACCCGCGTCAAGCTGGCCGACCATGTGGAGCCTTACACCGATGCGGACGTGCATCATCTGACCGATGTGGGCAACCATCCTGGTTTCGCCTACATCCTGCGCGGCCGTTCCTGGAAGGGCGGCGAGTAGACCAGTTCCGGGGGGGGGGGGGGTCCCGCGGGCCTGGAGAGCGGAGAAGCAGCGCCCCCGCGCCCCCGGGGGCTGGGAGCGCGGGGGCGGCGGCGTACCGAAGTACGCTTGGCCTGCGGCGCGCGGCAATCTGGGGCACTGGATGCGCTCCTCGCTCACTTATGTGGACCTGGAGCGGAGGAATTCGCAGGGCAGAGATTCTGTCTCTGCCTAAGGTTTCGGTCCGCATCGGAACTCGCTCTGCGCGACCACGCCCGGCCGCCCGATGCTTTACTGGCGGGCGGCTGGGCTATCCGGAGAACGCTCGGTTGCCTAAGTGGGCCTGCAGATGGAATTCGCAGGGCAGAGATTCTGTCTCTGCCTAAGGTTTCTGCCTCTTTTGAACTAAACTGGTTTGCCAGTTGCGGGCGATTGGCTCAATCGCTCGCAACCGCCAAACCGGCGAAACAAAGGGAAAATGTATTTGAGGGGGAGGGTTGATGACCGACACCAACCGCGATGTTGTCTTCGAGGCTGTTGAAGACGTGGATTACGATCCGCTTCAGGATGTGCCCGAAGAAGAGGAAGAGTTTGAGGCCAACGACGATTCCGAGTTTGATTCCGATATTACCGAGGGGCAGCTGGGCCCCGGTACCGCTACGCGGCCGGTGGCTCTGGTGGGCATCGATGCCAATTTGCCGGCAGAGCAGCGCATTGCCAAGTTGTTCGAGCGCTTCGCCACCCGCCATCGCGTGCTGCTGGGTATCCTGACATTTTTAGAGCAGCCGCAGCGGGCGGACGATCTTAAGGCCGAAGTGGAGCGCCTGCAGGAGTTCGACCGCTCGGTGTACGAGGGCTACGACTTCTCGCTGCTTCTGGAGGAGGCCGGCGCCATCGCCAAGGTGAACGAGGCGGGGGACCCTTACGATGAGCAGGAGGAGGCCCAGCCGGAGATTGTGGAAATCGATGGCGAGAGCTTCTACAAACCGGGTCCCTACCGCGAAGTGTACTGGGTGACCACCCCCGAAGGAGCTGCCTACATGGCCGCCGACGACCCATGGGGTCGTGTGCAGGCGCTGTTCGCGGAAGAGGAGGAATACTTGCCGGTGTACAAGGCGGTGCTCTCATTCTGTGATGTGGAAGGAGGGCGCACCGTGGGCCAGGTGAACGACCTGGTGGTGCAAAGCCCACTCTCTCGCAACCCCATGCGCCACTGCACCTCTTTCCTGAAAAAGCTTGAAGACTGCAGCGCCATGGTGTGGGCCGGTAACTGGGCCACCAACGATTTGGGGCGCCGCGCGCTGGGCGAGCTGTTGACGGATGTGACGCCGTCGCCGAAAGGGGAGGAGTAAACATGGCCGATTTCGAGAACCTTGTTCCCGAGGACATGCAAGAGCGCCCCTTGGGCGAAGAGCTGGACGAGGCCCTGGAGGCAACTCCGGCCGAGGAGATGGCGGAGATGCTGCGCGCCCGCAGCGCCACCTACCTGCTGCTCTCTCGCTTGTTCCACAAAGAGGTGGATCAGGTGCTTCTGGACGACATGCACGATTCGCTGTACCCGGTTGCCACGGGCGATGCCGACATCGACAAGGGCTACTTGTACATAAGCACCTATCTCTCCAATCTTTGGAGCGAGAGCCTGCGGCAGCTGAAGGTGGATTACGCCCGCTGCTTCTTGGGCCAGGGGGTGGACGGCTACTCGGCCGCGTACCCCTACGAGTCGGTGTACACCTCTCCCAAACGCCTCATGATGGAGGAGGCGCGCCGCGAGGTGATGCACACCTACCACGTGTGGTCGGTGGACAAGGACCCCAACTGGCGCGAAGGCGAGGACCACATCTCGTTAGAGCTGCTGTTCGAGTCCATCATGGGCAACCGCGCTGCCGCTGCGCTGGAGGAGGGGAATGCTGACGAGGCCCGTAAAATCCTTCAGGGAGCAGCCGATTTCTTGGACGAGCATCTGGTGAGCTGGTATCCCATGCTGGCGGCTGATATGCACCGCTTCGCCAAGACCAAGTTCTACGATGGGCTGGCCTATCTCACCCAGGGCTTCATCACCACTGACCTGCAGTTCCTGCAGGACCTCCTGGCCGAGGAGCTGCCCGGGGAAGAGTAGAGGCGAGAGTTGACCCTTTGCGCGACAAGGGATGAGGCTGCTGGCCTATTTATTGGCCTTAGAAGGGCGCGCTAACAAGATTGCTCCACGCCCGACGGGAAACAGTTGGACGATGCCCACAATAATTGCCCCCTCGACACGGCGGCTCGAAACCCCCTCCAGTTTCGAGCCGCTTTTCCAATTGGGGAGGTTGCGGCTTTTGCCGCTTGCCGTTTACGCGTGGTGTTCAGGTGCGCCTGACCTGTTCCCGGTATAATTAGCCGCAGTTGCTGCGAGGGGAAGGGGATGGCCCATGGAGAAGAAGCTCACCGTGTGGCAGGCCGCCTGCATCATCACCGGCTACGGAGTGGGCAGCGGCATCATGACGCTGCCGTACCTGGTGGATCGGGCGGGACTTGTGCCGGGGCTGGCCATCATATTGGTGGCGTTCTTCTTCAGCTATTGCATGCACATGATGTTGGCGGAGATAACCATCGGCAGCGGCAAGGGATCCCAGATCATCTCCGTGTTTCGCACGTACCTCTTTCGCGGACCGCGGGGGAATTGGTTTGTCGTGGCCCTTTTTGCGCTCACGGCGCTCGTGCTCATCACCAACCTTGCGGCCTATGTGGCCGGAGGGGCCGAGGTGCTGGAGGCGGCGGGGCTTCCGCCCCTGGCGGCGAAACTCGTATTCTACGCCATCGCTGCGGCGGTGGTGTTCTTCGGACTCAAGGTGCTGGGGGTAAGCGAGGCCGCTTCCATCAGCGCCATTATGGTCATCATCGGCGTTTTGGCGGTGGCATCGCTGCTCAACTGGCACAACGCTCTGCCTTGGGGCGTGGTGGGCGCCCCCAATCAGCTGCTTGCCTTCTTCGGCATGGCCATGTTCTCGTTTGTGGCCTTTTTCAGCGTACCTCAGGCGGTGGAGGGCCTCGATCGCGATCCGGCTCGGGTGCGCAAGGCAATTCTGCTCGGGCTGGGCCTCAACTTGGCTTTCATCGTAGTCATTGTCTTTTGCACGTTGGGAAGCTCTGCCCGCATCACCGAGCTGGGCATTATAGGCTGGTCGGAGGGCATCGGGTTGTGGGCGCAGGTGCTGGGGTCGGCGTTCACGGTGCTGGCCATGCTCACTACTTACTGGTCCATTTCCCTGGCGCTATCCGATATCATCGAAGAGCAGACGAAGCTGCATCGCAGGCTCTGCTGGCTCATTGCCACGTTGCCCTCGCTTCTGTTGGTGCTGTTCGACTTGGGTAGCTTCTTGGAGATCATGCGCACGGCCGGCGGCCTGATAGCCATCCTCATGGCCGTCATGGTGGTGCCGGCGTTTCGTCGCTGCCGTAAGGCGAATGGACGGCTGCTGCTGCCAGATGCGCTGGCCAGTACCCCCATGCAGGTGGTGGTCCTGGCGGCTTTTCTGCTGATGGCGGTCGGTAGCGCGGTAAGTTTGTAGGGAGCGGCTGGCCTGCGGGGCGCGGACAGCCTTGCGAAATAGGGCGGGTTGGCAGAAGGCGGCGAGTCGATAGGGGAAACGCCATGCGCACGCTTTACTATAACGGGGTTTTCCACACGATGCGCAGCGAGGGCGATGTTGTGCCGTCGATTGTGGTGGAAGATGGCCGCATTGTCGCCCTTGGGGGCGAAGACGGGGCCGGGACGCCGGGCGCGTCCGGTTGCTGCATCGACATAGGTGGGGCTCATGTGTACCCGGCGCTCATCGACGCCCACTTGCACATGCTGGACAGCATTGCACTTCTGTGCATGGGGGAAGAAGTGTGCGCGTTTGCCCACGGGCGGGTGGAGCCGGCTGATCTTGCGGGCGTGCAGCGACGCATTCGAGAGATCGCGAAGCGCGCAGGGGCAAAGCCGGGGTCGCTTCTCATCTTGAGCAACTACGTGTCGGCGGCCATGGCCGAGGGCCGGCTTCCCAATCGGTGGGAGCTGGACGAGTGGGGCAACGGCGCTGATGTGTGGGTCATCAACATCGATGGCCACTCCGGCTCATGCTCTTCGGCGTTGTTGGAGAAGTTGGGGCTTGAAGGGGTGGCGCCCGACGGCATCTTTTGCGGCCCTGCCCACGATGCGAATTTGGGGAAGTTCACGGCGTGCCTGGCCTCGCGCATCACGCCGCGTGCGTTGGCGCGCGGCGTGGCGCGCTTCTGCAACCAGTGTGCGTCTTTCGGCATCGGCACGGTGTGCGCGCTGGAGGGCACCGATGATGTGGAGCGCGACCGCATGACCGAGCTTGTGGCGTTTCTGGGGCAGCGGATGCCGCTTGATGTGCGGCTGTTTCCCCAGTACATGGACGAGGCGAAGCTGGCGCGCGTGCGTGGGCGCATGGGGGCGCCCCGGGTGGGCGGGTGCATGAAGTGGGAACTGGACGGCTCGGTAGGCTCGCGTACCGCTGCGTTCTCGGAGCCGTTTCGCGACGGTACGCAGGGCAGCCTCTATTTCGATACCGATGAGTTGCGGCAGACGGTGCGACGTCTCGCCGATGCGGGCTATCAGGTGTCGGCTCACGCCATCGGAGACGTTGCCATCGACCAGATGTGCTCGGTGCTCAGCGACGTGCCGGGGCGCCACCGCATCGACCACTTCGAGTTCCCCTCGCCGCAGGCGGTCGAGTGGGCTTGCAATCACAAGCCCTTCATAACCGTGCAACCGGGGTACGCTTGGATTGACCAGCGCTTCTTGCACGGTTACGAGCGATTTTTGAGCGAGCGCCAGATTGCCTCCCAGGTGCCCCTTGCCCGTTTGGATGCGGCGGGGGTGCCGCTGTGCGGCTCCAGCGATTCGCCCGTCCAACCGCCGGATCCATTTCTGCAGATGCGTGGCATGCGGGAGTTCTCGGTGGCAAGTGAATCGCTTGCCGGTTATCGGACACTGCGCACCTACACGGTAAACGGCGGCTTGATGCTGGGGGAGAAGAAGGGCCTGATGGAAGAGGGTTATGAGGCCAGTTTCTTCACGTGCGATGTAGACCTGGAAACATGCGAGCCAGATGCCTTGGAGGGGCTGCGGGCCCGGAAGTTGTGGCTGCGGGGCAAACCCTACCGCCCCCTTTCTGAGGGGCTTGGTGCCCTTGCGCGCCTGCTTGCCACATCGCCACGTGCCATCTAGCGGGGCTGCTTTAAACCTGTTGCGCTTTGGTTGACCGTTGGTTGCAGGTTAGAACGCCCGCTCTTTCCTGGGCCGGGAGAGTCTTTCTCCTGGTTTTCCTATTGTTTCCGCTATGGTTTGTCGAGCTTGCGGCCCGGAAGGGAGGCATCTTCTCGGGCAAGATGCGCCTACATCGAACGGCAAATGCCACAGAAATGCCAAGATTTCTTAGCGTGCTAACGAGGGCGCAATCCGCTAGGTATAATCTGAGCTGGAAAAACGGCAGTTGGAGGTAGTTGGTTGGCGCGTTGGGGCCGCAGTTTTGCCCAAGGCGCAGATCATCGGAGGCCCCTTGTTGCCCCTTCGGGCGGCGTGCCTCCCTTCGCAACGCTGGCTGCCGTCCGTCTTTGGCCGCCATGCTTGCACAAGGGAGGTTTTTGTGGGGCTTGTGTATTTTGCTGACGACGATTTCGATGCTCGCGCCCTGGTGAAGGGCTGTCTCGGGCTTGATGGTCATGAGGTGAAGTGCTTCCAGGCGGGCGAAGAACTGTTGGCGGAGTTTTTGAAGTGCCCCTGCGACTTGGTCATCCTTGACGTCATGATGCCCGGCCCCGATGGGCTGGAGGTGCTGCAACGCATCCGGACGGTCTCGGACGTTCCTGTCATCATGCTCACGGCGAAGGACGAAGAAGAAGACTGCTTCGCCGGCTTTTCCTACGGGGCGGACGACTATATCGGCAAGCCGTTCCGCCCCATTCTCCTGCGCGGCAAAGTACACGCCCTGCTCTCGCGGGCACGGGTTCGCGCACAGGAGGACCCGTGCCGGCCGGTAGCCGACTTGCAATGCGGCAATGTGCGCTCCGAAGGTGGGGGCAGGGCGTTCTTCGTGGGATCCGGCGCCCTCCAGCTTACTCCTCTTGAGCGCAGCTATCTGCAGCTATTAATGGAGAATTTCAACACCCCTGTTTCCCGAGAAGAGGCGCTAGAGCGGGTGTGGGGGCTCAAAGAACAGGGAAGCCGCGTGGTGGACGAGACCAACCGCCGCGTGCGCATAAAGCTGGTCTCGGCAGGGGCCAATATCGCACTTGAGAGCGTGTGGGGCATCGGGTACGTCTTGAGGGCGAGGAAGAGATGAAGCCGTTTTCCCTTCGCCCTTGGCGGCGGTATATTAAGGTTGTCGCATCCACGCTGGCTGTTTCGCTTTTGCTGTTCGTGGCCGCGCTGCTGGCAACGGGGGCGATGATCGGGGCGGCGGCCAGCTCTGCGCTGCACGATTACAACGAAAACGGGGCGGCTACCATCCATCGGCCGTCGATTCCGGTGCAGAATATGAGCGTGGTGCAGGAATGGTACTACCCCCATGACGACTTCTTCGAATACTTCTTGGTTTCCCATTACCGGGACAACAAGGCATTGGACGAAGCAGCGGTGGGCAGCCAGGTGTTCCATTTCTCCGAATGGGGAACGGATGGCTATTACCTGGTGACGGAATGGGATGCGTCAGCGGGCAAGGCGCACCTGCTGTTTGTGGACACTACCTTCGCTCACTCAGTGGCCCTGTTTGCCTGCGCTGTTGCGGGAGTGCTGATGTTTGCGGTGTTGTTGGGCTTTCGCCTGAGGCATCGGCGCTACGCGCTGGGGCGCGACAGTGCCGACGAGGCGCTAGAAGCCAGTTTCGCCAATGCCTCTCACGAGTTGAAGACCCCGCTCATGGCCATTCGCGGCTATGCGGAGGGAATGCAGGCGGGTGCGGTGACAGAGGATTTCGCGCTGCCGCGCATCATAGCGGCGTCTGATCGGATGGCCGACACGGTGGATGGCATCTTGAAGATAAGCCGTGCTGAGTCTGGCCTTAAGCAGCCGGTGCTGGGCATGTGGGACGTGCGGGAAATTGTCTACGACGAGGCGCGCATGGTAGAGGATGCTTGTCGGGAGAAGGGCGCAGTGCTTGATGTGCAGCTGCCGCGGCCGTTGGTGCGCCCTTGCGACGAGTCCATGACCGCCACCGTGGTGCGCAATGTGCTGGAAAACGCCGTGCGCCATGCGGGGAGCTTCGTGCGGGTGCGTGAGGGCCGCGCCTTAAAAGGCGAGATCGAGCTGGTGGTGGAGAACGACGGCCAGCCGCCTTCGCCCGACGAGCTGGCTCACGCCTTCGAGCGCTTCTACAAAGGGGAAAGCGGCAGCACCGGCATCGGCTTAGCTGTGTCGCGGGAGTATGCCGAGCTAATGGGCGGCGAGATAACCATGGAAGTGGTAGGCCAAACCACCCGCCTGACCCTGCGGCTGTGAGGGAAATCGGCAAAATGCCAAAGAAATGCCACAATCTTCTGACCTGCGAATATAGTGCATAATATTGCTGTATCATGAACTCAGCTTCGAAGCGCAGGGTTCTTTAGCCGATAGGCGATGTCCTTTCGTGGGGTGGAGGGTTCTCCTTCTCGGGAGTGGTTTGTCCATCGTTGGTCCACCGCAAAACTGGAGGTGGTGGTAGTGCGTTCTTCCCGTGTTCCGTTCGTTTGTGTGGCGTCTTGCCTTGTGACTGTTGCGGCGTTAACGCTTGCGCTCGGTCTAAGCGCCTGCGGCCCTACCGAAAAGGACAGCCATAGCTACTTCCCCGTCAACGATGCCGGCTATTCCTACGGATCCGCGGATGATGCATTCGTTCAAGAGAGATACATGCGCGAGTTCGGCTACCCGGAAACGAACGAAGAATGGCAAGACTATATGCGTGCCACCACTCCCGATCTTGTGCTTGTAGCTGCGGACGATGGGTCTGATGGATATGCTTTTGAGCGAGACTTCGGAGAACATCCAAAAACCATTGAAGAGGCGGCAGAGGTGACAAAGCGCTACGAAGAGGGCTTTGCGGTAAACGTCTACGATGCCGAAACGATGG
>CANSTH010000092.1 GCA_947649875.1 uncultured Parvibacter sp. | reverse complement strand
AGACAGAGCTGGAAGATATCGAAAGCGACGAGGACGAGATCATGGGCGCTGACGCGATGGAGACCGACCTGGAGAAAGACTACGAGCCGTTCTCTACGAATAACGAAGCGGATTTCGATGGCTACAACGATGGGGTGCCCGCCGGGTCTGATGCCGATGCTCCCGATTTGGACGATACAGTGATGGCGGAGAACGGGCAGGATCGCGATTTCGCCGAAGAGGGCTACGAGATCGAGGACGACGATGACCTGGAAGCTGAGGTCATTGAGATGGAAATCGAGGATGGCGACATCTACGCGGTGATCGTTGACGAAGACGACAATGAGATCGGTTTCATCCTTCTGGACGATGATGGTAATCAGCAAGAGTACTACTATGTTGAGGACGATGATGAAGAGGATGAGGATGGCGAAGAAGGCACTCAGGTCATTCGCGCCTCTGATGAAAAGGAATTCGATCTGGGCATCTCTCGTGAAGGGGTGACCGCCGCAACGAAGGATATGAACGAGATATATCGCGAGGGCGCTCAAGTGGTGGGCGAGTTCAAGTCCGTTGCCGATGAGATAAAGTCGAGCTTCGATTTTCTGAAGAACCCCTTTGCGTAATCGGCTATTGTTAGCCGCAGTGGAACTGCTGGGGCCCGCTGGCATGTGTCCGGCGGGCCTTGTCTTTTGGGCCGAGGAGCCTGTGCCCGAAACAGGGAGGGAGCGTTATGAAGAAGATTTTCGTTGTGGGCGGCATGGGAGCGGGAAAGTCCTGTGCCACAGAGGCATTGGTAAGCCAAGGACTGCCCTTTATTGATCTGGACAAAGTTGGCCATGATGTGCTGCGCTGGCAGCTGGTGAAAGACGAGTTGGTAGAGGAATTCGGTGCCGACATTCTCGATGAGGCGGGAGAGGTGAACCGCAAAGCGCTGGCGGCAAAGGCCTTTGTGTCCGCTTCCGAAACCCGCAAGCTCAATCGCATCACCATGCCTCGCATCGAGGAGGCATACTCCGATCGTGTCGATGAGCTGCAGGCACAAGGAGTTCCGGCCGTGGTAGTAGAGTACTCGGTGTTCAAGAATCGCGAGCTTTCCCTGGCCTATTCCGCCGATGTGGTGCTGGCAGTGCTGGCGCCCATGGAGACTCGCATCGAGCGTGCCGTTGCCAGCGGCTTCGACGAGGCCGATGTGCGCAATCGCATTGCTCGCCAGATTACCGATGCCGACCGTATTCAGTCTTCCGATGTGGTGTTCAACAACGATGGCACCAAAGAAGAGCTGGCAAACCAGGTAATCAACTGGTGGAACCAATACAAAGCCGAGAACAACCTGTAGATCATTCTCGTTTTGAATTCCTTTCATGTGCCGGGAAAGGCAGTTGGTTTAGAATAGACCAACTGCCTTTTCTGTGTTGGGAGAGTCGCTGATGATAGACGAACTGCAGGTTTCCAATGTTGCCCTCATAAAGGAGGCGTCTCTTTCTCCGTCGCCAGGCTTCACGGTGCTTACCGGCGAAACGGGGGCGGGGAAAACCGCGCTCCTCTATGCGTGCCGCCTTTTGATGGGAGCGCGCAGCGACAAGACGCTGGTGCGCGAGGGCTCGGAGGGCGCTTGCGTGGCAGGGCGCTTCTTCTCTGGCGACCAGGACATGGTGATTGCCCGGCGCATTTCCGCCGATGGCCGCTCGCGGGCCACCGTGAACGGGCAGATGGCCAGCGTTGGCGAGCTGGCCCAGCTGGTTTCTCCCCTCATCGACTTGTGCGGCCAGTACGACCAGCAGCAGCTGCTGCAAGTTTCTTCCCATGGGCCGCTTTTCGACCAATGGGCCGGAACTGCTGTGGCAGATGCCCACGCTGCCTACGCGGTTGCCTGGGAGGCGCGGGGCGTGGCCGCCGCCCGCCTTCGCCAGCTGGCCCAAGCCGCCTCTCAATCGGAGGCGGCCGTGGCAAAAGCCCGGGAAGACCGCGACCGCATCGAGGTACTGGACCCGCGCGATGACGAATACGACGAGCTGCTTGCCCGCACCAAACGGGCCGAGCACGGTGAAGCGCTGCTCTCGGCCGCCGAAACGGCCCGAGCGGCGTTGGCGGATGAAGGGGGCGCGCTGGATGCTCTAAACAGTGCCGTGTTCGCCCTCGATCGCATGGCGCCGGTCGACGAGGCGCTGAAGGGGCTTGCCTCCACAGTGCGGGAATCGGTGTTCCTTGCCGAAGATGCTGCACGTGATCTGGCCTCCTACGTGCAGGACTTGGAGTTCGACCCGGAAGAGCTCACGTACCTGCAAGAGCGCGTTGCGGCGCTGCAATCGCTCATGCGCTCATTCGGCCCAACGCTTGCCGACGTCAACGCCCATCGAGCCGAGTGCCAGCAGCTGCTGGAGTCCATCGACAATAACGACGAGTTGGTGGCCGAAGCGCAGAAGGCCCTCGACAGCGCCGAGGCGGACCTGCAAAAGGCCGGCAAAGCGCTCTCGAAGGCGCGCATGGCGAAGAAGGCGGCCTTTGAGAAAGAGATAAACGGGCTGTTGGCCAAGCTGGAGATGAAGGGCTCGCAACTGGTGTGCCAGATAGAGCCGCTTCCCTTCGACCAATGGAGCGCGGCGGGGCCCGATTCAATCGAGTTCCTCTTCGCACCGGGCAAGGCCTTAAGCCCGCGCCCCTTGGCCCGCATCGCCTCCGGCGGCGAGCTGTCGCGAGTGATGCTGGCGCTCAAAGCGGTCATGGGGGAAAGCGACACGGTTGAGACCCTCGTATTCGACGAAGTGGACGCCGGGGTGGGGGGTGCCACCGCCTATGCGCTGGGCGAGCTGCTGGTGCAGCTGTCCCGCACCCATCAAGTGATTGCCGTCACCCACTTGGCGCAAGTGGCCGCCTTCGCCGACTGCCACTACATGGTGAGCAAAACCGATGGTGACGCCCCCGAAACCCGCATCCAGCCAGTGGAAGGAGCGGCGCGCATCAAAGAGGTGGCGCGCCTCCTCTCCGGAAGCGAGACCGCCGCCTCCCTCGCTCACGCCGAAGAACTGTTGGCTGCCGCTCAGGCAGGGTAAAGCTACGAACGGCGGGCGGAGCCGTAGGCGGAGTTCTTTCGGTTGCCGAAGGCGCTGCCCTTGCGGGCGCTCTTTTTCAGCTCTTTGAGCGCTTCCGTTTCGTCGGTGCCCTCTATGCTGGCCTTCAGCCGCACCACCTCGTCGCGCAATCGCGCCGCTTCCTCGAAATCCATGCTGGCGGAGGCGGAGTTCATATCCTCCTGCATGGAGGCTATCATGCGTAGCACCTCTTCGCGGGAGAATTGGGCCAGCTCCTTGTTGATGTCCTCGGCGCTGCGGCTGCCCGCCTCCTGCTCCACGAAGCCGATGATGTCGTTGATGGCCTTGCGGATGGTCTGCGGTTCGATGTTGTGCTCGAGGTTGTACTCCATCTGGATTTGCCGGCGCCGCCGTGTCTCACCGATGGCCCGCTCCATCGAGTCGGTGATGCGGTCGGCGTACATGATCACCTGGCCGGAAACATTGCGGGCGGCGCGACCGATGGTCTGGATGAGCGAGCGGTGGTTGCGCAAAAACCCTTCCTTGTCGGCGTCCAGGATGGCCACCAAAGTCACCTCCGGCAGGTCGAGCCCTTCTCGCAGGAGGTTGATGCCCACCAGCACATCGAACTCGCCCCGGCGAAGGTCGCTTAAAATCTCCACCCGCTCCAACGTAGCGATGTCGGAGTGCATGTAGCGAGCCTTCACCCCCCGGTCCAGCAAGTGGTCGGTGAGGTCCTCGGCCATCTTCTTGGTGAGGGTGGTTATCAGCACCCGCTCGTGGCGGCTGGCGCGCGCCTTCGCCTCGTCGATGATGTCGTCTATCTGGCTCAAGGTGGGGCGCACGATTATCTCGGGGTCAAGCAAGCCGGTGGGACGAATAATCTGCTCCACCTCTTGCTGGGATACCCGTTCCTCGTAGTCGCCGGGAGTGGCGGACACGTAGACGAACTGGGGCACCCGCGCCTCGAACTCGTCGAAGCGCAAGGGGCGGTTGTCCAGGCAGCTGGGCAGTCGGAAGCCGTGCTCGGCCAGGGTTATCTTGCGGGAGCGGTCCCCTTCGTGCATGCCGCGAATCTGCGGCACGGTGACGTGGGACTCATCGATGATGCACAGGAAATCGTCAGGGAAGTAGTCGATCAGGGTGTAGGGGGGCTCGCCCGGGGCGCGTCCGTCCAGGTGGCGGGAGTAGTTCTCGATGCCGCTGCAAAAGCCCATCGTCTCCAGCATCTCCAGGTCGTAGGCGGTGCGCATCTCCAGCCGCTGCGCCTCTAACAGCTTGCCTTCCTCTTTGAACTGGGCCAGCCGCTCCCGCAGCTCGTCGCGGATGGTGCCCAGGGCCTTGTCCATCTTGGGTCGGGCTGTAACGTAGTGGGAGGCGGGCCAAATGGGCAGCGCCTCATAGGTGCCAAGCACCTCGCCGGTCACCTGGTCCACTTCGGAAATCTCCTCGATGTCATCGCCCCAAAAGTCGATGCGGATGGGATGGTCGGCGTACGGGGGGAACACGTCCAGCGAGTCGCCCCGCACCCGGAAGGTGCCCCGCTTCTGCTCGTAATCGTTGCGGTCGTATTGGATGTCGATGAGCCCGTGGATGACATCGTCGCGGTCCTGCGGCACCTGCTTGTCCACGAAAACCGCCATGCCGGCGTAGTCCATGGGGCTGCCGATGCCGTAGATGCAGCTCACCGACGCCACCACAATTACGTCGCGGCGGGAGAGCAGCGCGCTGGTGGCTGCATGGCGCAGCTTCTCCACCTCCTCGTTGATGGAAGCATCCTTCTCGATGAAGGTGTCGGAAGAGGGCACGTAGGCCTCTGGCTGGTAGTAGTCGTAGTAGCTGACGAAGTACACTACGGCGTTGTTGGGGAAGAACTCCTTCAGCTCGCTGGCCAGCTGGGCCGCCAGTGTTTTGTTGGGGGCCATGATGAGGGTGGGCTTCTGCACTGCCTCGATGGTCTTCGCCATGGTGAAGGTTTTGCCCGAACCGGTGACGCCCAGAAGCGTCTGGTAGCGCAGCCCTTCCTCGATGCCTCGCGCCAGCTTCTCGATGGCCTGCGGCTGATCGCCCGAGGGACGGTAGGGGGATACTACTTCCAACGGAGTTGCGGCCAGCCGCACGTCCGGCAGTTTGCCCTCCATGGGCGCGCCCTCGATATTGCGAAGATGGGAGCTCAAAAGGTCCTCCTAAGAATTACGAACGAATGTTTGAATAATAGCATTAATCGACCCAAGGGTGAAGTGCGCATGGCGGTATGTGGCGATACCGTGGAATCCTTTTTGGCGCGGTTCTTAAATATTTCCAACAATTCGATTAAGACCATCAACTAGCTGGGTATTTACGCTAATATGCCCACAGCACTGGAAGCACCCGTGCTTTTCGTATTTTTGAATCTACTCCGACCCGCAACTTAATTGAACCTTCGAGGAGATTTTGCCGTCAATATGTTTTTCTCTACGCTCGACAACCCCTATGGCGATTCCGAACAAAACTGCATATCTTCCGAGGAAGATGGCCGCGAGTCGCTTCGCGTAAAGCTTCCTGCCATCGATCCAGCGGAGGCAGAGGCAGAAAGCGGAGGGGAGGGCAGCGCAGCCGCCGAGCGGCCCGTCGCTTCGGCGGCTCCCGTCCACACTGCCGCTTCTGCGCCGGTCTCTCGCCCTGCGGTTTCCTCAACAGGGAGAATTCCCCGCGTGTCCGCGCTCGGGCCTTCGCACACTCCCCATCGTGCGGCCGTCGGCGAAAGCGCTGCGGAGAGAGAGGAAGGCGAGCGCGAGCTTTTCCGCGAGCCAGTGCACACGGTGGCAGCCGATACCGCGCCGACGTCAGACGTGCGCTGGCCCGGATCGAAGCCGCCCACGGTGGACCCTTACGGCCCCCGGCCCAAACGTGATCGGCGGCACGTGGGCGCCATGGCGGCAGTGGCCGTTGTGCTTGTGGCGGCCGTGGTGGGCATCGGGACATTCGCCTACTTCAACCCGTCGCCAGTAGAGGTGCAGGTGAACGGCATAACGGTGAGCATCGCTCCCAACGCCACGGCAGAGAAGCTGGAGGAGGCCGCCATTGCCGCCGGCATGGAGGCTCCTTCCGCCGGCAATCATCTGGCGTTGGACGGCTCGGTTATCCAAAAAGGCGGCGGCAGCCCCTATACCGTGACGGTGGACGGCGCGCAGGCTGGCGACGGGCCTTTGGGCCTGAAGGCTGGCGCCCAGGTGGCCTTCGAGAACGGTGCCGACACTACGGAGGATTTTACCGAAGAGCAGCTGCCGGCCGAGCCGGGGGTGGTGCGCACGGGTACTGGCGCCATTCACGCTTATGTGGCGGGCACGCCGGGCAAACTGAACAGAAAGACCGGCACAGAGTCGGGCATTTCCGTTGACGAGGTGGTGGAGGCGCCGGTGGACGGCCAGCTGAAGTGCTACAATGCCGATACTGGCGGTGACAAGGTGATTGCCCTCACTTTCGACGATGGCCCCTGGGCGAACCCCGACACTACGCGCCAGATACTCGATGTACTGGAGGCCAATGATGCCAAGGCCACCTTCTTTCCCGTTGGGAACTGCATTAAAAACGCCCCTGACCAGGTGAAGCGGGCTTTTGATGCGGGCTGCGAGATTCTCACCCATTCCCGTGATCATGCGAAGGGGGACGGTAACGGCGTGGATCTCACCCGCATGACCCCAGAGGACCAGATTGCCGAGATTACCGATGGCTACGATGCTATTCAAGAGGTGACTGGCACGGCTCCCGCTACTATCATCAGAGCTCCGGGGGGCAACTTCGATGGAGACATACTGAAAACGTTGGCGCCCTATGTGACCTACGAGATAGGCTGGAACATCGATACGACGGACTGGGAGCGTCCCGGTGCCGATAAGGTTGAGGCAGCCATTATGAAGGCCGGTGCTGGCGATATCGTGCTGATGCACGATGGTGGCGGCGATCGCAGCCAGACAGTGGAAGCATTGGCAAAGGCCCTGCCGAAGCTCAAGGAAGAGGGCTACCACTTTATCACCATAAGCGAGCTTCTGGCCTACAACAACCCAGCGGATATGTAGTTCGAACGTATGGTTTTATGGCCGATTTGCTTGCATTTTGCGAGATGATAGGCGATGATAGCGCTTCGAGGTTTGAGCGGAAACTACACTACTTTAACGAAAAACCTGCTTTTACCTGGGAAGAGTTGTTGCGTGCCGCACGTATGGGTTGTTGCGGCGTGCAGGCTATGACCCCGTGACGAAAACAGGAAAAGGCCCCAGTGACCAGTCGAAGCAACGTCATATTTTCGCCCGCCGCCCTGCTCCGGTGCGTTCTTTGCGCTCTCTTGGCGATAGCCGCTATTCCGGCATCGGCGTTTGCCGTGTCGGTGGACGAGGCGCAGCGGGCGCTGGACAGTGCCGAGGCGCAGCTGTCCTCCATATCGCAAGAATATGCCGACATCGAAGCCCAGATAGAAGAACTGCAAACGCAAATCTCTCAGGCGGCCGACGAGGCCATGGAGGCCCAGCAGCGGGTGATAGACGGGCAGGAGGCAATTAGCGAGGCAGCCAGCTACGAGTATCGCCACGACACAAACGTGTCGCTGATTACCATCATATTGGAATCGGAGAGCTTTTCCGATCTTCTGAAAAACCTCGACTATATGAACCGCATCATGGAGCACCATGCTGCGGTGATAGAGGAACAAAAGGCGAACAAGCAGCGTTTCGATGAGGCTCTTGCCACGTTGAATTCGCAGATTGATAGCCAAGAGGCTCTGAAGGACAGCCTGGAGGCCAAGCGCGAGGAAGCTCAGGCGGTAGTGGCCGGGGCCGAGGCTCAGCTGGCGGACGCCCAGGCGGAAGAGGCCGCTCGGCTGGAGCAGCTGCGTCGCGAGGCTGAGGCGCTGGAGCGGGCTCGCCAAGAAGAGGAGGCTCGCAAGGCGGCTGAGGAGCAGGCGGCAAAGGATGCCGAAGCTGCCGAGAAGGCCGAGCAGGACGCTGCAGCTGATTCTTCTCAGGGCTCAGGCGGTTCCTCGTCCTCCGGCAATGGCGGCTCGTCAACTGCGCCCAGCGGCGCTGGCTGGCAGACCGGATGGGCCACCGCCTACGACGTGAATGGCACTACGGCCGACGGTAGCCCCTGCGGCCCGGGCACCATGGGCGTGGCCATTCCCATGGCTTGGCCCAACTACCGCAGCTATTTCGGCAAGAAGATCGAGATATCCTACAACGGCGTCACGGTGCTGGCCACCATCAACGATTGCGGCGGCATGGGCGGCGGCATCACATCGCTGGACTTGCAGCCGGGCGTGTACGCGAAGCTGGGCTATCCCACCGCCCTCGACTGGGGCCGTCGCCAAGTGAGCTACCGCATCCTCGGCTAATGCATTTTTGAATAGGTTTCTGGAGCAGGGAAAAGGGCGGGGGCAGTCCGATTCGCTCAGACAGTCCTGCTTTGGCGAAAGTGCCACTGGCACTTTCGCGTCGTGCGGAACTCGCCCGGTCGAACCACCCCCGCCCTTTCCCCGCAGAGTGCTATGCCGGTTGCGCTGCCGCGAAGACATCCTGGATGGGCCGGTTCGGCAGGTCGGAGCGAGGTCCGGCCAAGCGGAGC
>CANSTH010000091.1 GCA_947649875.1 uncultured Parvibacter sp. | reverse complement strand
GCGCGCATTGTTCTTGGAAGCCGAAAATGCACCGGCAGAAATGGACGGGGCTTATTCTGCTCGAATAATCTCACTACTGCCGAAAAAATATTCGTTTTGGGGAAAGACGACTTGAATGCAACCGGAAAACCATTGCATGAATCTTGCGGAATCAAAGGCCCTTTTTGGCTTCGAGACGAGTTTTCTTCGAGCGAAGCACGGTTAGGCGGAAATTATTGCCAAGATCGTTTTCAAGAGAAATACCGTAAAGCTGCAGTGGTTCCGGCCATGTTGCTACAAATTGAATAATCCGACTCTTTCCCTCCGAGTATCTTCGCCATTTTGGGCGATTTGGCGAAGATACTCGAAAATGTGGCGGAGATACTTGTGGCCAGACACAGTCGTAAAGGCGCTCTTTCCCTACCGGCAAGCTGCAAAGTGGTGGTCAAGGTATAATCTCCCCATGGAGTGTTTGACCTGCCATAATTGTTTGCCTGAGGGCGCGGCGTTTTGTCCGCGCTGCGGGGCACGGTGCGCCGGGGCGGCTGAGCCGGCGGACTATCGCTATGCGGCGTTCATCAGCTATCGGCACATTCCGCGGGACGCAGAGGTGGCAAAGCGAGTGCAGCGCTTTATCGAGACCTTCCGGCTTCCGCGCGGTATTGTGCAGGATCCCTCTTTTGGAGAACCCTGCCAACACGCTGATGCATACTTCAGTACGGCTAGCCACGATGCGCACCATAAATCGGACACCAACCACCGCCACTTTGCACCTTCCTCGTGGCCCATCCCCGGCAAGCCCCTGGGCAAGTGCTTCCGCGACGAGGACGAGTTGGCGGCTTCCCATTCGCTGCCCGAGAGCATCCAAACGGCTCTGGTGCAATCGCGCTGGCTGGTGGTCATTTGCTCGCCGGAGGCCTGCGAGAGCGCCTGGATCCAACGGGAAATCGAAACGTTTGCGCAGCTCCATGGGCGCGAGCGCATCCTGTGCGTGCTGGCGGAAGGAAGCTCTGCCGAAAGCGTCCCTCCCCTGCTGAAAAGCCGCCTGTTGCCAGATATCAGCGGCGCCCTTCACGAGACGCTGGCAAGCCCTCTTGCCGCCGACCTGCGGAACGGCTCCCACACCTCGCAGACGGCAGAGCTGCTCCGCGTCGTGGCCGCCATCGCCGGTGTGGGCTACGATGCCCTGCGCCAACGCGAGCGCGCACACAAGCACCGCAAGATTGCCGCGGCCGCAGCGTCCGTCGCAGCCGTGCTGGCCCTTGTCGGCACCTTCGCCGCGCTCGCTCATAACGCCAACCAAACCGCCCTTATCGAGGAGTCGAAATCCCTGGCCGCCAAGGCGCTCGACCAATACGAACGGGGCGAGCATCTGCAGGCCATCGAAACAGCGCTCGCTGCCCTCCCCTCTTCCGAAAGCGACCACAGCCGTCCCCTGGTTCCCGAGGCCCAAGCCGCCCTCGAAAAGTTGGTGTCGTTTAGCCCGGATCCCGACCACCCATGGCAACCCATGTACTGCGTCGATGTTGAGAGCGAGATTGTAGATTTCGCCTACGACATGGAGGGCGAGTGGCTGGCCATTCTTGATTCCTCGGGCACTGTCTCTCTTTTCGACGCCTACACCAGCCAGCCAAAAGGAACGTATTCCCCGTCCATCTTCTCCGGTAAAGACACCGGGGATCCTAAGATTCATTGGATGATGAAAGCCGTTTCCCCCAAAGCACTCATAGTTTCCAACAGCGCCAATGGCGGCGATGTCATCTGCTTCGATCCTATAAGCGGCAAAGAGCTCTGGTCCGTCCCGCTCATAGCCGCCTTTGCGACTTTGGCATCTTCCAATCCGGAAGAATGCTGGCTGTTCTACCTTTTCTCGAACCAGGTGGCCGCCGGACTAGTGGACCTTCAATCAGGCGAGATGCTCGCCCAAGAGTCAATCGCCCGCGTCCCTCTTCCCGATCAGATCGACAACTCCGCCTTCTGCGCCGACGATGAGACCGGCTCAGCTTACGTGGGGTTCGGCAACGCTCTTTTTGCATTTGACCTAGCAGATGGATTTGCCGAAAGGGTTACTGTGCAGGATTCCGTGCTCCGGTCCATCAAAACTCATAACGGCATTTTGGTCGCGTGCGCCGATGAGATCAACGGCGAAAAATACGATGTCGACAAAGTGCCTTTCTCTGTTCGCGCCTACGACATCAACGCCTTGGAAGACGGCCCACTTTGGAGCCACGAGAGCACATTCTCCAACACCGTGGACGTCATCAACGGCGACGACTACCCCTACGTGGGATCTCCTGAAATACAGGCCGTCTTGCCCGGTGATTCTTCGTCTGCGCTGGTATCAGCCGGAACCGACCTCCTCTTGTTCGATCTTGAGGGCGGGGACCTCCTTTACAGCCATTCGTTTTCCACCTCGGTTGTTGCAGCCACCCCGTTTTACAGCAACAGTGGCCGCGAATCTTTCGCTGTCGTTCTCAGCGATGGGACGATTACCGTCGTGTCTCCAGAGACGAGCCTTGTCAGCAATGGTAATTTCTTTACAAGCAAAATTCCCTATGCAGTAGAGCGAGCCTCCATTTCAGCCTATTACGATCTCACCCCTGTTGCGTTTATTCAGCCGGCCAACCAGCCGAACCGGCTTTTGTACTACCGGTTCTCCCCCGCCGTGGACAAATCCGAGGAATCCTTCACCCTTGACGAGCTTATTGCCTATGCCCACAGCGCGCTTGAATTCTCGTAGCGGCGGCCTGCTCATTGCCCAATGCGTGGGGCGGTAACGTTTATCATGCTTAACGACAAGAACGGACACGCGCCCACGGGTGCAGAACGAAAGCGGGAGGAACCATCCGGCAATGAGTAAGGCCAGGCCAAAAGCATCAACCCCCGCCGATGCCGTACAAAACGCCCTTGAAAAAGAGCAGGCGAAACGTGAGGGCGACCTCAAGCCCATCGAAATCGTCAAAACCGCCATTTCCGCCTATCTTGCCTTCTCCTTCGGCGAGTATCGCCCAATGGCGTCGTCTTCACCTGCAGTCCATCCGGAATCGGACGACAAGAAAGGGCTGCAGCGCGGCACGCAATCGGCGGTGGATCGCCTGCTTTTTAACGCCAACTACTGGCGCGCCGCCTACGAGCAGCGCATTGTGGCCGCCTGCGATAAGCCCGAAGATGCTCTCACCTGCTTACAGGCGGTGTCGGTTTGGACCGCCCATCCGCTGAAGCTGAATACCCTCTCGCCCGACGAGGTGGTGGCCACCTTCGAGCGCTTCTGCCCGCCCTTCGCCCTGAACAACCGCCGCGGCTCGCACGAAACATCGCGTACCGGCAAAGGGCCGCTGCCGGATTTCCGCCGCGCCATAGAGGCGGTAAGCGCCACCGAATCGCCCGCCGCCATCCAGAAGCTGCAAGCCATCCTCTCCGCCATGGAAAACGAAGCGGACACCTACGAGGCGCTGGGCAGCAGCCCCTTAAAGGCATTGATGACCATCCTGCCCGCATGGTGTTTGCAAAATCGAATCGAGTTGGTTAGCGGCACTTGGTGGGACGATTGCGCGGTCATGGAAACCCTCATTAACGCCCTGCACAGCCGCTTCCTCGCCCTAGGATTCGGCGAGCAGGCGTGCCGCTACTTCCTCGACTCCTGCTACGAGGCGCTGGACGCCTACCACCGCGACCTTTCCAGCGAGCCCTCCCCCCTAAACAAGCTGGAGATTCCCCAGCTTGTGGCATTGGTCAGAAATGCCCAGGAGGCATATCCCAACTTCGAGGCCGACGGCTACGGCGGATCGCTGCCGAACTGGCTTATCAGCAAAGAGCAGCTCATTTGGAACGTGCTAGTTTGCGCCCTTTACGGGCCGTCTTGCGCCCGACCCTTGCTGGTGGATTCGCCCGACCTTTTGGCGAAAGAGGGCTACGCCGGCAAAACCGATGTCATCACCGAGCTGGCACAAACGTCTTTTCAGCGCTACACCTCCGATCGCATTGCCTCGCAAACCGACGTTGACTATGGTTCGTTCGCCAATTTGCCTGCCGACCTGCGCAACTCTTCTATCGCCTACATCAGCAGCATCTACAAGAAGCTGGAAACTCTGGGCTACGAAGTGTTACCGGCCGGCAGTTGCTATCCGGAGCGCTGCGTGACCGCGTTCACGGCCAGCGAAGTGGAGTGCCTGGCCATCCTGGAACACCGCCGCTGGCTGCGCGAGCGGCAACAAGCCGGTTGGCGCTACGGCACCACCAAGGACGTCAACGGCAAGCGCAGCCCCTACATGGTGCCGTGGGAAGAGCTGCCCGACCGCGCCAAAGAGTGGAACCGCTCGGCCGTGCGCAGCATCCCTAGCCTGCTGGCCAGCGTAAACCTGGCAGTGGTGCGGTAAAACCGGCAATTCTGCAACAGCCCGTGCCGCCTTTTCGCCGATATGGCAAAAAACTTCTTGCCAGGCGTTTGGGGTTTGGGTATTATTAACAACGCTCTTTTGAAGAGCAACGGAATGCGGGCGTGGCGGAATTGGCAGACGCGTACGGTTCAGGTCCGTATGGGGGCAACCCCATGGAGGTTCAAGTCCTCTCGCCCGCACCACTTGAAACTAAGCCACCTATCGGTGGCTTTTTTCATATTCTGACTCATCGCTAAACTGAAGCTGACGGCTCGTGAGCCAGGTGCGCTATTTCCTTTCCACCAGCTTAATGCTCGCGATGGTGTTCAGGCCCTGTGTCAAAGCCTCTATCAGCTCTAGTGTGGGGTTTCCTTGGCCTCGCTCTAGGCGGCTGATGACTGGCTGTTGGACGCCGGTTCTGCTGGCAAGCTCCATTTGGGATATTCCAAGCTCCTTGCGACGTTCCGCAATCTGCCGTCCCACCGATTGCGCGAGGCTCATGTGTTGAGGGCCGGCGGCATCCGGAACTTGCCCGCCCTGCTGGCTTCCCTGCGAAGACGCATGGCCCTCGCCTGCCTCTTCCCCTTCGGACGGCTCCTCCGTCACCGGCCTCAACACGAAGCTGTCCTGGGCGCACTCCCCCATCGAGGACATGAGCAGCGCGAACTCATCGTATTCCCTCAGACCGTGAGCTTTCAGCACCTGGCCCAAGTTCTGCCTTCCTGAAGGCGGTATGCGCTCCGCCAGCCAGCGGCGCGTCCACTGGTCGTCAAGATGGAGCACCCCTTTTTCAACGAAGAGGCCCAGCAGCGCCGGCATGGCAGTAGATTCTGTTGTTGGCGACAAGTCAATGGAGAAGGCGTCCTTCCCCTCGTCGTAATGCAGCCATCCGCAAGGGACAGCCTTGCGCCGCGAGCCGTCAACTATGGCAAAGGTCTTCAAGACGGTTCCACCTCTTCCATAGGATTTCCCACATTTTATTGCGATGGGCCTCAGGCAGCACTTCGTCAAGGCCCGCAAACAGCATCGTCCGGTCTGACTCCGCAAGCTTTTCTTTAAGGCAATCGGCCAGTTGATTCTTCGAGACGAAGCGCCTCACGTTTTCCTCAAGAGAGCGCGTGCCAAAAAAGTTGTTCGCGTTCACATCTTGCAACGGATCGAAGGCATCCACGCGGAGCTCGTCGCTATAGCACGAGAACACGAAGGACAGCCCGTTATCGAACAGCGGTGCCAAGCGCAAGGCACCCATTTGGTCGCGCAGCACCTCGATATTGGCTCCATGACGGTCTCGGTTGGCAATCAGGTAGTCCACCACCATCATCTGGCGCACATCGTCACCCCAGCCAAAACGCTCCGCCACGTCCAAAGGCGTTTCGCCCGGCTGCTTTTCCAAGTCGTAGAACACATCGAACGCAAGCTTCTTTTCTTTAGGGGCGCGAAAACTTCGGGATTGGTTCATCCATACCTCTTGCGGCTTATCGTCAACCAACACCGTGGCATGAACAAGCCGGTACTCCAGGTGGGGGACGCCGAGCAATCGCATGAGGCGACTTGCCACTACCTCGTTGGCGCATTCGTGGCCGTACACCCCGCGATAGCTGTCATAGCAGGAAAGCTTGTAGTACCAGGTACCCGCCCCCGTGGTCTCGCGAGCCTTCAAAAACGTGCCTGCTGTACCGGAAGTATTCGTCCTCTCCGACCAAGAAAGGTGCGTATAGTCTCGAAGCGTCTGCACGACATCGGTGCTGGACATGGAACTTCCTTTCCCGGTAATATGATTTATAAGTTATATTACTATGTAAGTCCCTAATTGTGAACGGGTCTTTTCGTTGGAGAAAACAAGCAGTTGCCTTCATTGATCGAAGACCCGGCAGCAGAGAGATGCCCCAGATTCAAAAAGTGTGTCCCCAAACCGGCATACAAACAAAAAGGGCAAGCCGTTGGGCCTGCCCTTTCGTGGTTGCCGATGCGTCCGTTGGGGGTGGGAGGAACCAGCGAAGAGGAGAGAGGAGGGAAAACCGGGCTTCAACCCCATATATGAACTGCGGCAGATGCCTTTGGGCCCGAAAACACAGAGGGGAGAGGAGCCGGACCCGCAGATTTTCAAGGTTGCCAGGCGAACCCATGTCCCTGTTCCTCCTGACAAAAAGAAGTTTACCTTAGTTAACCTTTTTGTAAACCCCTCTTGCTAAACATTTCAAATTTTTTAAGATTCGCAGAGTTCGTTCGAGAAGCCGTCAACTAGGCTGGATAACAGCCTCACCAAACTCGTCAAAAGCTGCATTTCTGCGACTATGGTGAGAAGGAGTTAAGGGGCTTTAGCGGGCGTGGCGGCCGCGGGGCTCCGACGGGGTGCTCCAGGGCATGGAGGGCTTGCCCTCGGCCGGGTTGACGGGGCGCTGGGCACCCCGCTGGTCGTAAGGTGTCTGGCCAGGAGAGCCCTCTGACTGCCCATGGGTATCGGAGGTGCGCACCGTGCCATCGAATCCGTCGGGGTGAGAGGGGTGGGCCTTTACCCGCGGACCCTCTGACATCGGCCGGTAATTGGGGTCGGAAGGAACATAGCGCACACCGGTAGGCGTTTGCACCGATGGTGAGACGGCACCCGCCACCTGAACAGGCGCCGCAGCATATCCGGCACCTTGCGCAGCAACGGCAGCGGAAGCGGAAACCGATGCGGACGGGGAGCAGGCAGCTTGGCTCGTTACCGCGCCACCACGGGCCGCCACGACATAGCCGCTGCCAGCCACCGCCGCCTGAGCGCCGTAAGCAGCACTTGCCTGCGCCTGCTGCTGGGCACGCATCTGCGCCTCGCGGGCAGCCTGCTGGCGAATGCGAGCCGCCTGCTCTGCCCGGGCACGAGCATCGCTGCTCTGATCCAGCCCCGCATAGCCGGCGCCTCCAGTCCTGTCTTCGCCATAGGGAACTTTCACGGCCCCACGACCACCGCGGCTGCGCTGCTTTTCCGGCTTGGAAGCACCTTGCTCCCCCCGGGACGCTCCGGCAGCCGAACGGGCCGCCTCCGCCCTCGACCGGGCACCAGCCCCTGCGGTTGCCTGGAAGTAGGCCGCCCCCGCTGCCGACTGGCCAGTGGAAACAACGGCGCTGGGAGTAGCGCCATAGCGGCCCGCAGCTTCTTGGACTCCTCGATATGGCACAGCCGCAGCCTGCGTGGCAGTTTGGGCCTGAGCGGCATAGGGCTGGCCGGACGCACCAGAAGCAGCCGACCCATAGCCCTGCTGTCCCGCATATCGGTCTGCGGGCGCCTGGCCAGCGGAACGCGAACCCACAGGCGGCTGCCCGTCCGACACCGCTGCTGCCTGCGACGAATGAGGCGTCGCCGACCGCCCCCGGGCAGCTCCCTGCGACGGCAATGGCGCCTCCCCACTCACCGCCGCCGAGCGCGCTCCTACCGCTGCTCCCGATTGCGGGGCCCGCGGCGCGCGACGGGCACCATCGTTGCCGCGGCGGCTCAAGAACACCTGCATCTCCGCCACCTTGCGGCGCTCTTGCTCAAGACTATCCACCATGCCCCGCGTGCGGCGGTCGATGGAGAGAATCCAAACCACAATGCCTATGATGGCAATGGCAAGAACCCCCAGCCCTACGCTGACAAGAGAAAAGGGAGATGACAGGAAATCGATCATGGCTTCACCATTCCCGTTTGGAGAACACTTCAACTTTTTCATGATAGCAGAAACGCCGGCACCCTTTCCCGTAAGGCGTTAATCCGGTTATTCAATCGGAACGACATTCCGGATGGGCCGGTTCGGCGGGTCTTAAGCGAGGTCCGGCCAAGCTTAAGCGACGAGAAGACCCACTCGCTCGTAGGGGCGAGTTGGCTCCGACAGAGCGCAGCATCGAGCGCAGGCCTGTCGAACCGACCCACCTCCGAGAGGGCGCCGAGCAGTTACGGCACGTTAGAACGCGGCGGCTACATCGTCCAAGTCAAGCTCGCGGCCCGAGGGGTGCGCAAACGGACGAACGCCATCGCCTTCAAGCCCATCGATATCGCCAACCCCTTCGGAATGGCCAATCTGCGGCGCCGTAACCATGCCCTCCAATGCGGCATCGGCTTCACAGCTCTTTCCTGCTCCCTGCGCGCAATCGGGGAAGCGCAACGTCACCCGCGTGCCCACCCCCAGCTGGCTAACCACGCGCATGCTGGCATCGGGGCCGAAAAAGCCCTTCATGCGATCGTGCACGTTCTTCACGGCAATGCCCAGGCCGGCCGATGACTCCGGATGCATGATGTTT
>CANSTH010000090.1 GCA_947649875.1 uncultured Parvibacter sp. | reverse complement strand
TTAATATCCGCAGTCCCAGTGACCCAAAAAAGGCTCTAATTGCAACACATCCCTAGAAAAGGTATCGAGATGACTGAAGCCCGGAAAGTTCCCATTTCGATTAATACTTCGGCTTTTTTCATTGATGTTCGCCCGGTCCTTTGATATAAAGTTTCTGGAGGCATTTTGCTTCTACCAAGTCGCCGGGAGCTATCTCCCGGCATTTTTTAAGGGGCGCCATGAAAGAGCTAAGCCTCAGCATTTTTGCCGATGAGTCAGGCGGCCAAAATGGAACTTCGAAGTACTACCTACTTACCCTTGTCTTCCATGACCAGGCACAAACGATTGATTTGCTCGTAAAAAACTATCAAGCATCGTTAGCTCATAAGAGACTCCCCGATATACCTTTCCATGCCTCGCCCTTAATCAACGGTAAGGGAGAATATGAAAACATGGACATGGCGGATAGGAAGAAGCTACTTGCATGCTTTTTCGTATTTGCAAGAAAGCTGCCCATCTCCTATAAGACCTTCAGCTACAGGCGATCAGAAATCCCAAATTTGCAAAGCTTCGTTACGAACCTCCGCAGGGATCTCATCGTCTTCGTTTTTGATAACCTTAATTACTTCCAGCAATATGACTCTATAAAGGTGTATTACGACGGGGGTCAGCCCGCCATATCAGCGACCCTGCATAAAGCAATAGACTACTCCCTATCAAAAAATGCAGTGGTGTTCAAAGATGCAGATCCGCAGGAATACCGTCTTTCGCAAGTAGCCGATTTTTTGTGCACAATTGAGCTCTCGGCCCTGAAATACGCAAACAAAGAAGAAACAAAGACCGACATCAAAGTATTTGGCCATATAACAGAATTCAAGAAAGGCTACCTGCGCCATCTGAGGAAGAAGAGCCTCTCCTGATAGGCAGAAGGAGATAGGAACGATTTGATTATCATTCCCACTCCCTCCTGCTGGCTATCGAGCCATAGTCTTTAGATAAGACCGGCGGCGTAGGGTTTGTTGCAGCGGGGAGCGCTTAAGGGGCAGTACTTGCGGCATAGGGTGCAGATATCAGAAGTGGAGCTGCCGTTGCCGCCATTAGAACCTGAGCCGTTGCCGGAATCGGGCGCGGTGCCGTTGCTGCCGTTGGAACCGGAACCGTTGCCGGAGTTGGGCTGTCGGTCGTTGGAGCCATCAGAACCGGAGGCGCTACCGTCATCTGGCGCGTTGCTGCCGTTGCGGCCGTTCGAGCTGCTGCCAGGGCAACCGCGCACAGGGCCAGCGCAATCGCGATAACCAGTCGCGCCTTCTGCTCGCCCGGCAGCTTCTGACGCTCCTTCAACGAGCGAACCATCGAGCCAGACCACTTCCGCGCAAACACCAGATGCGCCGCCATAGTAGCGAAGAACACTACGCCCACCAGCTCGTGCAGCACATTGCCCGTGAGCGTATAGAGCATCTCGAATATCAGCAGCAGCCCCAACGCAATGTCGAAGCCCAGCCGCTTGCGAATCTTTTTCATAGAACCCCCTAAATCGATAGGGAGCGCACATTACCAATGCTTTCTGAAAGAACCCTGAAGGGGGTTGTCACGCCGTGCCCAGACATTCCCCGAACTTGCTAAGCCCCCCTGCGCCGATTCCGCAAAGAGGGACAGCACTACTTAGAACTACTTAGAACCCCAGTGGCTTTTGGAGCAGCAACCGCAGCGTGACCATCGGCAAGCGCTACATTCCACGGTTGATGCGAGGGGCTAGAACTTTTGCCGCATTGCGCACGAGCGTTATATTGCGCCCGATACCCTCGCGGATGAAATCCAACCTGCCCGGCTGATTGGCATGGCGGCTGCCGGCAAGGATGTCGCATGCCTCATCCACAAACCCGTCCAAGGCATCGGGGTTGAACCATGTCAGATCGTCCACGCAGGCCAACGCCTCTTCCGGCGTTTGCGCGAACGGCCGAGCCATGAACGTCCAATCCGCCGCCCGCGCCTCCTGCGGCGACTTGTGATACCACAGACTATTGCCGCTGTCGAACAAGGGCGCTGGCCGCAACTTAAGCGTCTCGACATCACGAATCATTCCGAAATTGCGCCAATGGCGGTCGAAGTTCGCCAAGATTACATCGCATACAATCATCTTCGAGAGGGCTGTTCGCACAGAGCGCTCCTCTGCCCCCAGCAAAGCAAGGGTCTTGCAGTAGCGGTCGTAATTGCCCGCGGCCCGAACCCTTCCACCAAGGTCTTTCAAATACACAGCGGGCACGTATTCCTCATGACCATTTAGGAAATTGACGCAACGGGACGCCGGCCCACCTGCCGTCGAAACCAAATCGTACGCAACATAATCCTCGGGCTGCAAGAGACGTCGAAACAGAGCAGTAGCCACCACTTCGTTGAACGGACGCTGGTCATCGCTTCGACATCCCTTCAGCAAGCAGCGAGCGCCGGAAGGCTCGATGATCCACTTTTTCGGCAGCTCTCCCTCCGATGTATTGTCCGGCGAGCTGAGGCCCACCCCCGAAAGCCAACTGTCCCACCCAACAGGAGCCGACTCCACAAAGGGATTGGCAAAGTAGCTCACCTGCGACCATGCAAGCTGCGGGGCATCCTGTGGCCGAAGCCAATAACAGTCCGAAAGAGATAATCCCATATGCTGCGCCGCCAAATTTGCCGGCGTGCGAATGCCTAGGCCGAGCAACTTAGCATCAAGACCAGGCCGCGAAGAGGGAATGGAGCGATGGCGCCACCAATCGTTCACCTCACGCTTTTTGGGCTTACCGCCAGAAGTGAGCACGCCGAACGGGGCGCGGGAAGAATCGAAAACCTCCGTGATTGCAATGGGATCGTCAAGCGCGGTGTCGAAAACAACGGAGGCAACCGCGTGGTTGCCGTTCATTAACGTGAAGGCCGACGCGGTGGCGTAAGAGGTGCGAGACGGCCGTCCGGGTCGCTTCGACTCTTCCATATACCGCAGAAGCGACTCTTCGGAAATGCGCACCTTGCCATTGATTGTAACGGCATCCAACAGCTTCGCACTGACCAGCTGCGATATGCGGCTTTGGGAAATTCCCAGCCGTTCAGCCACCTTTTTTTCTGTCACTTCATACTTCATTAGAATTTCTTTCGATTTCAATAGGATTTAATTTGAAATAAATTCTAACATCAATTGTACAGAGACGCGGTGCAGGGATTTTATTCGTTCTCATGACAGCAGGAGGGAAAACCAACCTGTTTGCCTACAATTAACGGAAATAGCCATTTGCTTCTAGCCTTTAAGCATCTTGGATGGGCCGGTTCGGCAGGTCGGAGCGAGGTCCGGCCAAGCGGAGCTACCGTGGCAGGGGACACCCGCCGGGGTGAAGTGAGGTCTAAGCCAAAGGAGGGAGGAGATCCACTCGCGCGCAGCGCGAGTTAGCTCCGACCGACGACGCGTCGAACGGAACCCCGGCGGGTGGCCCCATCCACCGGAAAGGTGACAAGAAGAAGCAATGGCGCAACAACAAGGATGGGTGCGTGGGAGGGAGTGGTTATGCTGGATTTGAAACGCGTGATGGCGGCAGCGCCGCGCAAGCCGGACGGCGCTCCCTTGAAACAGCTGCTCACCCCCTGGGGCGAGGCCCTGTTGAACGGCGAAGGCAGAAGCGCCGCCGACCAGCATAGCATCGGGGGCGAAACAGTCGCCTCGCAAGGCGTAAGCTCATCGCCCATCGCCGCAAGCGGTGCATCCCTGCACCCCCATCCCCAGTTCGCCCGCGACTCTTTCATCAGCCTGGAAGGGCTGTGGGACTACGCCATCGTTCCCGCTGCGAACGCAGCCGAAGCCTGGCGAACCGCTGCCGCCCCCATCCGATGGAACGGCAAAATCCGCGTGCCTTTCTCTCCGGAAGCACCCCTGTCGGGAGTGAGCCGCCAGCTGCTGCCCAACCAGCTATTGTGGTACCACCTAAATGTGGCCGCTCCGCAAATGGACGAGGGCCAGCTGCTCATCCTGCACTTCGAGGCGGTGGACTACGCCTGCCGTTGCCTGGTGAACGGACGCGAGGCGGGGGTTCACACCGGCGGCTACATGCCGTTTTCCTTCGACATTACCTCTGAATCGGTGCTGGCGAGCGGGCGGCTGGAGATTCTCCTGTGCGTATTCGACCCCAGCGACACCGGCGTGCAGCTGCGCGGGAAGCAGCGGCTGGAGCGAGGCGGCATCTGGTACACCGCCCAAAGCGGCATCTGGCAAACCCCCTGGCTGGAAGTGGTGCCCGCCGTGTACCTGCGCCAAGCGCGCATCCTTCCCAGCCCAACCCGGCAGGAACTGGCGATAACCGTCACCACCAACGCTCCCTCCGACCAACCGCTGAAGGTGCGCCTATTTGCGGATGGCCAGCTGGTAGCGGAAACCATCACCGCCGCCGAGGAGCAGTTCCCGCCCCTCTTGCGAAAAGAGCGCGAACACGACCACGCCTTCGCCGCCACCCTCCCCGTGCCCGCCCCGCGCCTTTGGGAGCCCGACGACCCGTTCCTCTACCAGCTGGAATTCTCCCTCGGGAAGGACACCGTGCACAGCTACTGCGCCTTCCGCACCGTGGAGGTACGGCCAGACGCGGAAGGAACGCTGCGGTTCTTCCTGAACCATCGGCCCTTGTTCATTCGCGGCGTGTTGGACCAGGGCTATTGGTCGGACGGCCTTCTCACCGCCCCCTCCGACGAGGCGCTTTCCTTCGACATCCAAACCATGAAGGCAGCCGGGTTCAACCTGCTGCGCAAGCACATCAAAGTGGAGCCGGACCGCTGGTATTACCTGTGCGACAAGCTGGGCATGCTGGTATGGCAGGACATGGTAAGCGGCGGCGGCCCTTTGAGCCCCTGGCATTCCAGTTACAAGCCCACCCTTTTCAGCCGCAGCTGGGCGGGGCGGGGCGACTCAGCGCCTCGCGATTGGCGTCATCTTTCGGCAGACTCGGCCGACTATCGCGCCGAATGGCTGACCAGCTGCGTGCTGATGGTGCGCTACCTGGAGAACCACCCCAGCGTGGCGATATGGGGGCTGTTCAACGAGGGATGGGGGCAGTTCAGCGCAGCAGCGGCGGTGGACATAGTGCGATTCATCGACCCCACGCGGCCCATCGATGCCACGAGCGGCTGGTACGACCAGGGGGCAGGCGATTTCTTCAGCATCCACAACTACTTCCGACCGCTGGATGTGCTGCCAGACCCCGCGGCGCCCGATGCGCAACGGGCCTTCGTCCTGTCAGAGTTCGGCGGCATCAGCTGGCCCGTTGTCGGCCACTGCGTGCTGGACACCGAGTACGGCTACGGCAGCGCCACCACGCAGCAGGAATTTGCACAGGCGCTGGGCGATGTACTGTCGCAGGCGGAGGCACTGGAGGAGAAGGGGCTGGCCGGCTTTGTGTACACCCAGCTCTCGGACGTAGAAGAAGAGACGAACGGCCTGCTCACCTACGACCGCCGCGTAAACAAGCTTGAAGGCGAATGATGAAACTTCCCAGTCCTGCCGATGTTCGTGCGGAATTCGACCGGCGATTTGCGGTTGACCCGGAATCCGCCACCAACTACTTGTACCAGTTGGGAGCCGACTGCGGCTACATCAAACAGGAGGCCATCGCTCGCAACGTTTGCTGGGAAAGCCCCAGCCCATGGGGATCGTTGGAGATAACCATTAACTGCTCGAAGCCGGAGAAAGACCCTCGGGCCATTGCCGCCGCGGTGCAGGAGGGAACGCCGCTCGAGGAGTCCACCGGCGAACCCCAATGCGACTTGTGCTGGGAAAACGAAATGTGGCCCGGCTCACCCGGGCACCCCGCCAAGCCGGGGCTGCGCATTGCCGCCATCATGCTGGGAGGTGAGCGCTGGGGGCTGCAGTTCTCCCCTTACGGGTATTTCCCCGAGCACTGCATCGCGCTGGCGGCGCAACATCGCCCCATGGTCATCGATGGCGCAGCTATCGGCCGGCTGCTCGACTTCGTCGACCTCTTCCCCTTCTACTTCATCGGCTCCAACGCCGATTTGCCCATCGTGGGCGGCTCCATCCTCTCCCACGATCATTTCCAAGGAGGACGTCACCAGTTTCCCCTGATGAGCGCACCGCTGCGACAACGCATCAAGATGCGCCCCTTCCTTACCGTTGAAGCCGGCATCGTGGAATGGCCCGCCAGCACGCTGCGGCTGGAGTCGCCGGACCGCCATGCCCTGCAACAGGCCGCCGAGCATATTTTGGAAACGTGGCACAACTTCTCATTCCCCCAAGCCGGCGTGGTGGCTTTTGACGAAGGGGCGCACCATAACACCCTGAACCCCATCGTCACGAAAGACGCGCGCACCGGCGTCTACACGTTGCACCTGGTACTTCGCAACAACCGCACCGACGCAGCGCACCCGTGGGGCATCTTCCACCCTACCGCCAACCTGCACCATATCAAGAAGGAGAACATCGGCCTCATCGAGATTATGGGCCGCGCCATCCTGCCCGGGCGTTTGGCGAAAGAGCTGCCAGCCGTGCAAGAAACCCTGCTGGATGCGGCGGCCAGCGGGGCCGCCCCCGAAGAGTTGCAAGCACAGCTAGAGGCCAACACCCTCACCACTGCCCACGCCCCCTGGGCCACTGCCATCTACCAGCGCCGCTTTACGCCCGGTTTTCGTAGGGCAGAGATTCTATCTCTGCCTAAAGCCCCAACCACCACCGGCCCTTCGGCAGAGCCCACAATCCTCCTCCCCTGGATGCAAGATGAGGTGGGTACCGTATTCGCCCAAGTGCTGGCCTGCACCGGCGTATTCAAGAACGACGATGCGGGCCGCGCCGGTTGGGCCGCATTCCTCGCCGCCATCGATGCCCAACCCATCCCGGGAAAGGACGCCCAATGAATGCCTCGAACGCCATAATGCCGCAACCGGGCATGTCATCATCCCCGTCCCCTGACACAGCCCTAGCACTGCAACGGCTGGAGCAGCTGCATCGCTCCTTCTTCGGAAGCGAAGGCGACGGCTTCGTCCTTGCCAGCGTGCCCGGCCGCATCGAGCTGGCGGGCAACCACACCGACCACCAAGGGGGTCACACCATTTCCGCTGGTCTGAACCGCCGCATCTATGGCCTAGCGCGTCCCAATGGCAAAGACGTCATCCGGGTATGGATGGAAGGGTTCGGCGAAGGCAGCGTGAACCTGGACAACTTGGGGCCCATTCCGGCCGAGGCCAACAGCTCCACTGCTCTCATCCGTGGCATGGCCGCCGCCTACAAGCGAAACGGCGGCCAACCTGTCGGCTTCGATGCGGTGGTGCTGTCGGACATACCCGTTGGAAGCGGCGTATCCTCCTCGGCTGCCTTTGAGGTGTTGGTAGGGGCTCTCATTCGCGAAATCTCTCCTACCGGATGGCTAGGATCGGCCACCCTCCCTGAAGTCTCCAACCCCGCCGCGCCCCCAAACTCACTGCACGATGGTCACGTAGCCACTGCATCAATCGCAGATTCCGCCGAAGCCCCAGGCTCGGCAAAGCCCGAAGCACGGCCCTCATGCACCAACACCGAGCCCACGCCCGCACAGCTGGTACAACTGGCCCTTGATGGGCAGTTCGCCGAGGGCGACTACTTCGGCAAACCCACCGGGGCCCAGGATCAGCTAGCCTGCGCCTTCGGCGGCATCGTGGCACTGGACTTCTCAACCCACCCGCCTACCATAGCCCCCATTGCCGCCAACTTCGAACAAGGCGGATTCGCACTGATGCTGATAGACAGCCGCTGCGACCACTCGCAATACACCAGCCAATTCAACGCCGTGCCCAGCGACATGCGCCGCGTTGCAGCCCTATTCGATGAAGACCGCCTGCTGGAAGTGGGACTGCCCCGACTGTTGGAGCACCTCGCGAACGTCCGCTCCACCGTGGGGGACCTAGCCACCATGCGCGCCATCCACTTTTTCACGGAAGACCAGCGGGTGCAACGGCAAACCGCCGCCCTGCAGGAGGGCAACTTCCAGGCCTTTGCCCGCATGGCGCGGGAAAGCGGCACGTCATCGGCTATGTTTCTGCAGAACGTGAGCCCCAAGGGGGAAGGCTGCGACGCCTTGCAACCGGCCATGGCCATCCAGGCACTGTGCGCCGCGCTGCTGGGAGAAGAAGGCGCCTGGCGCATCCACGGCGGCGGTTTCGGCGGCAGCGTGCTGGCCATCGTGCCGCAATCCCACGCCCGCGCCTTTGCCACAACCATGAACCAAGCCCTCGGCTACGAAGCCTGCTCCCCCATCGCCATCGACCCCCAAGGCCTCAAAGTGCAGCGCATCTAAACTCGACAAAGCCCCCTCTGCCGAGCCCGATTCCTTTGCATGGGGGTTGGGGAAGAATCGAACTCGGAAGAGGGGGCTTGGAGGGGAAGCGGCAATCGAATCACGGGTCCGATGCCGGCAGCCGAGGGGTTCTGCGGTGCCCGCAATTGGCCCGAATCGCGGCCGAGCGCCGGAATTGCAGGTCCGCACAAGCGAGCGAGGGGCCGCCCGGTGCCCCAGGTTGCCCCGCGCGGAAGGCCAAGCGTACTTCGGTACGCGCCGCGCCTTCCGGAAGGGGCAAGATGGGGCGCCTCTCGGCGCCGCAGCGCCGAGGGGTTCCGCTGTCCGTCAGGACAGCGGAACCATCAGCCCTGCCACTTCTCCTTGCGGAGGATGTAGACGAAGGAGGGCTTGTTGCCCACGTCGGGCAGGT
>CANSTH010000089.1 GCA_947649875.1 uncultured Parvibacter sp. | reverse complement strand
GCATTGCGCGCGTTCGCTTGGACAATCAGGGCAACCCTGCCGATGTGACTATAGAGTATCTGAACGCTGCCATGGCCGCTACCGCCGACAGCACGCCCGCAGATCTGCTGGGCAAGAACGTCTATGAGGTATGGGCCGATGGCGACCGCACGTGGCTCGACTACTTTTATCGAGCTGCTTACCTAGGGGAAGCGGTGGAGTTTGAGACGATATCGGCAGCTTATCGCATGTTCCAGGATGTTGCCATCTTTCCCATTGCCGAGGGCTATTGCGGATATCAGCTGAACGATATCACTCTGTTCAAAGAAACGGAGGCCAGCAGCGCACGCCGTTCGGAAATCATCGAAGGGCTGAGCGCCGAGTACTTCATTCTCTACAACGTAGACCTGGCCAACGATGTTATAGAACCCTACATCGTGCGCAACGAGGTGGCCGTGTACTTTGCCAGCATTATCGGGGAGAGCATGAGCTACGAGGAATGGCTTGAGGACTATTGCGTCAATTACGTGGCGTGCTCTTATCGTGATGAGGTGATGGCCCATCTGAACAGAGCCGCTTTGCTGGATTATGCGGCCAGCTCGTCAAACGATCGGTCGGTGATATTCAAACGGCTCTTCGGCAGCGAGGAACAGTTTGTCGAGCTGCGGGTCATGAAGACCGGCGAGGACGCCTCAAAGGTGGTGTTGGCTGCCCGAAACATCAACGATGAGATGACGAAGAAGCTTGACCAGTCCGAGGCTCTGAAGACGGCGCTTGCGGTGGCAGAGCGGGCCAGCGAGGCGAAGACGACTTTTCTGACCAATATCTCCCATGACTTGCGCACGCCCTTGAACTCTATTATGGGATTCTGCGATCTGGCCCTCGGGCATGTGGGAGATGCGGCCGTCGTTGAAGACAGCCTGCGCAAAATTCGGCTTTCCAGTGGTCATCTGCTCAACCTAATCAACGATATCTTGGACGTGAACCGCATCGAGAGCGGCAAGTTGGTGCTCAGCGAACAATCGCTTGACCTGGTGCGATTGGTGGAAGAAGTACGTGAAGTGTTTGTGGACCAGGCCCAAGAAAAGGGCATCTCTTTTTTTGTGGACGCGTCAGCGGTAACTCATTGCCAGGTGCTGGGGGACCCGTTGCGGCTGAAACAGATAATGCTGAACACGGTGGGAAACGCCATAAAATACACCGATAGGGGCGGCAGGGTAGGCCTGACTGTTTCCGAAGGGGCCGTGTCCCCCAACGGCGTGGGAATGTTCGAGGTGGTGGTGAGCGACAACGGGTGCGGTATGTCTGATGATTTTCTGGATCGCATCTTCATGCCCTTCGAAAGGGACAGCATGGGAAGAGCGCCGCAGACAGAGGGAACCGGATTGGGGATGACCATCACCAAGAACCTGGTGGACTTGCTGGGGGGCACCATCAAGGTGGAGAGCAAGCTGCTCAAGGGCAGCCGGTTCACCATTTTGTTGCCGCTGAGGCTCAATCGCTCTGAGCCGGCAGAGAGGCGCGGCGGCATCGAGGTTGGCGACTACCGCTCTATGCGCTTTGACGGGCTGCGGATGCTGGTGGTCGATGATGATGAGCTCTCGCGCGAGATGATGGGGGCCATACTGGAAGATTTCGGCTTCGAATGCCAATTGGTGTGCGATGGGGACGAAGCGGTGGACGCGGTGGCCGATTCGCCGGAAGGGCACTTCGATGCCGTTATTATGGACATGCGCATGCCGCGCATGGAAGGAGATGTTGCCACGCGCGCCATCCGGGTGCTGCCTCGTCGCGATGTGGCGCAGCTGCCGGTGATTGCCCTAACCGCCGATGCCTTCGAGGAGATGTACCGCCGCTCTCGCGAGGCGGGGATGACGGCACATGCCACCAAGCCGGTAAACACTAAAGAGCTTATATTGCTTCTGGACAAGTATTTGCATCGGCGCCAATAGCCTATACGGCCATGAGCCTGAAAGCCCCATCCGGGCGTTTTCATTCGTGCTTTGAAGCCGGCTTTGGCCCAGAAACCGCAACTGTCAAGAACGAACCCCCGAGAGAGGAGCCCCGATGACGGAAAGCTATCCTATGCAAATGAAAGAGCGCGAGCTTTCGCTGGAGGATGCGCTGGAGATTCTGGAGGAAGGGGAGTTCGCCGTAATCTCTACGGTGGATCCGGACGGAACGCCCTATGGCGTGCCGGTATCCTATGTGATGATGGACGGCAGGATGTACATTCACACCGGCAAGCGCCCCGGCCATAAGATAGACGACTTCAGTCATGACAGCCGCGTGAGCGTGGCGGTAGCCGGTGAGATAGAGCCGGTGTACGAGGAGACGTTCTTTACCACGCGTTTTGCATCGGTGGTGGCGGCCGGGAACATTGGAAAGGTGGAAGATCCGGTGCTGGTGCGGCAGGCGCTTGTGGCCTTGTGCATGAAGTACTGCCCCCAATACAAGCACGAGATTGGCGGCGCCATCCAACGGGAATGGGATATTACCGATGTATGGGTGGTGGAGTTCACCGAGATTCGCGGCAAGGCGGGCAGGCGCTTGAAGAAGTAGCGGCCCTACACGGGCAAAAAGATGGCCAACGTGCCCTTCTCCACGCCCACAACGGCGGCTTCGCCCTTTAGCTGGTTAGAAAGCCCGAGCGTTGTGCGGTTGGTGAGGGTGCACTCTTCCAGCGGGTATTCCATGCCCATCTCGAAAGCGCCGCGGCACCGATCGTTCATGGCGAACACAGAAACGGTGCCTTCGTCTAGCGCTGGAATCTCGAAGGTGCCAGGGCCGGTGAGGAAGGCGATTTGCTCGTTGAGCCCAACGGCAGTAACGGAGAGCCCCTTTTCGGAGTAGGAAGCGAACAGCTGCAGGTTGGCCAGCGTGTGATCTAGCCGTCCTCCCAGGCCACCGTAAATTACCGCCTCGTCCATTTTGCGCCGCCGTACCCGCTTCAAAGCCAGCTCCATATCGCTCTCGTTCTTATGGGCGGGGAAGCTTAGGGTGCGCACTCCTTTGGGGGTGTAGCCCAGCGAGTCGAAATCTCCCAGCGCCAAATCGGGCACTACGCCAATGGCCTCAAGCGACCCGTAGCCGCCATCTACGGCTATCACGTAGTCGAACAGGCCGTCGGCCATCGCTTCCAGAAAATGGGCGCTGTTGAACTCGGAAGCTCCAACCAGTGCGCAGGTGCTCATAGGGTTGCCGTTCCAATCTCGTGGGGATAGGGGTTCGTTTGGTATAAAATACCACAGGCGAGTGGGCCAGACGGTCGCGCGCTATCAAAGCGTGAGGAAAGTCCGGGCTCCCAAGGGCAAGATGCCAGCTAACGGCTGGGCGGGGCGACCCGACGGATCAGTGCCACAGAAAAGAAGACTCCCTTGCCTTGCGGCGAGAGAAAAGCTGAAACGGTGCGGTAAGAGCGCACCAGTGCGTCGGCAACGGCGCAGCTTGGCAAACCCCATCTGGAGCAAGCGCAAATAGGAACGCTATACGGCCGCCCTTCCGTGCGTTCGGGTTGCGTGCTAGAGGCGCATGGCGACATGCGCAGCAGATAAATGGCCGTCCAACGACAGAACCCGGCTTATCGGCCCACTCGCTGTCTTGCCTTCGCAAACCTATAGGTTTGCGTATTCCGTAAGATGACGGTTCTGTTATGGGAAGAAAAGGGCGGCGGTACGCTCCTTTGCGTATAATCTTCGGAGAAACTGTTGCGTGATGTGAGGAGCGAGGCATGCGCGCCCTAGTTGTGGAAGACGATGCCGCCATCGTGGCGGCGCTTTCCGACCTTTTGCGGTCGGAGGGGTTCCAGGTCACCAGCACCGATACCCAAGCGGAAGCCTGTCGGCTGATTGCCGAGCAGTCCTTCGACATCGCGTTGCTGGACGTGACGCTTGCCCAGGGCAGCGGCTTCGTGGTGTGCACCGCCGCCCGTGCCTCTGCGCCTGCCATGCCGGTCATCTTCCTCACCGCTTCCGACGACGAGTACTCCACCGTGGCGGGGCTGGACATGGGCGCCGCCGATTACATCGCCAAGCCCTTCCGCCCTCGCGAGCTTATCTCCCGTATCCGCTCGGCCTTGCGTCGCGCTGCGCCCGAGCAGAACCTGTTGGAAGCGGGGGATGTGCAGCTTAATGTGGCTACCGGGGCCGTGACCAAGGGTGGCGCCGAGGTGATCCTCTCGGCGCTGGAGTACCGCTTGCTGCTGTATTTTCTCCAGCATAAGAACCGTGTAATCACCCGCGAAAATCTGCGCGATGCCATTTGGGACAGCGCCGGGGAGTACATCTCCGATAACGCTCTCAACGTGTACATGAAGCGCTTGCGGGACAAAGTGGAGGACGACTCCAGCGATCCGCAGATTCTGGTCACCATTCGCGGCCTGGGATTTAAGGTGTGCGGCTAGATGGGCACCCACACCGCGCTGGTACGCCAATGCGCGCTGATGGCGGCCTTGGTGGCGGTAGTGGCCGTGCTGTCGCCGCCGGCTGCGCGCATCTGGGTGGCGGCTGCGGGCGCTGTGTCGCTTGCGGTGTTCGTAGCTGTTTCGCTCTCCCGCCATCGGCAGATACAAAAGCTCACCGTGCAAATCGATGAGGTGCTGCACAACGGCCGTACCGTGCGATTTGAAAAGTGCCGCGAGGGGGATGTGGCGGTGCTGACCAACGAGCTGGAGAAGATGGTATCGCGCCTGGCGCGGGCCACCGAGCTCTTGCAGAAGGAGCGCTCTGGCTTGGCCGATTCTCTGGCAGACGTATCCCATCAGATACGCACCCCTCTCACTGCGGCCGAGCTGATGCTGGCTGCGGTGGAGCGGGAAGAGGACCCCCGCGAGCGCAAACGGCTGCTGCGGCGGCTGGAAGGGCAGATGGAACGCATATCTTGGCTGGTCACCACTTTGCTGAAGATCGCCAAGGTGGATGCCGGCGCCATTCGAGTGCAACATGCGCCGGTGAACGTGGCCAGCTGTGCAGCTCGGGCAGCATCGCCCCTTGAAACGGCGCTGGACCTAAGAGATGTGGCGCTGCGTCTTGATATTCCCGTTACTGCGCAGTTCACCGGTGATGAGCTGTGGACGGCTGAAGCAGTGGAGAACATCCTGAAGAACTGCATGGAGAACACCCCCGCCGGAGGCTCTATCACGGTCGTCGCGAACGAAACCCCATTGGCTACCATCCTGCGCATCTGCGACACTGGTCCTGGCATCGCCCCCGACGACCTTCCCCATATCTTCGACCGCTTCTACCGCGGCGGGAATGCTGCAGCAGAGGAGTGCGGAGAGTCCGACGATGCCGAACCCCGCCTCTGCGCAGCAGCCCCCGAGGGCTTCGGCATCGGGTTATCTCTGGCCCAAGCACTGGTCAGCGCCCAAGGAGGAACGCTGCAAGCGGCCAATCGTCCCTACGGCGGTGCCGAGTTCACCATCACCTTCCCAAAGCTTGTGGTGTAGGACAAAATGACCATTCCGTAATGGAGCGGTCATAGGGCAGTAAGCCCCTTTTCCCATACTGGTGCTTGGAAAGTTATCCAGAGAAAGGCGAATCGTTATGGACATCCTTACCGTAAGCCACCTGACCAAGACCTATGGCGAAGGGGAAACCGCTACGCGTGCGCTGGACGATGTGTCCTTGACCGTGGCGGAAGGCGAGTTCGTGGCCATTGTGGGTAGTTCGGGTTCTGGCAAATCCACCCTGTTGCACCTGATCGGTGGTGTGGACCGACCCACCAGCGGCCACGTCATGGTGAACGGCATCGACGTGTATGGCCGCAGCGATGAAGAGCTTGCGGTGTTCCGTCGTCGCGAGGTGGGGCTGGTGTACCAGTTCTACAACCTGGTGCCGGTGCTGAATGTGGTGGAGAACATCACCTTGCCAGTTGCGTTGGACGGCCGTCCCGTGAACAAGCAACGGCTGGCGGACTTGGTGGCCCGGCTGGGGCTTCGGGGCCGCGAGGGGCACTTGCCCAGCCAGCTTTCCGGCGGTCAGCAGCAGCGAGTGGCCATAGGCCGCGCCCTCATGAACGCCCCGTCGGTGGTGCTGGCAGACGAGCCCACCGGCAATCTGGACAGCAAGAACAGCGCCGAGATCATGCAGCTTTTGCGGGACTCCAACCGCGAGATGGGGCAGACCATGCTGGTAATCACCCATAGCGAAGAGATTGCCCTTGCGGCCGATCGCATCGTGGCCATCGAGGACGGGCGCATCGTGCGGGACGAGAGGATTCGCCGATGAACGCCATGACCACCTTCACCCTGAAGTCGCTTCGGGCCAACAAGGTACGCACGTTGGTAACCATCGCCGGCGTTGCCCTGGCGGCCGCGCTGCTCACCGCTGTGCTCACCAGCTACACTTCGCTTCTGGACATGATGTGCCGGGGCGAGCAGCAATCCTCCGGCACGTGGATGGCGGAAGTACAGACATCCGACCTGGCCACTTTGGAGCAAGAGGCGGCAACTGCCCAGGATCAAGGCACCATTACCGGTTTCGCCGCATTGCAAGATGTGGGGTTCGGACAGCTCAGCGAGGCGCAGCAAAGCGTCTACGGCCACTATCTGCCCATATCCAACATCATCGGCAATGTGGAAGAGCTGTGCGCCGTCCGCCCTGAAGAGGGGCGTCTCCCCCAAGCACCCGGCGAGATAATGCTGTCCTCGCAATGGCGGGAGATAGGGGACAACCTGAGAATCGGCGACACGCTCACCCTTCTCGTAGGGGAGCGGCAGGCTGTGTTGGCACCCGGCAAAGAAGGGTCGATGTCTGGCGGTTCCATCCCCATTTCCGGCCCCACCCAGGCCACCGAAGAGGGCGCTGCCGAGAAATACTACGAAGAGGGCACGCCGCTGGATTCTTCCATCGGCTACTTCGAGGCGGAGGTGGACGGGGGCATCTTCAACGAGGAGCTGGTGGACACCGAAGAGCGCACTTTCACGGTGGTGGGCTTTTACGGCGACTACGGCTATACCGCTATCACTAACGTGGGATTGAAAGGATTCACCTATGAGGAGCCGGCTACGGCCAATGCCCAGACGTTCGGCTACGTGTCCGCAAGTGGCGTGGAGAATTCCGGGCAGCTGAAGCAGCAGGTGGCCGATGCGCTGCCCGGCTCCACGGTGACGCTGTTGCATGTGGGCCTCCTGCGCTATCTGGGAATCAACACCGGCGGCGCCATTTGGGACACCCTATACGGCATCATCGCCATCTTGGCCGTGGTCATCATCGTGGCCTGTGTGTCGCTCATCTACAACGCCTTCGCCATATCGGTGGCGGAGCGCTCGGGGCAGTTCGGGCTGTTGGCCTCGGTGGGTGCCTCCCGCCGGCAACTGCGCCGGGCCGTGGTGGTGGAGGCGCTCACGGTGGCCCTTATAGGTATCCCGTTGGGGCTTTTGGTGGGCATTGCCGGCTGCGCCGTCACCTTCTTCTTTCTCGGGGGCGACATCGCCACCCTGTTCGGCGCCAACCAGGTGGAGTTCCGGCTGGCGATAGAACCAATGGTGCTTGCGCTTATTGCCGTGCTCACCTTGGTTACCGTGCTGCTCTCGGTGTTCGTGCCCGCCTGGCGCGCCAGTCGCACCAACGTCATCGATGCCCTGCGGGGGCGCCAGAGCGAGCGCGCATCGAAGAAGGGACAGAGGCAAGCGGCGAATGCAGCTCGTGCAGGGCGTTTGTGGAAAGGCCAGGGGCTGGCCGGCCGCGTGTTCGGCATCGGTGGAACGCTGGCGCGCATGAACGAGAAGCGGGGGGCTTCCAAGGGCACGGCCGCATCGGTGTCGCTGGCGCTGGCCATTGTGCTGCTGATGACGGCTGGCTCGCTCTCCGCCTTCCTGGGCACCTTGGCCACGGTGGCGTCTGGGGGCGGAGTGCCCGCGGGAGATGTTGGGGTAACGGCCTCGTTCGATTCCGATTCCGAAAGGGGCTTGGCCGGTCAGACGATGGGGGGCGGCGATTCCAATGGGGATGGTCCTGCCGAGCCCGAGACGCTGGAAGAGCTGGTGGCCCAGCGAGACCAGCGCTTCGCCGAAGAGGCGGTTGTGTACGGACGGGCCTTCGAGGCGATGAAAACAGTGCCCGATGCCCAACCGATAGGCTGGCACCTCGATTCCCGTGCGGCCGTTACCATTGACTCGTCCATGATAAGCCCCGCGCTGGCCGCAGAGGGCAGCACCGGTATGGGGAGCGGCGGCATGAGTGCCGATGGCCAGTACATATCCGATGCCCGGTTCTCCTACGTTGATGATGCCGCATTCGATTCCTATGCCGCTTCGCTGGGCCAAAACCCCACAGACTACCGCGACCCGGCCCATCCGCGCGCCATCGCAGTGAAGCAGGCCTATGGTAACAACGGAAGCACCTATACCATGATCGATACCATAGTGGCCACCGGTACTGTTCGGGTAACCGAGGGCTTCATGTACGACGGACGTCCTGTGGACGGCTACGGGTTCGACATCAGCGCCAGCAACGAAGGCGAGAGCGGCTACTACTCGATCGTCCCCTATGTGTTCGACGAAGAGGACGACTCCTACCACTCTCTTGATGATGCTGCGCCGGGAAGCCTTGAGGAAGCAACGGTCGATCTTGAGGTTGCTGCCATTGCTGATGAAGCGCCGGGCCTTGTAGGCATGAGCGGGGAAGGCGTCTCGTTCATCTTGCCCATGTCCATGGCGGCCCACTACGGCTTCTACTGCTACGAGCCGACGTTTCGCTCCCTGTTCAATGCACCGGAGGGGCAATCGGCAGACGTGGC
>CANSTH010000088.1 GCA_947649875.1 uncultured Parvibacter sp. | reverse complement strand
AAAACATCGCGTTGGGCCAAGTTGGGCGGGTCGCCGGGTGTTCCGCCACTGGGTTGTTGGGCATAAACCCCCCCGCCGTCAGGCGAGTTAGCTCGGCCCGTACGGAGCGTCGAGCGCAGGCCTGTCGAATCGGCCCACCTCCGGGAGAGCCACAATCAGGATGTTAGTGAACGCTGCAGGAGAGGCAGGGATCGTAGGCCCGTACCAGCTTCTCCACTTCCAGTTTGATGGCCTCGGGGCTGCGGCCGGCGTCCACAAACGCTTGGGCCACCTCGGCCATATCCGCTTCCATGTTGGCGATGTTCTGGGCCGTGGGGGTAAGGATATCGGCGCTTTTCACGCGCCCTTTCGCATCCAGCGTGAGCCGATGGAACAGCGCCCCGCGCGGCGCTTCCGTGAAACCCACGCCACTTCCCGCTTTCGGCTCAAAGCCAACGGGGGCGCTGCCGCCCTCGAACTCATCGGCCGCCAGGCGGCGGCAAAGGGCGGCACAGCGGTCGAGCGCGTCCAGTATCTCCACCGCTTGGGCTACGTTGTTGGAGAAGGGATTATAGACGGGAGGGCGAAGGCCGGCGCGGGCAGAGGCATAGCGGGCCCGCTTGCCCAAGTTGGCCCACGATGCGTTGATGCGGGCCAAGGCGGCGGTCATGTAGGGGCGCTCGGTACGGGCCGCCCGGGCCAAGAACGCCGCAGAATGGCCTATGGGATACTCCTCTATCTCCTTTTCCGCATCTTGGGCGGAGAACTCGTAGTCGGCCCGCACGAAGAGGGCGGTATCGGAGTCGCACACCGGATAGCGCCCCGGTGCCACCATGGCCAGCATGTCCCCCTCGGTGGCCATCTCCATCACCTCGAAGGAGGCAATGAGGTCCACCGCCTCTTCGGCGAAATCCATGGCCGCTTCCATCTTCTCCGCCAAGCGCAGGTACTCCTCGCGATTGGGCTCACTGGTAAAGCCGCCCACCACCGCGCAGATGGGATGCACCGAACGGCCGCCCACCTTGGTGCACAGCTCGTTGCCGAGCGCCTTGAGGGCCAGCGCCCCGTCGTAAAGGGGCCGGTTCTCAGAAGCCAAAGGGAACACGCTCTTGTGCCCCAAGAAGTCGGGAGTGGCAAACACGAACAGGTGCGTGGCATGGTTCTGCAGGTAGGAGCCGTACACCAAGAGCTCTCGCAGCGCGCGAGTACGGTCGGACACTTCCACCCCGAAGGCATGCTCGATAGCCAGCAAATCGGTTACCACATGGCTGGAAGAGCAGATGCCGCAAATGCGCGAGGCAATATAGGGCACCTCATCGAAGGGGCGCCCCACAACCATGGCCTCGAACAGCCGGGCAGACTCCACCACCGCCATCTCGCAACGGGTTACCACCCCGTCCTCTATCACGAGGCGGATGTCCCCATGACCCTCGATACGGGCCACGTGATCTACGTTGATTTTGGTCACTGCCATGGACCTTTGCCCCTCTCCTACCGAGCGCCGCTCGGGCACACGTCCTCATTGGTGGCATTGAACAGCTGCAACGCCACATCGAACCGCTGCGCAGGCACGCCCGCCTCTTCCGCCAGCACCCTTGCTGCCGCCACATTGGCATCGGGCGACACGCCGGCGCAACCGTTGCAGGGACGCCCCAGATTCGGGCAGCGGGCCCCGCATCCGCTGCGGGTGACCAGCCCCAGGCACAGCTGCCCGCGACCGTAGAAACAGCCGCGCTCGTTGCGCTTGCACTCTCCGCAAAGGGTAGCCGTGGGCGCCAAACGGTTCGAGCCGGTGAGGAAACGCTGGAGCGCCATCATGAAATCTGCCGGGTCGATGGGGCAGCAGCGCACTTCCCAGTCCACAGGAATGACGGCGGACACCGCCATGGGGCGCACCAAGCTGCCGGCCGCCACCGGCACCTCCGCGCCGTAGACGCTTTCCACCTGGTCATCGAAATCGCGAGAGGCCATGCCGGGGATGCCGGCAGTGGCCGCGCAGGCGCCGATGGTGATCACCGCGCTGGCGCGGCGCCGAACCTTCCGCAGCGTCTCCAGCGCCTCTTTGGTGGTGACGGCCCCCTCCACCACCGCGATGTCGAAGGCCTCGGGCAACGGATCGGAGGAGGCCAGCTGCCAGTGCACCAGGTCTATCTGGTCCAAAAGTTCCAACAGGTGCGGCTCCATGTTGGTAATCTGCAGCTGACAGCCGAAACAGCTGGCCAGTCCGATGATGATCACCCGGGGGCGCTTGCCGTGGAGGCTAACGGTCTCGCTCATCTACATCGACCCCTGTATGTTCTTGGCTTCCCAGTAATTGAACACGGGCCCGTCTATGCAGCAGTACTGGTGCCCTATCTGGCAATGGCCGCACTTGCCCATGCCGCACTTCATGTGACGCTCGAAGCTCATATAGATGCGGTCGTAGGAAATGCCCTTGTTGCGCATCTCCTGCACCACGAACTTGTACATCACCGGCGGCCCGCACACGGCGCCGAACGTGCGGTCGGCGTCCACCTGCAAATGTTGGAAGGGCTTGGTGACCAGGCCCACTTCCCCATCCCAGGTATCGTCGGGATGGTCTACGGTAAGGTACAGATCGAAGTCCTTTCGATGGCGCCACATCTCGAACTGGTCGCGGAACATCACCTCTTGGGGACTGCGGGAGCCGTAGATGATGGTGACCTTCCCGAATTCGGAGCGCTCATCGTGGATGTTGTTGATAAGCGAGCGTAATGGCGCGATGCCCAGACCACCTGCCACCAGCAGCACATCATGGCCCTTCATCAGCTCGAAGGGAAACGGACGGCCGTAGGGGCCGCGGATGCCCACAATATCGCCGCACTGCATCTCATGCAGCCGCTGGGTGAACTCGCCGGCGCGGCGCACGCACAGCTCGATGAAGCCGCTCTTGGAAGGACTGCTGGAAATGGAGATGGGCGCCTCCCCCACCCCGAAGATGGACAGCTCCACGAACTGGCCGGGGGCATGGTGGAAGGCGTTGCGGATGTTCTCGTCGATGAAGCGGAACTCGAACAGCTTCTCATGCTCTGTAAGTTGCTGGATGGAGGTGATGCGGGCGGGCCAGGGGCGGTAAGGATTGGCGGCGATGAGCTCCGCCCCGGTTTGCGGGGCGCCGCCGTCATGGTAGGGACTCACGCGCAGGGCGGCGTTTTCCGTGGTGATGGGAGCCATGAGCGCTTACGCCCCTTTCTCTTCGAAGAACTTCAGCACCTCGATGGGCGAGATATGGGCCTTGCAGGCGCGCACGCAACGGCCGCAGCCGGTGCACAGCATGCGGTCGTGGGTGGCCAGAAAGCCGTTCAGCTTGTGGTACATGCGATGGCGCACCCGGTTGCGATTGGAGTCGCGGAAGTTATGCCCGCCGGTGACCATGGCGAACTGCGGGCTGGTGCAGGCGTCCCACACCCGCTCGCGGCGGCCGGTGCGGCCGTCTGCGTCCAGCACATCGGCGATATCGAAGCAATAGCAGGTGGGACATACGCTGGAACAGGCGGTGCAGGCCAGACAGCGGCTTCCCAGCTCGTCCCAGAAGGGGTCGGAGTGAAAGGCATCCATCAGCATAGCAATCTCTTGCACGTCGGGAATGTCCTTGTTGAAAGAGTCTTGGCGCTTACGGGTAGCCTGGCGAAACGCAATGCGGTCCTCATCGGTGGCCTCGCGGGGGTTGCAGGCGCTCTCCAGCACGTTCGCCCCGGTCACGCTGCCGATGGAAACCAGGTAGCGACCGCCGATGTCCTGCAGGAACAGATCGTAGCCGGTGCGGGCCTCGTCCGCTTCCATCAAGTGGCAGAAGCAGGTCTCAGTGGGCGAACAGCTTATCCCCACGATGAGAAGCCCCTCGCGGCGCGCCTCGTAGTAAGGGTCGCGGTAGCGGCTGTCCTCGAACACAAGGTCTAAGCTGTTCAGAGCGTTGATATCGCAGGCATGGGCACCGAAGATGACCCGCGGCCTCACGGTGAGGGAGAAGTCTGTCACCTCGTTGGCGTCCGCATCGAAGGTGAACAGCGTCTCCTTCGGGGGCAGCACGTACTTTTTGAGCGAAGTGATGGTGGTGGTGTAGTCCAATTCGATTTGGTCGAAGGAATCTACATGGTGGAAGGCGTAGCTGGCGCCGCTTCGCACGGGCGCGATGACCTCGTAGTCTTCCATGAACGCTTCGACGAGCGCCGGAAGCTCTTGGTCGTCAATAACGCGATAGAGCATACACTCACCCTTCGTCTCATCCCCAGCCGCAACTGCGCGGTAGGAACATGGTACCCCATAGGACGCAGGCTCTCGGCCCCGATTGGGCCATCTGGCCGAAAAGGCTGGACGGGACAACCGGCAAAAGAAGCCTAGAATAGCGATTCCTGGAGAAACCCCTGGCAAAACGTTGCCCGGTGAATGGGAGTGAGCCCCTTCTCCTTAATGGCGGCAATGTGCTCGGCGCTGGCATAGCCCTTATGGCCGGCGAAGCCGTAGCCGGGAAAACGGCCGTCCATCTCGGTCATCAGGCTATCGCGGGCCACCTTCGCCACAATGGAAGCAGCGGCGATGGAGGCGCACTTCGTGTCCCCTTTCACCACATTGCGCTCGCGCTCATCGAAGTGCAGCGGGTTGCCGTCCAAAAGCGCCATATCCACCGTAAGCCCCTGGGCCTCCAGCGCCGCCAGCGCCCGGGAAAAGGCGGTTTTCAGCGCCGCGGTCATGCCGTGAGAGTCGATGAACTGCGGCTCCACGAATTCCACTGCCCATCCGCAGGCCATGGCCTTTATCTGCTCCGCCAGCCGTTCCCGCTCCTTCTCGGGCACCTGTTTCGAGTCGTTGAGGCCGTGTAGCGGAAAGTCCCCCAGCGGTTCGCCAATCGAAACCGCCTCCGGCAGCACTACGGCCGCCACGCACAAGGGCCCGGCCACCGGACCGCGTCCCACCTCGTCGAGGCCGGCCACCACATGGGCGCCCGCTTCTTCCGCCAACTGCGCTTGAAAGGAGAAAAGGCCCTCCAGCCGCTGCCGCTCCGCCTGTTCGGCTGCCACCCGCTTCTCGGCAGAGGCGAGAGCCGCCAGAACCCCTTTGCGCGTTTCCGCCACAAGCGAGCGCTTCAAAGCCACCAGCTCTTTGGCATCCGCCTTCGCCAGCCGCGCCTTCAATTCCGCCACCGTCAGATCCAGCATCGTCTCTCCCGCCTTTGCCCTTTGCCCCATTCTACCGATTGATGGCATAAAAAATGGCCCCGAAGGGCCATTTCAGTTCCGGAATGCTTAGCGGAAGGACTTTTCCTTGATCTTGGCGGCCTTGCCAACCTTGTTGCGCAGATAGTACAGCTTAGCACGGCGCACATCGCCCTCGCGCACCACTTCGATCTTGTCGATCTTGGGGGAATGCACCGGGAAGGTGCGCTCTACACCCACGTTGAAGCTAATCTTGCGCACGGTGAAGGTCTCGCGGGAAGACTCGCCCTGGCGGCGAATCACATCGCCCTGGAACACCTGGATACGCTCGCGGTTGCCCTCGGTGATGCGATAGTGAACGCGAACATTGTCGCCCACGTGAAAGTCGGGCACGTCCTGTTTGATCTGCTGCTGCTCAATAGCGCGAATAATATCCATGGTCGATTCCTTCTATATTTCTCAGATTCTTACCTGCGCAAATTCCTGTAAACGCACGAGTTGTTAGTTTAGCACCCAGGAAACAAGCGTGCAAGAGGAAATAAAAACCGCACAAGTCGCGCCGTCAACGGCATTTTACTGCTCACCGCCGTTGGGGGTTACCAGGTAGCGAAAGCCTTCTTGGGTGTAGTCGCCGGAGATGCGCACCCTTGGAAGCTCTTCGGGCGCGTCCCCCGGTTTGATGCGGCGATTCTCGATGAGGAAGCCGCACAGAGTGCCCGCCTGTTTCAACCCCTTCACGGCGTCCTCATCGCCATCTCCGAAGGGATAGGCGAAGGCCTCGTTGGCACCCAGGAACTCCGCCGCCTGGGTGAGGTCGGCGGCAATCTCCTCGGCGCTCTTCGCATGGATGATGCCGCCCTTGCCCTCCGATGTGCCGCGGGAATGCAAGGCGTAAGAATGGGACTGGAAGCTCACCCAGGAGCTTGCGTACTGGGAAATCTTGTCGGCAGCCTCGTCTTGGTTGCAGATCACGAACGACGTGGCCGGTACTTCGTACTGCTCCAGCAGCGGGATGCCATAGTCCAAGAACCAGTAGGAGGCGTCGTCGAAGGTGAGCACAACGCTCTTGGCGGGCAGAGTATGGGTGCCCTCGGCGAATGCGCGCACTTCTTGGTAGGAGGGATAGTAGTATCCTTCCTCTCTCAAGTAAGCCAGGTGCTGGGCAAGGTCGGTATCCAAGATATAGTTGCCGTTCAAGTCGTCCGGAACGTCGTCTTTCGTGTACACGTAGTGGTACATGAGCACCGGCAATGTTTCGGCGGCGCCGGAAAGCGCTTCGAAATCCTCCACCACGTGCACCGTTCGCACTGCTTTCGCTTGAGCGCCTGACGAAAGGGTGGCGGTATAGGTAATGGCGTAATCGCCGGGGGTGGTGGTATCCACCGAACCGTCTATTGCAACCGATGAGGTAATGTCGCCCTCGTTTGCATCGAAGGCATGGCACCCCGGCTCAAGGTACTCCTCACCCTTGAGGACGTAAGTTTCAGGGCCGCCACCAAGGGTCATGGTAACGGTTTCTGCAACTGGCGCCGCCTCTTCCGCGCTGGCCCTATTACTAGTCGCCCCATTTTCGCCTGCAGAATCGCCTGCGCCCTCTGCATCAGCCGCCGTAGGCACCAATCCGGCGCGCGGATCAACGAAGTCAGATTGCTGCTGCCCTTGTCCGAAAACGAGCGCCATCCCTATCAGCACCGCCACGCAAGCTGCTGCCGTTCCCAGAACAGCGAGAATAGGGCCCTTCCCCGACCGGCGCCGAGGCACATATACGTTCTTTTTCAATATAGCTCCTCGTACGGGACTTCCCCCGTCTGTCCCACCATAATCGTGCTCCACAAGTCTCGACAATGAATTACCTGGAACTTCATTCGGCAATAGGCAAACGACCAGGCAAAACGTTGCGAGGCTTCATCTTAGCAGACCAGAACCCCAATCCGGGAACCTTGTCAAATCAACAACAGCAGAGCAAAGGCTGCGACGCCGGTGAGGGCGCTCCAGAGGAGAGACTTGGTTTTCAGGGCCACCACTACCACGCAGATAGCGGCAGCAAAAGGAATGGCAGCCGGCCACAGCCCTTCAGCGAACATGCCAGGAGCCAGCAGGTCGTTGGCCACCAGGGCGGCAAAGGCAGCAGGCGGAATGAAACCCAGCGCCCGGTTAAGGCCGTCCGGCAGCTCTTTCCCCTTCAGCAAAAACAAAGGAAGCACGCGACAAGCGAGCATGGTAAGGGCGCAGCAAACGAATATGATCCAGAATTCCTGCCAGCTCATCGCTCTTTCGCGCCTCCCTTCGACCCGCTCTTCCCAACTATCGCCGAGAAGGCGAAAGCGGCGGCCACGCCCACCAAGGCGCCGACGAGGATGGCAGGGCCCGTGAGCCCCAAGAGCTTCGCCAGGTACACCCCAAGCATCGCGGCAACCATGGCCACAATGTTGGCAGATGTGAGCTTCTGGGTGACCATCAGGCAAATGAAGATGGAGGTCATGGCGAAGGAGGCGATGTTAAGCGGGATGCTGAGGGCACTTCCTACCAGCACCCCCACCACGTTGGACAGCGCCCACGAGGTTTGGGAGAACAGATTCAGCATGAGGGCGCGATCCACCGACCAATCGCCCTCGGCGAAGCGCTGCGTGGACACGCCGTAAGTCTCGTCGGTTACGGTAGCGGCGAAAAAGAATGCCAGCCGTTTCGACACGTTCTTGCAGTTGGGCACGAACGATGCAGAATAGAGCATCTGGCGAGTGTTCACCAAAGACACGCTGGCCACAATGGACGCCACCGAGGAAGAGGCCAGGTACATGTTGGGGATCATGAACTGTCCGGCACCCGAATAGAACAGCGCCGACAGCAGGAACACCTGCAATGCGTTCAGCCCGATGGAGTCGCACAATATGCCGCAGGGGATGCCTATGGCCACATAGCCCAACATCACCGGAATGGCGGCAGAGAAAGAATCTTTTATGTGAGCCCTCGTGAACACGGTGGTGTATTCTACTCCAAAGAAGACGTGCGGCAATGGCCCCCGTTACAGTTCCGGCAGCAGACGGCCGTTGTTGGGGTACACTAAGGGCATAAGTCGAACGATGCAGGGGGATAAAGTGCGATGGCCGACTTTTCGGACAACGTGCCCAACCCCAGAGATGCGGGAGGTGACAAGATGGATCGCTCACTTGAAGAGGCCTTGCGCGCCTACGAGGAAATGCCCTGCAAGGCCCAGCAGATCAACGGCCTGGAATACCATCGCATCATCGCCAGCTACACCATGCCCCTCACCTGCAAGGGACTCGTGGTATGCGCACTCCCCCGCCCGCCGTTCTCCCCTAAGGAGGCAGGCGAGGTTATATACCTCGATGAGAAGGGCAACCGCTACGCTTTCGCCGGTGTTGCGCTGCCGGATTTCCGTGCCCTGTCGAAAAAGGATCGCAGCGCAATGGCCACCGTTGCCCTGCGCCCCGCCTGCGGCAACTCCCCCATCGGCGAATGGATGACCGTCGTCCGCCCCGAGAAGTAGAGTTCATCGGAACCCAACCTATGAAACATCTTGGATGGGCTGATTCGGCAGGTCTTAAGCGAGGTC
>CANSTH010000087.1 GCA_947649875.1 uncultured Parvibacter sp. | reverse complement strand
CGTTGCTGCAAACCACGTTCTCGGAGCTGTCAGTTACATACTGGTAGTGACCCTCAATGAACATGTCCTCCATACACCCGTGCGGGAGGTTGGCCATCCCCTTGGGCATGCTTGGGTCGATCACCGCCTTCACCTTGAAGGCACCACGATCATTAAACACGCGAACAACATCGCGGTTGGAGATGCCGCGCTCGGCAGCGTCCTCAACGCTCACATGGATGATCGGTTCGGGCTTGATCTCACGGATCCATGGCGTCTCGCGGAACTGGGTGTGGGTACTCCACCGTCCATGGAATTGCACAAATACGATGGGGTACTTGTCAGCCAATGGGTTTTTCTCGAACTTGTCCACAGACGTGGGCCACGCCTCGAAGGGTGGCTCGAAGTAGGGCAGTCGCTCCTTTTCGACATCGATCTTCTGGCCATGGTCGAGGCGAGGAGTGGGCTTTTCTAGATAGAACTGAGCTTTTTTCGTAGCAGTGCCGAAGACACCGTCGGCTCCATCGCACCAACCCTCGGGACGACAACGCACACACTTCTCTCTCTTCACACGATCCCATGTAATGGCGCTATCGGCCGACCATCCCTTGAAGTTCGACCAGTTCACAATGTTTTCAAGCATGGTGAGGTCATCATCAGGGTAAAGGCTTTCAAAACCCATACCATCGGCAAGCAGCTTGCAAATATCCAGATCACTTTTAGCCTCATACAGCGGCTCGATGCATTTCTCCTGAAGGATGACATATGGAGTGATGGCTCGAGTGGAGATATCGTTGACCTCAAACCAGTGGGCACAGGGCAGCACAATATCGGCCCATTTCACCGTATCGGTCATACGCATATCGGTGACCACGATAAAGTCGATCTTCTTTATCGCCTCGAGCAACTTCGCTTTGCCAGCGGTATTACCGATGACGTTGCCAGAATAGACGTAAACGCTCTTGATAACGGCGTCCTTGTCGCCATATTTTCCCATCTCCATAATAGTGGGCAGCTCGGAAACATAATACTGTGGGCCGTTGTTTTTACCTGGGACGACAAAGTACTTCATCGATATGCACTTTGCGGCCGATTTGCACACGCCATTGCTTGTCCCCGGCTTGCCGAGGTTGCCCGTCAGCATGAGCAGCGCCGCTGTGGACAAGTACATGGGGTGACTGTTTCCTGCATGGCCAAAACCGAAGGACGTATAGATACATGAAGGGCCATCAGCCACATCATGGGCGATTTCATAAACGTCATCGACGGTCATGCCGCACACCTCGGCAGCACGCTCGGGCGTCCACTCGTCGACGCGTTCCTTAAGCTTCTCAAGGGCAGTTGCCACTTTTATGCCATCGATGGTGTGCTCTCCCCAGATTGCGGGAGCTTCCGTCGTGCCTGCAGCGCATGGGGCGCCAGCCACCTCATCCCATACGACAATCGGATCGATGACCGTTGGCTTACCCGTCTTTGCATCAACGGGGCCCTCTGTGGGAGGCACGCCCAGATCACTCATATGGAGATACGTTCCATCGCTTTCTTTGACAAGAAACGGCGCAACAGTCGCCTTCTTCAGGAATGCATCATCGGTCAGATTCTCTTCTATTACGATGCGGCAGCATGCCATTGCCAACGCCGTGTCGGAATTCGCACGAATAGGAATGTAACGATCGGCACGACTGGCTGACATGGTACAAATGGGATCGATGGCCGTCACCTTGCAACCGTTATCTTGGGCGTCCAAGATAAAGCGCCAGTCGTGGGGACGCGACTCAACGGGATTGGTTCCCCAGATGAAGATGTGTTTGGCCTCGCGCAAGGTAGGAGCCTCGTTCCATGGACCAAAGGTGGCACTGTCGCCGATAGTCAGGCTGTTCATGTAGATTCCCGAGTAGTCGGCGCCCGTCATGATAGACGATGCCTGCATGGCACGCGTGAAACGTCGCCACGCTGATCCGAGGAACCCGTGAAGTGCGCCGTCGTTTCCGGCAAGGTACCATTGCGCAATAGACGAGTCGCCGTACTGCTCGCGATAGCCTTTCCACTTCTCACAGATAGTCGAAATCGCCTCCTCCCAGCTAATGCGCTCGAATTCGCCAGCACCACGCTCGCCCACACGTTTCATGGGATACTTGAGACGGCCGGGATCGTAGATACGCTGGGGATGAGTAATACCACGAGTGCAGATGCGCGACATACCCGTACCGTCATCATCTGCGAAAATATGGGGAGCCACACGAGCGACGCGACCGTCGCGCACGTGAATATCAAGGGCACAGCCGCCCATACAATTGCCACGACAGTAGCCCGAGAATACCTGCTCCCCAGATTCCCGAATCGCCTCTTGCTCCGCCGCTGCCTTTGACGTCGCCGCGCTGCCAATCAACGCACTTGTCCCTATCATAGCTGCTGTCGTCTTCAAAAAGCTCCTGCGTGTAAGCCCGCCTGGGCTAGCAATTAGATAGGAAGCGGTTTCCGACATATTCTCCCTCCTTCATTTGGCGAACAAGCGCAGCGTTTCCCGGTGCAATCGCGCTTGCCCCTTCCCCATCCCCCATGGGCGAATCCGCCTTGTCGAATTGCGACACGTTGGATGGGCTCCAACAGTAAATAGAATCGGCCGGATTCTCATGATTGATACATTATCATATTTAACTAGTTCAATGTAGATATAGAACTATTCTATTTTGAGATAATCGGTGACGAGGGTCAGCAACGCAAGCATGAGGAAGGCTAGCCCAACAGCCAATCCACCAGATCGCTCACTTGAACGCCCTTTTCGGTTACGCCAAGATGAAGCTTGTCCCTTGTCAAAACCAACTTTGGGAATGAGTCATCTATACCCGCAAAACTACTCAGCTCCCGCTCCAGCGTCGCATCGCCGGGGATTTCGTCGCACACTTGAACGTAAATCTTCTCTGCATTTCGACGTGCCACGAAGTCCACCTCCCCCGTGCGCCCCGCCCCCACCGTCACCGAATACCCGCGACGACGAAGCTCGCAGAAAACAACGTTCTCAAGCTGCAAGCCCATGTCGCGGTTCTGGAAGCCGATTTCCCTGTTTCGCAAGCCTGTGTCGGGAGCAAACCATTTCCTAAGCGGCTGAAGAAGTTGCTTGCCAGCAATCCCTTCCTGCTCGCATGCCCCAAGAAGATAGGCCCGCTCCAGTGCCCCTAAATAGGATTCCACCGTTGCCCCATACGTCTTCCTCCCCATGCTGGTCAGCGCCCCGGCAATCTTTCGCGCAGAAAAAAGCGTTCCGGAAGTCGTGTAAACATACCTAATCAGCTTCTCGAGAAAATCGATGTCTCGTATTTCGAAGCGCTTGGCCACGTCGTTTAGCACAACTGTGTCATGGATGGCCGTAAGCTCTCGAGTCACCTGGGCCTCGGAGAAGTCGGCGGTGCCAAACAAGCCCGGCATTCCCCCAAAGCGCACATAGCGCGAGAACAGCTTCTCTTGCGAATTCTCCACCGCTCCGCTTAGGCTACAAAATTCCGAGTATTCCTTAAAAGAAAGCGGCCAAACGGGAATCTCAACATACCGGCCCGAAAGGTACGTGGTAAGATCCGAGGAAAGAAGAAAGGCATTGGAGCCCGTCAAGAAGACATCGAACACCCCTTCAGTATGGGCTCGGCGAATGGCCTTCTCCCATCCTGGAACTTCTTGGATTTCATCGAAGAGCGCATAGACCGGAAAGGCCGGGTCCCTGCCCTCGAGGGAGTCCTTCAGCAGGCTGTCCAGCCATTGGACGCTCGGCTCAAGCGGCGCGTCATAGCTGTCCATTTTCCGAAACAAGATGTTCGACGCCGGCACGCCGGCAGACCGCAGCCGCTCAATCAACATCTGCAGCAGCGTGGACTTCCCGCATCGGCGCACACCGCTCAATACCTTTACCTGGCCACTGCCCAGGTACGAGTCCAGCAATTTGCCATATTCGGGACGCGGATACAGTTTGTCCGTATTTGCCATTCTAGCTCCTAAAGTGAATTACATAAGTTGCACTTTAGCATATTTGAGTCATAAGTGCATTATATATCATTCGCTTTTACAGTCTATTCGATTATCCGCAGGTCGTTTGCTCCCGCATGTCCCTCTTCCCAGGCTACGCGGTAAGTTCCGTGATCAGCAAACCTTATTCGAGCCTCATGCTACGAGCTCAATGCGGCATTTTTGGAAAAAACAGGAACCTGGTTGATCAGGTTGATTGACGCTCTACTCTTGTCCGAACAACTTGCCCACATCGAAGCTGTCGGCAAGGGAGCTGGGAGCCAGCAGCACGCCTTTGCCGTCGCGAGTGCCCTCGTAAGCCAGGTTCATGGCGCGCAGCTGCAGGGCCTTGGGGTTCTGATCGTAGATCTGCGCCGCTTCCACGAACATCTCGGAGATGTCCTTCTCCACCTCGGCCAAGATGACGCGAGCGTTGCGCTCCCGCTCCGCCTGGGCTTCCTTCGACAGGGCATCCTGCAGCTCCAGCGGCACGGCAATATCGCGGATCTCCACCGACATCACGGTGATGCCCCACTGCTCGCATTTGTCCCCCAGCACTTTCTGCAATTCGCGGTCGATCTGCTTGCGCCGCAGCGAAAGATCCGCCAAATTCACCTGACCAATAGCATCGCGCAAAGCCGTTTGCGCGCTCCACAGCACTGCCTTGGGATAGTTCGCCACCTCCAAGCACGCCTTCTTCGCATCCCACACCAGCCAGAAGATGATGGCGTCCACGTCCACCGGCACCAAATCGGCCGTGAGAGCCGCCTCGGCGGAAAAGGCCGAGGTCATGGTGCGATGGTCGATGTGGATAGCGGCGTATTCCACGAACGGGATGACGAAGTAGAACCCCGGTCCCGCAATGCGGTTGAACTTCCCCAGCCGCAGCACCGCCACCTTCTCCCATTGGGGCGCCACCCGAAACGCGGTGGCCAACAGCAGCCCTGCTACCACCGAGGCCACCACCGTCGTCAGCGAAAGCCAAGGTAGCGTGGCGCAAAACACCACCAGAAACCCTAAGGCGAACATGCATAGCGCGAACAGGAACACCCCCACCCGCGTGGTCTCATTGGGCTCTAGCTCGGTGGATGCCACCGTGCGCCGCGCATCGGCGCGGGAGGTGTTGTCCTGCTGGTCTTTCCGCAAGCTGAATTTCACGATATCCCCCTCGTTGCTCGCAGTGCCGTATCCGGGCACCCTGCCAGTTTCATCGGGTGAGCTCCAACCGACGCTGCACCAGCGCCGCGATGTCCTCGCGGGGCACGCCCAATTCGCGACACTGCTGGATGAAGGCATCCGTCAGCGATTCCGCCTGGTTGTCCGCCGCATCCTGGTTGGCCAGATACCCGTCGCTCACAAACGTGCCGCGCCCGCGCTTGGACACAATGTAGCCGTCGCGCTCGATGTCTTGGTACACCTTGCTCACCGTGTTGTAGTTGATGCCCAGTTCTACCGCCATCTCCCGCATGGTGGGCAGCTTCTCGCCCACTTGGTAGTGGCCAGAGGTGATGAGGTAGATGAGGCGATTGCGCAGCTGCAACCAAATGGGAATGCCATTGCTGTCGTCGATAGTTATGCGCATCGAATCGTCTAATATCATCAGGGCTCGCCATCCTGCATCGCCTACAGCCCTAAAGCCACGGAGCTCAGAACCAAGGGGGAATATAATCCTGCCCCCACTATACAATACCTGAGGGCCAAACCCCCCACGAGCACCCCAACCGATGAGATCACCAAGGCGGCAGATGGCCCCACAAGCCGATTCGCACCGTGGGCCAGCCAGGGCCCCACGAAGCCCACCGCCACCACCGCGCCCCAAAACATCGGGGCCAGAGACCCCGTCATAAGCGCCTCCACCGCAGCGCGAGCGGAATCGGTGCCGCCCATCTGCACCCCCATGAACACCGTCAGCACCACCGCCTCGGCAACGGTGAGCAGGAAAAACGCCTTCCACAGCCCCTGCAGGTTGCGGGCAGCCGAAGGGGTGCCCTGCAGCACGGCGCCAAACACGATGGCCGCCGTGCCAGTGGTGAGAGAGGAGGCCACGAACAGCGCTACCAGCCACGGCGAATGCCAAAAGTCAATGGACACCATGGTGGACAGCAGCACGCCAGTGTAGGACATCACGCCAACAGCGCAGACGAAGGCGGGCAGCCCCAGGCCCAGCAGCAGCCCGCGGGAAACCGGACGAGGCCCCAACGAGAACGCCGCCAGCAAAACGGTGAACAGCACAAACAACCCCAGCAGCCACGCGCCTGTTCCGATGATGGAGCCGAAAGGGTTAAGGATGAGCGGGGCAATGCGATCGGGATTGCCCAAATCCAGCAGCAACAGCAAAATGGAAAGGACGCCCAAAGCCGGCGCGCTGTAGAAGGCGGTCTGCACCGAAGCGGCCGCTCGCTCGCTGGCGGGGCTCTGGCGAATAAGGTCCCACAGACACGTGGAATAGGCCACGAAGAACGCCCCGCTGCCGACACCGGCCGCGAACAGGTAGGCCACTATGTACGAGCTGAGGACCATTCCCCTCCCAAGGACGTTCGGCGCCGTCCGCGCCTCGGGGCCTTCCGCACCCCGCGAGCTTGCGCGCCCAGGGGCCTTCCGCCCCTTCCGCAGACGGCCCCTCCCCTCTCGCCATTACATACCCATCAGTATAGCACCATTATCATAGTGTATTAGTTAAATTAATCCCTCGTCAGCTTGCGGTGCAGGCGATGGGGCTTGGCGGCCTCTTTGCCCAGGCGCGCCTCGCGGTCGGCTTGGTAGGCTTCGAAGTTGCCTTCGAAGAAGTGCCAGTTGCCGGGGTTCTCGTCGGTGCCCTCCCAGGCAAGGATGTGAGTGGCCACGCGGTCGAGGAACATGCGGTCGTGGCTGATGACCACCGAGCAGCCGGGGAAGTCCAGAAGCGCCGCCTCCAAGCTGGAGAGCGTCTCCACGTCCAAATCGTTGGTGGGCTCGTCCAAAAGCAGCAGGTTGCCGCCGTCTTTCAGGGTGAGCGCCAGGTTCAGCCGGTTGCGCTCGCCGCCGGAGAGCACGCCGGCTTTCTTCTGCTGGTCGGCCCCCTTGAACCCGAACGACGCCACGTAGGCGCGGCTGGGCACTTCCGTGTCGCCCACCTGCATGTAGTCGGTGCCGCCGGACACTACTTCCCACAGCTTCGTTTCCGGGTCGATGCCGGCGCGGTTCTGGTCCACATAGGAGATCTTCACCGTCTCGCCGATCTCGAGGGTACCGGAATCCAGCGGCTCCAGCCCCACGATGGTCTTGAACAGGGTGGTCTTGCCCACGCCGTTGGGGCCGATAATCCCTACGATGCCGCCGCGGGGCAGCTGGAAAGAGAGGTCGTCGATGAGCACGCGGTCGCCGAAGGCCTTGTGCAGGTGCTCCGCCTTCAGCACCTCGGAGCCCAGGCGCGGGCCGGCGGGGATGCGGATGTCGGTCCAATCCAGCTTCTTGGCGGCGTTGGCCTCCGCCACCATTTGCTCGTAGCTGGCCAGGCGCGCCTTGCTCTTCGCTTGCCGGGCCTTAGGAGAAGAGCGCACCCATTCCAGCTCTTTTTCCATGCGCTTGGCCAGCTTTGCCTGCTGCTGTCCTTGGGCAGCGATGCGGGCCGCCTTCGTTTCCAGGTAGGTGGAGTAGTTGCCCTTGTAGGGGAACAGCTGACCGCGGTCCACTTCGCAGATCCACTCTGCCACGTTGTCCAAGAAGTAGCGGTCGTGGGTGACTGCCAGCACGGCGCCGGGATAGGTTTTCAGGAACTGTTCCAGCCACAGCACGCTCTCGGCGTCCAGATGGTTGGTGGGCTCGTCCAAAAGCAGCAGGTCGGGGGCCTCAAGCAAAAGGCGGCACAGGGCCACGCGGCGCCGTTCGCCGCCAGAGAGGATGCTCACCGGCGCATCGGGGTCGGGACACTGCAACGCGTCCATGGCCTGCGAGAGCTGGCTGTCCAAATCCCAGCCGTTGGCAGCGTCGATGGCGTCCTGCAGCTGACCCATTTCTTCCATCAGCGCATCGAAGTCGGCATCGGGCTGGCCCATCTCCTCGCCAATCTCGTTGAAGCGCTGTACCTTCGCCAGCACGTCGGCGAAAGCCATCTGGATGTTCTCCAGCACGGTTTTGTCCTCGTCTAGCGGCGGCTCTTGCTGCAGGATTCCCACCGTGTAGCCAGGGGTCAGCCGTGCCTCGCCGTTGGAAACCTCCTCAAGCCCCGCCATCACTTTCAGCAGAGTGGACTTGCCCATGCCGTTGGGCCCCACCACGCCAATCTTCGCGCCCGGGAAGAACGACAGCGACACATCGTCCAAAATCACCTTGTCGCCCACTGCCTTGCGCGCCTTGTACATCTGATAAACGAATTCCGCCATGGGTCTAAGCCTTTCGGTTCCTCGGTTTCGGGGAAGGTAAAATTGCGTAGCCGCCCGCCACAGGCTTGCTAGCGTCGAAGGATGATTATAGCGGCCTCGACAGGCTACACCAGCGTTTCTTCCACCATTTCGGCGGCCACTTCGGCTTGGTGCAGGTTGTCGAGGATCTTCTCCACGTCGCGGGCGATCATCAGCTCTTCGTTGGTGGGGATCACCATGATCTTCACGCGACTGCGGTCCTCGGAGATGATGCGCTCGCCACTACGGATGCGGTTCTTCCTCGCGTCCAGCACAATGCCCATTGGCTCCAGCCCCGCCAGGCATTGGATGCGCATGTACTCGGAGTTCTCCCCCACCCCGGCGGTGAACACAATGGCGTCCGCACCGCCCATGATGGCGAAATACTGGCCGATGTAGCGTTTGATGAAGTAGGCGTACAGCTCTAGCGCCAGCACCGCCCGCTCGTTGCCCGCCAGCGCCGCCTCTTCCACGGTGCGCAAATCGCTGGAGATGCCGGAAACACCCAGAAGGCCGCTCTTCTTGTTCATGATCTCGTTCATCTGCTCGGGGGTGTAGCCAAGAAGCGTTTGGATGCGGGTGACCACCGCCGGATCG
>CANSTH010000086.1 GCA_947649875.1 uncultured Parvibacter sp. | reverse complement strand
TGGTTGGGGGGGGGGTGGGGTTTTTTGTCTTTTTAACAACTAAAACACTTGGTGGTCGAAACCACCCCCCCCAACCCCCCCCCCCCCCGACATGCCCAGAATGTCCGTCCTACGAAACTACCCCCCTGCACATTTTCGCCTGACACAACCGATGCGCCCTCAAGCGTGTCCGATATAATTTACCCATGAACTTCTCCATTCCCGCATATATCCCTCGTGACTCGCTCGTGCACCAGTGCGATGCGCGGGTTAAATTGGGGCTGCTGCTAGCCTATTCGATTACGCTATTCTTCTTGCACGGCTGGATGGGAATGGGATTGGCCGCCGTGGCACTGGCAGCTTCAGTAGCCGCAGGTCGATTGCCCGTGCGCCCCATCGTTGCGCCGCTTGTCCCCCTGTACGTGCTGGCAGCCATCACCGTAGGGCTGAGCTACCTCAACGGAAATGGCACCGGCGCATCTGGCTGGCAAGCGCTCAATGGCGCCCTGCTCATGGGCGCCCGCATCATCTTGTTGGCCTGGGCCAGCCTAGTGTTTACCTACTCCACCACTTCCAACCATCTAATGGATACGCTGTCCAGCATCTCCCACCCCCTACGGCGGATAGGAGTTCCCACCGACGACATCGCCCTGACCCTCAGCTTGGCACTGCGGTTCATCCCGCTCATCGCCCAGCAAATGCAGCTGGTGCGCAATGCCCAATATAGCCGAGGGGCGAAGTTTGGCGAAGGCCCCTTCAACTCCATCAAAGCCTGGGGCGGCACCCTCATCCCCGTGCTGGTGGGGCTGTTCCGTCAAGGTGAGACACTTGCCTGTGCCATGGAAGCCCGCTGCTACGGCGCGCCCCCAAGCAAACGCGGAGGCCGCACGCTGCTCAACCGCCGTCCGTTCACCATCGGTGATATGACGGTCCTCGTAGCAGGCATCGCCGCATGCGCGCTGGCGGCTTTCTTCCTCTAGCAGCACACCCGTTCTGCTAGACTTTTCAGCCTGCCCAAAAAATTGAAGAGAAAAGAGGCCCTATGGAAAAAGCCATTGCCGCGTCCAGCGCTCAAAGCCGTGTGCGCTCCATCGTGTTTGTCGCGATTGCCATCGCCCTCACAGCTGCCTGCTCCATGGTCACTGTTCCCTTGGGGCCCATCCCCTTCACGCTACAGAACTTTGCTATTTCGTTTACGGTGCTGGCTCTCAAGCCGAAAGAGGCCGTGGCCGCCATTGCCGGCTATCTGCTGTTGGGGGCCATTGGATTGCCAGTATTCGCAGGTTTCGCGGGCGGTTTTTCCAAACTGCTTGGCCCTACCGGCGGCTTCCTCTGGGGCTATTTGATAGGCGGAATTATCGCCGTGAGCATTTTGGCTGCAGTCCGAAAGACGAAGGGCGGCAAAAGCATTGTTGCCCCCAAAGGCACTCGCTGGCAACAAGTGCTGCTCTCTGCCGGCTGGGAGATGATGGCCATGCTGGTGCTCATCTGCATCATCGATGCCTGCGGTTGTCTGCAGTACATGGCCCTGTACCAGGTAGACTTCCTAGCTGCCTTCCTCGTATGCGCCGCACCGTTTTTGGTGGTAGACATCTGCAAGGCCATCGCCGCCATCGTATGCGCCCAAGCAGTAAAAGCCGCGCTGCCCACCAAATAACGTCAAAGCAAAGGGCCCCGAGGGGCCCTTTCGATTACACGATGTGCTACGGAAGCTAGCAGCCGCAGCTGATGCCGTGCTTTACGCGGTCGGCCTCTTCGGCGCGCTTGGCATCATTGAAGCGATCCAGCGTGCCCACCAGGTAGCCGGTGATGCGGCGAATACGGTCGAACTGCTGCGGGGCCAAGCCGTAGTGAATGCCCACCTCATCGCCATCGATATCCAGCGTGAGCGACTCCAGATGCCCATGGGGGAATTTCTCATAAGCACGCTTCAGGTAGGCCTCGATCTCTTGATCGGAAACAGGGGCATCCGCAGCGCTGGCATAGTTCAGGGTAATCTTCACACCGTCGATGGTCTTGGCTTCCATGACTTTCTCCTTAAACTCAATGAGATTGTTCCTATATATTGATGAGGGATGCCTATGATAGCACAAGATATGGGATTGCTACCGGATTTTGAGGAAACGTTGCGAAAAAGCGCGAGAGGCAATGGGGGCGGATGTCGTAGGTCGGGTCGTTTCGCATCTTCCAAGTACTATGGCACCAGCCCTCGTGAGTAGAGCCCCCTCGAAAACACTTCGGCGGCCCACGAAGTGAGCCGCCGAAATAAATAACCCCATCCACCACCAGAAGGATGAACCCACCTCAAAAGGTGGGTGCTCGCAGCTTGCTTCCCGGCTTTCGTATCAACGGACACGAATCTCCGTTCCACCAGCTATCTTGAGCTCCCTCGTTAAAATACGTCGGTCCATCGCGTAAATGTGGTGGGGACGAGGTCTGGTTTCAGTATAGCCAAAGCAAATCGCAAGACTAGTCTTGACTTCACCTGTAGATTAGGCGTCATCCGAACGCAACAACGAGGATACCGAGCCGAGCCCATCGCCCCTAGAGATATGCCCCTCGCAACTGACGCGAAGAGCAGCTCGTACATATTACTTCAGAAAATGCATACGGATTCCCCTTGAAAGAAACGGCCCCCGGTATGCCGGGGGCCGCTAACATCGCAGACAACATGTCAGGCCGAGTAAACCCCACCCCTTAAACTACGCTCGTTTCCTGCGAAGATGTGACATAACAATCACCGCCGCAGCCATCATCGCCATTGCTCCGACAACAAGGACTCCGGCGCTATCACCCGTCTGGGGCAATCGGCCCGCCAAACCCTTCGGAGCGGGATCGGGATAAGGCACCTCAATGCTGTCGGCACCAGTCACCACATCGCCCTCGAAGAACCCATCGCCGGTCACGGATGCCTCGTTCACGATTGGCTTTCCGTCAGAGGTGCGGCCGAGCACCGCCTCGTAAATCACTTTCCAGTTCTTGCCACCCTCAACAGCTGCAATGGGAACCACAAGGGTGCGCGTGGACTCATCATAGAAGCTATCCGCCAGAGGCTCAACGGTGCCGTCCGGACGCACGAGCTTCAGTGAGCCCTTCACATAAGTGAGCCCATCGGGGATCTTGTTGGTGACTTCAACGTTTTTCCAGGTGGAACCCACCATCTTGTTGCCCACTTCAATGGTGTAGGTTAAACGATCCTCTTCATAGAACCCGTCTTTGTGGGTTTCGTTATCCACAGTCATCTCCACATACGGATCCGGGGTTACGTACTTCACCCAACCAGACGGGAACACCGGAACGGAGTCTTCAGGGCCAATGGGCTCATTCTCGGGGGAAGAACCGGTCACAGAAGCAACATTGCCGATGTTGTGGGCCGGAATATTGGCCGGGTCCACCGCTGCTTGGTTGATAACGGCATCGAAGGTGAGCTTTACCTTTTGGCCGTAAGTCAAATCCCCTACCGGCACGGTGATGGCCCGAGTATCGCTGTCGTACACATCGGCTTCATCGAGCACCTGGATGGCGCCGCCCACATTCACCAGCTTCAATGTGCCGGGCACCAAGGTAATGCCCTCCGGCAGGACATCCGTGATGGTGGCGCCCTCCAACAGCGATGCAGTCTGAGTGTTGCTCAACTCAATGGTATAGGCCAAGGTGTCTCCCACCAGCGCATCTTGCTTGTCGCCGCGAGTCTTGTTGGTGACGGACTTCACAATGGAAGGCTCGCCATCGTCAGGCAGCACGTCATCGGCCCCCACCGGTGTGCCCTCGTCTTTAATCTGCGGGCGCGGATCGCCGTCAGGGTTCTTGCCGTCTACGTCGATGGGCAAGCTGATCTCCTCATCCTCTTCCAGCGCCTTCGGATTCACTTCCGTTTCGAACACCAGCACGCTTTCCTTACCGCCGGGAATGTCGCCCACCGGCACGGTGAGAGTGCGAGTATCGGGGTCGTACACCTCGTCGAGGGGAATCTTCTTCTCGGTGCCATCAGGGGTCTTCAGCACGATGGTGCCATCTTTAGGCGTCAGTCCCTCGGGGATGACGGTGGACACCACTGCATCTTTCCAAATGCTGTCCGCAGGCGCCTCGTTTTCCGCCGTAATGGTGTTCTTCAGAGTATCCCCCACCTGCACGGTATCATGCTCGGCATCGGTGATGTTCTCCACCTTCACCGTCACCTTTTCCTGCGGGTTGGGCAGCCATACGGCATAATAAGTTTTGTTCTCGTTCCACAGCTGCTCTTCGGAATCAAAATCCGCCTTGGTGGCGGTGGGGCTTTCGGCCCAGCCCATGAAGGAATAACCATCGCGAACCGGCTTGTTGTCCTTCGTGTCGGGGGTGGTCATGGTGTCCAGCGCCTTAAAGTGCTCTACCACTGCGTCTTCTGAACCGCCAAAAGAGCCGCCGTTCATGTCGAAGGTTACGTCCAGGTTCTTCAAATCCCACACGCCGTACACCACCATGTTCTTGTTGATGGGCGTAGAGTCGGTGAAGTCGACAGTTCCGTCTTCCTGCTCGGTTGACCAGCCTTTGAAGTCATAGCCGTCGGTTTCGGGATTGGCCTTGTCGGCGCTGGCACTACCCGGGTAATAGTTCGGGTCAACGGTGTCGCCCGGCGCATAGGCACCCGGGTCATAATAGTAGGCGGCAGCCCGCTGTGCAGCGTAGGTGGTGGGACCGGCAGCCTCGGGCGAGGCCGCAGCGGCCGTCATCAGCCGAGTAGAATTTGTGGTTGCCGGGCTTGCCGCAGCAGCCAAACGCACCCGCGGCTGGAATGCCGCCTGCGCCACAGGGCTCGCATTTGCCTTGGTCTTGGCGTTGGTGGGCTGCTCAAGATCCTCATCGTTGCGATAATAGGTGATGTTGAAGGTTTCCACCACGTCCAGATACTTGGTGCTCTCCAGGTAGGCGCCGCCGGCACCGTTGGCATACCACTTATACGTCATGCGATATTTGCCCAAATCGGCATATTCGGCATTACGCTTTTTCAGAAGCAGCTGTTTGAGGCTGTCGGTGAGTTCCAAATCCTCCCATTCGCCCTTGGCATTCTGCTTCGCCACCGCAACATCCACCGTGCCGCCAACGGTAGGCAGCGGAACGCCCGCAAAGCTGTCGTTATCGGCCGGGAATGCCTCGGTGAACAAGTTTCCTTGCGCCAAATCTATCGCAGAACCCTTGCTGAACTTCACGCCATCGCGATGGTCATAAGTCATGAAGCCAGCATGCTTGGCGGGGTCGAGCGGGCGCGCAGTGGCAGGGGCCACATAAGCCGTGTGGTCTACACCTGCGCTCGTGGCCACCGAAAGCGTGGTGGTGGGCACCAAGCGCAACCGGCGCTTGCCCACTTCGTGCACTGCCGGATTAGAGGGGTCGGGAGTGTAGTCCACATAAACCGTTGTCCAACCAACACCCGGCGCCAAGCTAGCCACCGCGTAGGAGCCGTCTTTCTTCAGAGTAATAACGGGAATGGTCTCCATGCCATCGACAGTAGATTTGTCATCGTCCGCCAGCCACGATATGTCGAAATGGCTGTCGTTGGCCATAGCGTTATTGGTGAAGGGGAACAAATAGGTGATGGAACGCACAGTGTCGTAGCTAGTTTCATCGGGGTAGTCGCCATTCGAGGGGTAAAGCATAGCAGTGCACACGGACGCCATGGAATAAGCGGTCATAGTGTTCTGCTCGCTAGTCGCAAAGGTGGTAGGCTGATTAAGCGTCTTCAGCTGCGGATACACGCCGTCTTTCGCCACCCACACAGAAGGATCGAAGCCTTGCAGCTTGGTAAGCACATCCGAGCCCGTAATATCCTTCGTTATCTTGCCCGTGACCGTGGCAGTACCACCTGAGGCGAGTACCGCCGTTCCAGCACCGGTCCCAATACCGTCCTCGCGCAACGAAGAGGTTTGCTTGTCGTAGTAGCAATCTGCCATTCTTGCATAATTAGAACACCCAATGAATCCACCAACCGCACCAGCGTTGCCAGCAGTCGTGAGAGCTCCTACTTCGCCTGCGGCATAGCAGTTCCTAAACGTCAAATTGCCGTCAGCGGAACCAACAAAGCCGCCCATATTCTTAGCGGTACTTTGCATGCCAACCATGGTCGTTGAATAGCAGTTGGTGTATTGGGAGGGTTCTGCGCTAGAATGACTCGCTCCGCCTGACGGCACTGCACTGGTTCCATCCCCCAGAAAACCACCCACCTGGTTGGTGCCCTCTACGACACCAGACGCACCACAGTTCTTGTACCCATTGTTGTAGTGGTTTACGCCGCAAAAAACGCCAGTTTGGCTGTTGCCATACATAGTGATATTGCAGAAGCAGTTCTCGGCGTAGCAATAACCTGGGCAGGAGATGAACCCACCAGAGTGCCCGGCGGTAGACACTGACACCCCATCCACCGCATAGCTATTCGTTACACGACCTCCCCAAAGCGGGGCACAGAAGTTCCCTATGCACCACGAACCATATGTATACACGCGCTCGGTGCGACATTTGTCTATACGCGAGCACCAGGTATCCAGCGGATTTCCCGCACCATCCACAGCCGGAATGTTAGTGTTCCAACCTACAGCCAAACCCGCAGCAAACCGAATGCCCTTAACCAAGGAGTCCTCAACACCAACGTTGACAACCGAACCGCCTCGAAGATTTGCAACGGCAACTGCATAGTTGTAGTAGTTACCCTCGGAGGCCACCTGGTTTCTGCCGCCGTTCAACTGGGATCTCACCTCAGCATATTTGAATGTTAGGTTTTGCAGCGTGAAGTTCGGATTGCTGCACAAGGCAATAAAGCCAACGCCAGCATTGGCAACAGCCGTACAATCGCCGCTCATCTTCATGTTGTAGATGGTGTGGCCGTTGCCGTCCATTACCACTTCTTGGGTGCCGGTCACCTGAGTGCCGGTCCAGGTACGCCCCTGCAAGCCGCCAAGGTCGATATCAGCAGTAAGCGTGAAGCTCTTGTTGGCTGTTGCAGCCTGATTCATTACCCAACGGAGTTCGGAAGCCGTTCCCACCTGATAAGGGTTAGCCGCCGTGCCATCGCCAACAGCCGGCTGCACCGCAGTGCCGTCCCATGGCGTCACGCCCGACTCCTTATCAAGCGCCGCAAACGTGTCTTCGCAGCCTTGCCACATGCGAGACAGATAAGTGCCCCAATCTTCCGCATGGGCGGTTTGCGGGACAAACACCCCCAGTGCCAGGGCCATGGCAAGCGTTGCGATAATCAGGCCTATCGCCTTAGAGAGGAACCCCCCCCCGAGGCGTTTTTCCATTGCGTTCATGCGGCCTCCTTGTGGAACTTTAGAAACGGCTTGGCAACAGACCAATTCTAGCAGCATTGTTGCCTGGAGTGCCCTAAAAGTAATTGAGCGCCGCACATTGGCAAGTGAAAGCCTCCAGCCGCTCCAGGCAAAAACAGGCGCTGAACCGACCGCCCGTGCGCTTCGATTTTCGCCCTCCTGGCAGCAAGCGCCTGTCGCAGTGCAGTCGCAGCCTTATTCCATTGGCCCAGTAAAACAGCGAGACCCCCGAATTACAGGAGCCTCGCTTTCCATTCGAACACAACGCCGGAAGGCGCTGGTCCATATCAGTCCCTAATCGGCTTATGCCTCGGGAATAGCCGGGACCTCGGTGGTGCCGTAATCGGAGTAATCGGCGGTTACGTCCACCTTCACATCCACCTTCTGATCCTCAACGGTGGTGGTACCCTCAACCTTCATGGTCACCTTAATCAGCTGATCCGATGAATCGAAGGTATAAGTGGCCTCGATTGCCCCCACCGAGTCAACGCCATCGAAGGCAACGCCGGAGACAGAAGCCCCATCGGTAGTAACCGTGTAGACCTTCTTGCCGCCCTGATCGCTCACCGAGATATCTTTGGCACCGTTCACGATGGCCAGCGCTTGCTCGTTGTTGGCGCCCACGGAATCGTCCATTTCGCCAGCCATCTCGCTGCTGATGTCGATCACCTGGTCGCCCAGACGCGCCACAACCTTGTCGCCGTCCATAAAGGTTTCCATCTCGTCCACCTCAGTGCCGGGAGCCGACAGCTTGGCATAGCCCTTGTAACCGTTGGTGTTGTCGGCCATGGCCAGCATGTCCATGCTCTGGGTAATGCTCTGCCCGTCCACAGAAACGGTGGTGTCGGTCTTGGTGTCCACCGTTACATTTCCCTGCTGCCCATTGATAAGCGCCGCCAGATCCGCCTTCAGCTCGTCCGGCGTCTTCTCCGGCTCGGGGGCAGCTGCGGGCTGCTCCTGTTGGGGAGCGCCACCATTGCCCTCCTCCTTGGGCGCCGGCGCCTGAGAGCAACCGAACATTCCCAGGGCAAGCGCACCGCAAACGGCAACACTCAGTACAATTTTCTTCATGAATTCCCTCCTCTGTGATTTACGGATGAGGAAAACCATAGCGGATAGGTCAGATACGTGCAATAGGGTGCATCTGCGCGCTGCAATGAGCGGCAAGACCCCCCCGCAAAAGGCGCCCCCGGCACAAGCCAGGGGCGCCACACGTTCGGGTACATCCCGGAAAATACGACTAGTCAACCGGCAAGCTGGTCACCTCGGCCTCAAGCGGTAGCCCAATGTCGTCCGCCTCGGCTTTGGCCGCCGCACCGCCATCCCAATACGGCTCTTCGTTCGGCAACACCATGTTCAGCAAGATGCCAGCCAGCGAGCCCACGGCCAAGCCAGAAAGGGAGATGGTGACCTCCCCCACCATAAAGGTAATTGCTCCGGCGGCGCTGCAGGCAATGCCCAGCGAAAGCACCAGAATAATGGCCGCCACCAGCACGTTGCGGCTGCGCATGAAGTCAACGTGGTTCTCCACCAGGTTGCGGATGCCCACCGCCGAGATCATGCCGTAGAGCACCAGCGACACGCCACCGATAACGCAAGCCGGCATACAAGCAATGACGGCGGCGAACTTCGGGCAGAAGGAGAACACGATGGCGAAGATGGCCGCCAGGCGGATGACCCGCGGGTCGAACACCTTCGTCAACGCCAGCACGCCCGTGTTTTCGCCATACGTCGTATTGGCA
>CANSTH010000085.1 GCA_947649875.1 uncultured Parvibacter sp. | reverse complement strand
AAGGAGAGCCGCTGCTTCAGCGCTTCCTCCTGGACAACACCGCCCAAAAACTGGCGCAAGTGCAAAAGGAGCAGCAGCAGAAGGATCTCATCAGCGCGCTTGCCGGCGACTACCAAATTGCAAGCTCCTACAACCTGGACACCGGAGAGGGCACGTCGCTGCGCGTAAGCCCCCGCGTAGAGAGGCCCTTGGACACTCTATTCGATGGGAAAAAATCTCTGGAAGAGTCGTTGGGCGCCTACGCCCGCATCATGGTGGTACCCGAAGATCAAGACGTTCTTCTGAATGCGCTTTCCCCCGAAAGCCTTAAAAAGGAGCTGGCAACCCAAGGGCGCGTCCATGTCAATTACCGGGCAAAGCGCGCAAATGGCGAAGAGTACTGCCAGGCCACCGTCGTGCATACGGGGGATTGGCAAAAAAGCCGCACCATTGTGCTTGGCCTGCGCAGCGTAGACAAGCAAACACGCGATGAGATGATGAGGCGCGAACTGGTAGAAGAGGCCCTGCAGCAGGCCAACAAGGCCAATGCAGCTAAAAGCGCCTTCCTCTCCAACATGTCTCACGATATCCGCACGCCAATGAACGCCATCATGGGGTACACCACACTGGCCACTAACCACATTGGGCAGCCGGAGAAAGTGCAGAGCTATCTGGAGAAAATCTCGTCTTCTTCCGCCCACCTTCTTAGCCTCATCAACGATATTCTGGACATGAGCCGTATCGAAAGCGGCAAGGTGATGCTCGACGAGCAGCCCTGCAATCTTGTTGCGCTGACGGATGACCTGCACAGCATCATCCAGGCTGAAGCAAGCGCACGACAGCTCAACCTCTGCATAAGCACCGAAGGGCTTTCCCACCCCGATGTACGCTGCGATCGTCTGCGCATCAACCAGATTCTGCTGAATCTGCTGGGGAACGCCATGAAGTTCACTCATTCAGGCGGCAACGTTTCGCTAGAAGTGTTCGAGCGAAAACCGGAAATGCTCTCTACCGCCTTCGGCCACTTCTTCTTCCGGGTTTCCGATACCGGCATCGGCATGAGCCCCGAATTTGTGCAGCACATCTTCGATCCCTTCGAGCGCGAACGCACCAGCACCATCAGCGGCATTCAAGGCACCGGATTGGGCATGTCCATCACCAAGAACCTGGTGGACATGATGCACGGCACCATCGAGGTGGAAAGCGTTCAGGGCCAAGGCACCACGTTCACCGTTTGCCTGCCCTTGACACTAGACGATGAAGGAACAACCTGCGATAGCCAGCAGCCGCAGCCAATTCACTTAGCAATGGGAATCAAGGCAGAGGGCACCCGCATTCTGCTCGTAGATGACAATTTCCTTAACCGCGAGATAGCCGTCACCCTTCTTGAAGATGAGGGCTTCACAGTAGAGTCCTGCGCCGATGGCAAGCAGGCTATCGAGAAGCTAACGTCAGCAGGGGCGGGCTATTTCCAATTAGTGCTGATGGACGTGCAGATGCCGGTGATGAACGGCTACGAGGCCACCCAGGCCATCCGCCAAATGGAAGACCGGCAACTGGCCAGCATCCCCATCCTCGCCATGACCGCCGATGCCTTTGAGGAAGACCGCCAGAAGGCGCTGCGGTGCGGCATGGACGGCCATCTTGCAAAACCCATCGAGATAGAGAAACTGTTCGAAGCGCTGGCTTCTATTCTGGAATAATCCGTTGCCAGAGAAGCGCCGAAGCGGGAAGCACCACACCGCCGCACAGCAACGCCGAACCCAGTACATCGGTGGGCCAGTGCACCCCCAGGTAAATGCGGGTGAAACCGATGTAGATCACCCACAGCACCACGGCCGTCGCAAGCGCGGCACGAGCCCCTTTCGGCCACTGCGGGTGCAACTTCACCAGCACGAACACTGCAAAGCCCACGGCCACAATGGCCACAAAGGTATGACCCGAGGGAAACGAAGCGTTCCAGGGAAACTCCACCAAGTTCATGCCATAGGGGCGCGGACGCGATAGGAGGAACTTGCTTCCCTCTACGAGGACCTCTGCCGTTGCCAGCATGCCCGCGTACAGCCCGGCCGCCTTAAAACGCCGAGCTGCCAGCAGATACACCAGCACGGCAGCGGCCACTACCAAGCAAGGCACCGTGTCGGAGAGGTCGGAAGTGAAGGCAATACCGGGCGTAAGGGCATCGCTGCGCAGTGGGAACACGGCAGATTGCACCGCGCCATCGAAGGCTTGCACCCACGGAGCGCCCATTGCCACCCCAGCTGCCAGGGCAATGTAGAGCACTGCGCTCGCAACCATAACGGTTATGAGGGTTTTCTTTTGAAACACCGGTACCCCTTTTAGCGCAGCGGAGGCTCGGGGGCTTCGCCAGTAAGTAGCCAGCCCTCTTGGGCCAACTGGCGCCCTACGTGCAAGTACTCTTGGACATTTTCATCGAGGGAGGCCAGCTCTGCCTGCGTGAGGGGACGCACTGCCTTGGCGGGCGAGCCGATGACCAGCATGCCGTCGGGAATACGAGCAGTGCCAGTCACCAGCGCGCCAGCGCCAATGAGGCAGCGCTTCCCCACCTGGGCGCCATCTAGGATGGTCGCCCCCATACCTACCAGCGAATGGTCGCCGATAGTGCAGCCATGCACCACTGCCCCATGGCCGATGGTCACATCATGCCCCACCACCGTGGGCACACCGGGACTCACGTGCAGGCACGCGCCCTCTTGCACATTGGTGCGGTCGCCCAGTTGGATATAGGCGCCGCAATCGCCACGCAACACCGCGTTGAACAAGACGCAGCACTCTTCCCCAATTGTCACGTCGCCGATCACCACCGCACTCGTTGCAATATGGGCATTGGGCGCAATGCGCGGTTGTTTGATAGGATCATTCACGAGAGATTCCTTCCGACTCTATCGTTGCATTATGGCCAGCCCGCATCCCCAGTTCGTAGGGCAGACATTCTATGTCTGCCTAGGCTGCAAGCACATGCAGGCCGTCGGTTAGGCAGAGATAGAATCTCTGCCCTGCGACAAATTACATATGGAAACCGCGATTGGGCGACGACCATCGTTTTGGGCGATTATCCCCTAGAAAACGCGCTGGCCGCCCACAAAGGTGGCTTTCACACAGGCTTTCTGGATGTCATCCACATCGCAGGCCAACAGGTTTCGGTCTAGCACGATGAAGTCGGCGAGATAGCCCGGGACCAGACGTCCCAGCTCCTGTTCGCGGCTGGCAGCGGTGGCGCTTCCCACTGTGTAGGCCTCAAGCGCCTCGGCTGTGCTTATGCGCTCCTGGGGCAGCCATCCGCCCTCAGGCGCATGGCTGTCGGCATCGCGACGAGTGACGGCAGTGTACACGGCATCCAGCGGATTGGTGGCGGTCACCGGCGAGTCAGTGCCAAAAGCTAAGGTGGCACCGCTGTCCAGCAACGTGCGGAAGGGCCACATGTAGGGCACCCGCGCAGGCCCCAAATCGCGCTCGGGACCACCGGGATCCAGCGTGATATGGCGCGGCTGCACCGAGGCCACCACCCCCAGCTGCGCCAAGCGCTCCATGTCTTGCGGCTGGAAGTTCTCCAGATGCTCGATGGCGTCATGGGGCCGTTGGGGGTGGGCGCCCTCATCCTCGAAAAAGTCCAACAGCTGGTGGATGGCCTCGTCGCCGATGGCGTGAATGCGCACCGGCTGCCCTTCCTGCCGCGCCTTCGCCAGCAGCTGACGCATCTCTTCCGGCTCCACCGTGGGACGGCCGTTGTCACCGGGGAAGCGGGCATTGGTGTAAGGATCGTGCACCCAAGCGGTATGCTGGCTAGAAACTCCATCGAAGAACTGCTTGTAGCCTTGTGCCTGCAACAAGGGGTGATGCAACCGCTGCTGCAGCTGGGTCAGACGGTTGGTATCCTCCAGCAATGTGGGGAACAAATGTGTGCGCACGGTGAGCTGGCCACCTTCCAGCAGCTGTTGGTACAGGTCGTCCCTCACGAAATCCAACCCCGGCAGCGCCATCAGCGACACATCGCACACGCTGGTAATGCCCTCGGCGTTCAGCTGTGCGAACAGGCCGCGATAGGCCTCCAGCAGCTCTTCGTGGGTGAAACCCTCCACGATCTTGGGCATCAGCTGCATGGCCGCTGCCTCACGCACGATGCCAGTGAGATGGCCGTCGACATCTTTGTCGTAACTTCCGCCAGCAGGGGGCACCGAGTCTTCCGTGATACCCAGCCGCTCCAGTGCGCAGGAGTTCAGCCACAGCGTATGGGCATCGCCGGAGTACATGGCCACCGGCTGATTGGGGTAGGCCGCATCCAGCGAGGCCTTCGAGGGCATCCCCGACGGTTCCCACAGATAATCGCGCCAGCCTTGGGTAAGCAGCCAACTGCCCGCCGGCCGTCGCGCCGCCAAAGGCGCCAGCCGCGCCACCGCGTCCGCTTCGTTTTCGCCACAGTAGCGCTCTGCCAAATCCGACCGATACAGGGCGCTGTGAAACATATGGATATGAGCATCGTGGAACCCGGGCATGAGGAACCCGTCTGGAAACTCCAGCACCGGCAGCGGCACCTCGCCTGCCCCAACATCGCCCGCAAGCCCAGCAGGCCCTGCGGCTTCGACGCCACATGCAGCCCCCACGCCCTCAGCAGCTGCAGCGCCCTCGATGCCCTCGGCATTGCCCACGACTCCAGCAGCAGCTGTTGCTTCGGCGCCGCCTTCAGCCCCAACAGGCCCGACGGCTTCGGCACCATCTGCGGCCCCAGCACCCCCCGTCGCCTCTACCGCGCCAGCAATCTCCTCGGGCGGCCCCACCCAAACAATGCGATCGCCCCTAACCGCCACGGCCACCGGACCATCAACGGGCCGGCCTCCCAGAAAACCAGTCCCTGCATAGACTGCATAATCTGCCTTGATTTTTTCGCCCACAACATGCCTTTCCGCTCATTCCGAACGCAGTCAGTATAAGACAGCCTCATCCCGGGCCGCCGCAATGTGATGAAACGGTGGGGATTGATTTTTCAGTCCGATTTCGTACTTAGCATTGCTATGATTTCTCGCCGCTTAGTATGAAGTCGTACCAATTAGATAACAATTGGACACATGGGAAGGGCAGTACATCATGACCGATGTGGCTGAGAAATGCGTAGCATTGATCAATCGCTTCAACGAGGAGATCAATGAGCTGTACCACGAGTTTGCGCGCAAAAAGGGGCTTTCCGACAGCGCCTTCAGCGTACTTTATGCCCTTTACGAAAAAGACGGTCAACGCCAGTTGGAGCTTTGCAAAACCAGCCTTATGCCGAAGCAAACGCTGGCCTCGGCCCTCAAACGCCTGGTCGCTCAAGACATCGTGCACATAGAGAACGAGAGCCGTCGCGTATCCCGTGTGTTCCTAACCGAAAAGGGAAAGCAGCAGGTAAACGAGATCATCGCCCCCCTCATCCGGGCTGAAACCATCGCCACTTCGGCCATTCCCCCTGAAATGCTGCAACAGCTACCCGGAGTGCTCGACACCTATCTGAAGGCGCTCGAAAGAGAGTTTTCTGCGCTTTAGGCGGCCATTCGGCCAAACAATTACGTGGGCGGCCTACCGCGACAAAGTCCGCAACGCCCTCCCCTAAGCTGTGTGCTCCCGAAGGGCGCAAGCCATATCGGGCACACCACGTACTCGCCGGAGCCCCATTACCTAAAGCCACCTGGCTAAGACAACCTCAAGGAGTTCCCATGACCCAAGACATGAACAGACACTTTTCCTTGAGCGCACTGCTCAAGTTCACCTTCCCCACCATCTGCATGATGATATTCACCTCGCTCTACACCGTGGTGGACGGGTTCTTTGTGTCCAATTACGTAGGGAAAACCGCGTTAGCAGCAGTGAACCTGGTGTGGCCTATCATCATGATCTTGGCCACGGTAGGCCTTATGACAGGCACCGGCGGCAGTGCGCTGGTGGCGAAAACCCGCGGCGAGGGCGACGACGAGCGGGCCAACCGCTACTTCAGCATGCTGGTGATATTCACCACAGTAGTGGCGCTTGTGCTGGGCGGCGTGGGGCAAGTGGTCATGGAGCCGGCCATTCGGCTGTTCGGCGCAGAGGGCGAGTTATTGGATGTTACCGTCGTATACGGCCGCTGGGTAATGGCAACCTTGCCGTTCTTCGCGCTGCAATTTGCCTTCCAGGTGTTCTACTCCACAGCCGGAAAGCCCAACTACGGGTTCTATGTTGTGGTGGCCGCAGGGCTGACCAATGTTGTGCTGGATTGGCTGTTCATCTGCGTGTTCGGCTGGGGCGTGCGCGGCGCCGCCATAGCCACGGCGCTCGGACAAGTAGTGGGCGGCTTGGTGCCGCTGGTGTATTTCGCCAGACGCCACAATTCCAGCTTCCTGCGCCTCTCCTGGACCAAGCCCGAATGGCGCCCCATAGGAAAAGCCTGCTTGAACGGTTGCTCCGAACTGGTTTCCAACATAGCCATGAGCCTTGTGGCCATGCTGTACAACTACCAGCTGATGCGCTACATCGGCGAAGACGGCGTTGCCGCCTACAGCGTTATCGGCTATACCGCCATGATCTTCAGCTCCATCTTCATGGGCTATGCGCTGGGTTCTTCACCGCTTATGAGCTACCAGTACGGTGCCCGAAACCACACGGAGATGCGAAGCATTCTCGTGAAGAGCCTGGGGCTAGTGGGAATTGGCAGCGTAATCATGTTTTTGGCGGCCCAGTGGCTGGCAGCTCCTCTTTCCGCCATCTTCGTCAGCTACGACCCGGCGCTTCTGGAATTCACCGTCGAAGCCTATAAGCTGTATGCGCTGGCATTCCTCATCATGGGCATCCCCATTTACCTCTCTGCCCTGTTTACCTCTTTGAACAACGGGGTAGTTTCGGCCATCATCGCGTTCATGCGCACATTGGTGTTCGAATGCGGAGCAGTTATCCTGCTGCCGCTGATCTGGGGTATCGATGGCATCTGGCTGTCGGTATCAGTAGGCGAGCTGGCAGCTTCCGTTCTGGCCGTGGGATTCCTGATTGCCCTGCGGAAGAAATACGGCTTCACCAAGCAGGCAGCACTGGCGCAAGGGACGAACGGCGAATAACCACTTCTCCCTCAGCACGGGCGGGTAACGCCTTCCTGCCTCTGGCGCGTGGAAGCCTTCTGAAAGCGAGCGGGGGTTGTGGAAGCCGCCCCTCTGGTTTGCTATAGTGGCCTACCTGCCCGAAAATCCACGAGGAGGTGAGCCGTGGCAGCCAGCCGAAAAAAGCCCCGCAATCCCATAGCGCGCCTGATTAGCATCCCGCTGAAGGTGGTGCTGGGCGTTGTGCTGGCAGCTGTGCTGGTGGTGGGAGTGGCCAATGCCGTCACCATTGGCACCACTCGCGGCGATATGCACGTGGTGGCCGACCTCACCGACTACGATGCCGATGCCATCGTGGTGCTGGGGGCCTCGGTGCACCCCGACGGCACTCCCTCCGACATGCTGCGCCACCGGCTGGACACCGCTTGGGCCCTCTACGATGCCGGTGCCGCCGATGCCATCATCGTAAGCGGCGACAACCGCGCCGCCAACTACAACGAGTCCGCCGCCATGAAGGCCTACCTGGTAGGGCTGGGCATTCCCAGCCAGGACATCTACGAGGACCACGCCGGCTATTCCACCTACGAGTCGATGTACCGGGCAAGGCATGTGTTCGGGGCACAGCGAATAATCGTTACCACGCAGGCCTATCATCTGTACCGCTCCCTTTATGCCGCCCATGGCCTGGGAATGGAGGCGGTGGGCGTGGCCAGCGACCACGGCACCTATCTCAATCAAACCTCCTACAGCGTGCGGGAAGTGCTGGCCCGCACCAAAGATTTCTTCAACACGTTGGTGCAGAACCCCCAAGGGGAATGCGGCCCCATCGCCGCACCAGGCGAACAAGTGAGCCTAGCCGAGTCCGGCGATTTGTCGTAAGCATTCCCGCGATTCATTCTGGATGGGCCGATTCGGCAGGTCGGAGCGAGGTCCGGCCAAGCGGAGCGACGAGGAGACCCACTCGCCCGCAGGGCGAGTTGGCTCCGACGGAGCGCAGCGTCGAGCGCATGCCTGGCGAATCGGTCCACCTCCGGGAGAGCTACTGCCTTACTTCGCCACGATGTTCACGAGGCGGCCGGGGACTACTATCTCCTTCACGATGGTTTTGCCCTCAAGCGCGTTGGAAACGGCAGCCTTAGCGGCGGCCAGCACCTCTTCCTGCGGGGCATCAGCGGCCACAGTGATGCGCGCCTTCACCTTGCCGGAGAGCTGTACTGCTAGCTCCACCTGGTTGTCCTTCGCCTGGTCGGGATCCCACTCGGGCCAGGGCGCATTGTGCACTGACCCCTCGCGGCCCAGCACCGTCCGCCACAACTCCTCGGCCCAGTGCGGCACAATGGGAGCCATCAGCTTCACGATGGTCTCGGCCACTTCAGCGTCCAGCGCCTGATGATCGGGGCAGTTGCTGCGCACCTCCGGCGAGAAGGCCCGCAGATACTCGCCTGCAGCATTCGACAGCTCCATGATAGCGGCAAGCGCAGTATTGAAGTTATTGCGATCGAAGTCTTCGCTCACCTTGCCCACCACGCGATGGCGCTCGCGCATCAGTTTTTGAGCTCGTTTCATCGCCACGTCGGGAGCAGGCGCCTGGTCGAAGAGGGTCTCCTCCCCTGCCTGACCAGCCAGGTCGTTCACCTGGCGCCACAGGCGGTTCAAGAACTTGTACATGCCCGCCAGGCCGTCCTCGTTCCACAGCTTCTCTTTGTCGGGAGGGCCCATGAATAGCATGGTGGCGCGCACCGCATCGGCACCGTAGTTGGCGATCATCTCTTCGGGCGACACCACATTGCCCTTCGACTTGCTCATCACTTCGCCGTGGGAATCCAGCACCATGCCCTGGCACAGCAGGTTGGTGAAGGGCTCATCGAAGTCCAGCATCCCCATGTCGCGCAGCACCTTGGTAAAGAAGCGGCTGTACAACAGGTGCAAAATGGCGTGCTCGATGCCGCCGATGTACTGGTCTACCGGCATCCAGCTGTTGGTTTTAGCCGGATCGAAGGGGGCGTGCACGTTGTGGGGGTCGGTGTAGCGCATGTAGTACCAGCTGGAGCACGTGAAGGTGTCCATGGTGT
>CANSTH010000084.1 GCA_947649875.1 uncultured Parvibacter sp. | reverse complement strand
CCTCGGTTTCTCCTTTTGACATTCCGGTATCGATGCGGTGGAGATAGGGAGATAAAATACTCGTTAATGGGTGTTTCTCGAGAAAAGATTGGGAGGGCTGCAGGCATGTTTGGCGCTTCTAAGACCATTGTGATGAAAAAGGGCAATGAGATGGCCAAGCAAATCGCCGCTATCGAAGCCATGCGTGAAGTAGCGTCCTCGGAGGTCAATCGCCGAATAGAGAACGATCTTCGTCAGTTGCGAGCTGGCGAAGCAGGGGAAAGCCGAGTTATGTTTGAGCTCGAAAACTCCCACCTTGACATGGTCATCTTGCAGGATCTTTATTTGGAATAGGGTGGTCTTACTGCGCAAATTGATTTCTTGGTGCTCACTCGTCAGCGTAATTTCGTTATCGAGTGCAAGAACCTCTATGGCAATATTCGAGTGAACGAACGCGGCGATTTTGTGCGTACGTTTAATGGCGGCAAGGAGGAAGGGTTCTATTCTCCCATCACCCAAAACCAACGCCATATTGATTTGATTCATGACCTAAAAAGATGCGATCGCAATCTCCTTGCAAATCTAATGTTAGACGGAGAGTTTTCTGACCGCTACAGAAGCTTAGTTGTTCTTGCGAACCCTAAAACTATTCTCGACGATAGCCTTGCAGACAATGAGGTACGAAGGAAAATCGTGCGCGTAGATCAACTGGTTTCGTCAATCCGGAAAATGAACGAAGAGTCTGGGCCGGGTCGTGACAAGAAAGCGTGGTCGACTGTCGTTAGCGATGGGGAGTGGTTCCTGTCCAAGCATGCTGACCGAGATATTGATTATGCCGCGCGATACCGGCCCATGTCTGTCCCTGTGGAGTTGCCGCAAGATGCTGCGAGTGCCCGCGAGATTCAGGAAGGACAGAACGGTGCCGAGGAAACTGAAATGTGTTGCCCCCTATGCGGCTCGAAGATGATCTTGCGCGTTGCAAAAAAGGGAAAAAGAGCGGGGCAGAAGTTCTATGGGTGCAGCAATTACCCGAAATGTCGTGGGATAGTTAACATCTAGGGAAGTTTCGTTCGGAGAAGCCCCATTCTCTCTCATCTCGAGTACCACTACCGGGCGTCTCTTGGATTTTTGGGTGTCTCCTCATAGTGAAAACGGGCCGTTCTCACTTGGAAGAGCTCGACCTCAGTCCTCATTGTCGTCTGTCCACTCCTTGGGCATCAAAACCCATCGGCGTGCTTCTCTAGGCGCGGGGCCCTCTCCCAAACGCTGCCAGGTCTGCGCTGGCTGATGCGGAACGGAACTTCCTTGTGGATGGCCAGCTGCCGCAGCGCCAGATTCAAGTAGGCGTTCATCGAGAGCCCGAGATCGTTGAGGATGGGGATTGCCGCGTTCCGCGTCTCTTCCGTCATCCGTATTGTTGAAGTGACCATGCCTGCCACCTTCCTTCCGGCTGACTTGTGCTGTCGGTATGCGGCTATTGTGCCGTTCTATAAGCTACGTTTACGGGTTTGATTTGGTGGCAATCATAGTTGCCATTTGCATAATTGATAGATGTTTTTTTGTCCACTTGGAGCCAAATGAGGGTATTGAGGGAAGCGTTCAAAAATAATCTAGAAAGAAAATACTCCCCCATACTCTCCTAAAAGCAAAATATTGAGAAGCATGGCAACTCATTTTTCTGAACCAAATATGCCATTTGAACTAGGAAAATAAATGGCGCCCCTGAGAGGACTCGAACCTCCGACGCACGGTTTAGGAAACCGACGCTCTATCCGCTGAGCTACAGGGGCGCATAGCCCATCTATTGTACGGGATTTCCCCGCGATTGCCTACGGGAATTCCTCTTGACTCCCCTTTGTGCGTCCGAGGATGAGGATGACGGGGATGATGGCATGGAAGCCCGACACGATTTGCGGCTGGTCGGGGTCAACAAGCGAAGGGCTTTCGCTTTTGGTAAGGGTTTTGTAAGTTGGCGTCGCGGAACGGGACGGCGAAGGGGAAGGGGGGCGTCAATGGTAGAATGCTGCCAGAAACCCCAAGTGAGAGGAGAGGCCCTTGACCATCGAACAGCCTCCCTATGTGCCGGCGCCCACTGCTGTGTCCGCTGCAGCGCCCGCTGCGCCGTTGCTGACGTGCCATAACCTTACCAAGGTCTACGGTGCCACAGTGGCGTTGGACAACTTCAACATCACGGTGCCCGCCGGCCGCATCGTGGGACTTCTGGGCCCCAACGGCTCTGGCAAAACCACGCTGCTGAAGATGATTGCCGGCGTAAGCCACCCCACCAGCGGCGCCATCCTAGTTAACGGCATCGCGGTAGGCGAGCAGACCAAGGCCCACGTGTCGTTTTTGCCCGAGCGCCCTTATTTCTCCCGGTCGATGCGGGTGCGCGATCTATTGGCCTTCTTCGCCGACTTCTATAGCGACTTCGACCTCGCCATGGCCCACGACATGCTGGCGCGGCTGGGGGTGAACGAGGCCTCCGCCTGCTCGGCGCTCTCCAAGGGCACGGTTGAGAAGGTGCAGCTGGTGCTGGTGATGTCGCGCCACGCCGCGCTGTACCTGCTGGACGAGCCCATCGGCGGCGTCGACCCGGCGGCCCGCGACTACATTCTGCAGACCATCATCCGAGGCTACCGGCCCGGGTCCACCATCATCCTCTCCACCCATCTGGTGCGCGATGTGGAAGAGGTGCTGGACGACTTCATTCTGCTGCGCTACGGCCAAATGTTGCTGCATGCGCCGGTGGCCTACGTCACGCAGGAGAAGGGCACCACGCTGGACGCGTATTTCCGAGAGGAGTTCAGATGCTAGGCAAGCTGATCGCTTACGAATTTCGCGGGGTGTGGAAGCCGGCGCTCATCATCCTGGTTATCATGGCGGTGGCCGGCGTGGCAGGTTCCATGAGCTTGGCGACGGTAGACGCCCTTACCGACAATTATTCCTACAGCTCATCCGATGTGACCACCGATCTCTCCGTTGTGCTCACACTGTTCACCCTGTTCGCCGGCTTCATTGTGTGGGCCGGTGTGGTGGGGCTGTTCATCGTGACGGTAGTGCGCTTCTACCGCACTATGTTCACCGACGAGGGCTATCTCACTCTTACGCTGCCGGTGTCCACCGCCGCGCTCGTGATGGCGAAGTATCTGGTGGGGTTTGTCATTATGGCGGCGGGAACGGCGCTGGCCATCATCCTGTATTCGATGATGTTGGCGCCCCTCACCTCCGACTATGGCCTCTCCGCTTCCACGACCATTTTGGCCATGCTCAGCGGCAGCTTCGGCTTCTTCGATGACCAGGCGCCCGCGGCGGTAGCGGCAGGTGCGGTGAACGCTATCGTGGGCATTGGCTATCAGCTGGGGTTGGCCTACCTGGCCCTTACCATGGGGGCGTGGCTGGCCAAGCGCCACAAGGTGGCGGCTGCAGTGGGCATCTATCTGGGCATAAGCTGGCTGCTCTCGCTGATGTTCTCGGTGGCAAACGTGCTGGCGCTGGTGGGCATCGGCGACTACGGATGGGAAATGGTCACCATGATGACCGGTGCCGTGTCAGTGGCGCAGATGGTGTGCTATGCCGTCGCGGCGGCAGCCTGCGTGGCCCTGTCCGTCTTCCTCGTGCGCCGCAAAGTGGACCTCAGCTAAGTACCTTGCCGTTGCCATAAAACCCCATTGGAACCACGGGAATTCGGCGTTTCTGTGACTCCAACGTGTTTTTCTGGCGTGTTGCCCTCGTGATTGTCGCAAAACCTCGTTTGGGCCACGAATCGTCGCCATCCTCTGTGGTTTCAACGCAGTTTTGCGACAGGCGGCCTGAGGCCCGCGCCCCGCAAGCGCAGTCGTGACACCAACAATCGGCACGCTACCCTTACGCCGGCGGAATGTTGACTGATGGACTTGGCAACCGTTCGAATCGCCTCTCTGGGGGCTCGCCTGTGCGTTTGTGCCATTTTCCGCGAAAAGGCGTAAGGTTTGCAGCGTGCAAGAATCTGCGAGAAGGAACGCGCCATGGCCAAGACGAAGATCCTCACCTACGACTCTACGCTGCGTGACGGCGAGCAGTGCGAGGGCATCGCGCTATCGCTGGAGGACAAGCTGCGCATTGTGCAGCGGCTGGACCAGTTTGGCATCGACTATATTGAAGGGGGCTTTCCTGCTTCGAACCCCAAAGACGTGGCCTTTTTCCAGCAGGTGCAGCAGCTGGGGCTGAAGCATGCGCAAATTGCGGCGTTCGGCTCTACTTGCCGCAAGGGGGTGCCGGCAACGGAAGACCAGGGGCTGGCGGATTTGCTGGCCTGCGGCGCGCCCGTGGTCACCATCGTGGGTAAAACGTGGGACGCCCAGGTAGAGCGGGCCTTGCGCACCACCCTTGAAGAGAACCTGCGCATGATCTCCGATTCGGTAGCCCACTTGAAGGCGGCAGGGCGGCGCGTGGTGTTCGATGCCGAGCACTATTTCGATGGCTACAAGGCAAATCGCGAATACGCGTTGCAGTGCGTGGGGGCGGCTCTGTCCGCCGGGGCCGACTCCGTGGATTTGTGCGAGACCAACGGCGGTTGCCTGCCGTTCGAAGTGCAGGAGATAGTGGCCGCCACAGTGGCGCAGTTTCCCGAAGGGCACTTCGGCATCCACTGCCACAACGACAGCGGCTGTGCGGTGGCCAATACGCTGGCAGCGGTGCGGGCTGGTGTTACCCAGGTGCAGGGCACGGTGAACGGCTATGGCGAGCGCGTGGGCAATACCGACCTGCTCACGGTGGTTGCCGACCTGGAGCTGAAAATGGGAATGGAAGCGGTAGGCTCCCATAACCTGCAGCAGCTCACCAGCCTATCCCGCTACATAGCCGAGCTGTGCAATGTGTCGGTGCCCGCCCATCATCCCTACACCGGCACCAGCGCCTTTGCCCACAAAGGCGGCCTGCACGCCAGTGCCATCGCCCGATTCCCCGAGGCCTACGAGCACGCCAATCCTGCGCTGGTGGGCAACAGCAGCCGCATGCTGGTGAGCGAGCTGGCGGGCAAGGCGTCGCTGCTGCAGAAGGCGGCAAGCCTGGGGTTCGACCTTTCGGCCCCGTGGATTGACGAGCAGGCCATATTGGACGAGATAAAGGCCCGCGAGGCCCGCGGCTTTTCCTACGAGGTGGCCGACGGCTCGCTGGGGCTGCTGCTCATGCGCAAGCTGGGGGCCTATCGGCCGTCCTTCACGCTGGAGAGCTTCCGCGTCATTGTGGATGATCGGGAAGACACTGGAGCGCTGGCGAAGGACGCCATGTCAGAGGCCACCATCAAGATTCACGTGGGTGACGCCCGTTTCGTGGCTACTGGCGAAGGAGCCGGCCCGGTGGGAGCGCTGGACAACGCGCTGCGGCTGGCCATTGTGGAGAGCTATCCGCAGGTGGCGGCCATGGAGCTGGTGGACTACAAGGTGCGTCTGCTGGACGAGAGCCAAGGCACCGACGCCATCACCCGCGTTACCATCACCACCAGCGACGGCCAGGGCACCTGGGGCAGCGTGGGAGTGTCCGAAAACGTGATAGAGGCCTCGTGGAACGCCCTGGTGGATTCCATTGAGTACGGCCTCTACCGCGCCCGCAGCCGCGCCGCGCGGTGCGAATAGCGCTATCGTGTGCTAAAGTAGTGGCAACAACTTTAGCGACGCTAACGGATGGGAGATGGGCGGCGATGGCGGAAAAGCAGCCGGAGATTCGCACTGCGGAAGTGAACGACTTGCTGAAGGTCTTGGCGACCTTGGAAGACGAAGACGCCATCTTCGCCCTGTTAGAGGACCTGTTCACTATCCGCGAGATTCGCGAGACATCCCAGCGGCTGGCGGTGGCGCGACTGCTGTCGGCGGGGAAGCCCTACACTGCCATTGAGCAGGCCACCGGTGCATCTGCCACCACTATCGCCCGTGTGTCCAAGTGCCTCAGCTACGGCACTGGCGGCTATGCCAAAGCCCTTGAGGTACTGGAAGGGTAAAGCCCCTTACGCGAAATCGTGTTTGGTGAGAGGGCTCTGGGCCAAAGTGAGCCGTTTGCGCACAGCGTAGATGCGCCGCGATGCCTCCAGCAGCAGTTGGCAACGGGTGCCAATGGGGGAGGTGTTGGTGTTCAGGAACGTGTTTATCTGGTCGCGGGGCAGTTCGAAGGTTTCGATCAGCTCGTTTTTTCCCAGCTGTGGTTCACCGGCCTTTTCCACGTAGGCGATGGCCACTTGCACGTTTTCTTCCCCCATGCCGGTGGAGGAGAATCCGCTTTGAGGCAGCATCTGATAGGCCGGACCCTCAAGATCGGTGCGCAGGCGGTAGCCGGTTTCCTCCATCAGCTCGCGGTTGATGGTCTCTTCCAGCGACTCCCCCTCATCGATGAGCCCGGCTGGCAGTGCCACGCACCACGCATTCAGCGGATAACGGAACTCGCGGATGAGCAGAATGCTGTCGTTGGGCAGGATGGGGTAGATGCACACAGCATCGGGTTTCGGCGGCAGCCCAGCGGCATTGCGCTCCAGTTGCTCAGTGTAGCTGGCCAGATCTTTGCGGGAGACGCTCTCATAGGTGAAGGTCTCGCCGTCTTGGCGCTGGTAGGTGAGCAGGTATTTTTTGACCCAGCCGTCGCTCACTTGCTCGATGGCCACTAGCTGGGGATTGTTGTGAGATGTTGCCTGTTCGGTCATGGCGGGTCCTCCCTTCAGTCGTCTGCGGCAGCGGCCGCCGGCATATCCCGTCCTTGTATTGCCAATGATAGCGCGCATATCAGCATTTCTGCCGACCTGTCTTGCGCTTTCTTCCCTCTCTTCTTCCGTGTTTCCTTCGACTGCCCCCCATAGTTGCGATCCTTTGCTGTTTTCCAAGGCAAAAAGAAAGGCGGCCTGGGGAGCCGCCTTCTCGTTGGGTGGATGTTGCCGGGAATACAACATCCGGGAGAGAGAAAAGGGAAAGGAAGAAGTTTCTCTGTTGCGTAATATATAGGCTCCGCATGCCACGATACGGAACAAGGACCCATGGTTACCACCGCATGAGCTTTTGGTTGACTTTCCGTAAAAAATCCCCCTGAGCCGGGGGGGGCGCAGGGGGACTAGGGAAGTTTGCTGTTGGTTCGCGCTTGGGCGCTGGCCTGTGGCTTAGAACTTCTTGAACACCGACTTCTGAGCGAAGCAGATGGGGCACTTCTCGAAGTCATCGCCCTTGTGGATGTAGCCGCAGATGGGGCACAGGTAGTAGGCCTGGTCATCGGGGTTGTCGATGTTGTTGTAGGCATCCAGGTACAGCTCGGCATGCACGGCTTCGGCCAGCTTGGCGCGGGTGAACGCCTGCACGGCCTCGGTCTGGCCCTCTTCGATGGCCTTGGCGATGAAGGCCGGGTACATGTCGGAGGTCTCGTACATCTCGCCCAGCGCACCAGCGATCAGGTTCAGGTCGGTCTCAACGCCGGTCATCTCGGGGGCCTCGGGACGCACGAAGTCGGGCTCTACCTTCTGGATGAGCTTGGTCTCCATGGCGATGTGGATCTGCTCGGCCTCGGAAGTGGCCTCGAACTGGCGGGCGATCTGGTCGTAGCCAGCCTCGCGGGCAATCTGGGCAAACGCCTTGTACTTGGCAGAAGCGCCGGTCTCGCCGGTCACAGCGGCCTTCAGGTTGTCAAGAGTGGTGCCAACGACGGTCTCGCTGTCGTGGGCGATGTTGAAGTTGGTGCTGTTGTCGACGTTGGGAACCACAGCGCGAACCTTCATACCCTGGATAGACATAAGTGTTATCTCCTTACTTTCGCGGTTGCGGCACTAGATTTGCCGCATTGGAGTGAACATTATAGAGGCAATTTCGCTGCTGGGGGTTTATGACGCCGCGAATCCCGAAAGATTTAACGTATGTTTCGCGATGGTTGTTTTCGGTCCGTTGTCCGTGCTTTTGGCTTGCCAAGCGCTATTATGAGCAGCGGAAAACAAGGGCCGGCCCTTCGTCAGTTGCAGCGCATGGCCTTCAAGGCGCCCGTGCAGAGGACGTTCTTCGAGCAAAGGAGCAAACATGGAGCGAAAAGTCGCGTGGAACCAGCGCACTCGGGAAGATATGGCGGCCATGGAGCAGCTGGCGGAGGAGTACCGCCAGTTCATTTCCCAGAACAAAACCGAGCGCGAGTGCACGAAGGCGGCCATCGCGCTGGCGGAGGCGGTTGGTTACAAGCCGCTGTCCCAGGCCATTGCCGAGGAGCTGCCGCTGCAACCGGGCGATAAAGTGTGGGCCCAGGCCAAGGGTAAGGCGCTCATCTTGGTGCACGTGGGACGTGCCCCTATGCAGCAGGGGCTGAACATCTTGGGCGCTCATATCGACTCGCCGCGGTTGGACATCAAGCAGAATCCGCTGTACGAGGCCCAGGGGCTGGCGCTGCTGGACACCCACTATTACGGCGGCATCAAGAACTACCAGTGGGTGGCCCTGCCGCTGGCTTTGCACGGCGTGGTGGCCAAGACCGATGGCGAAGTGGTGGATGTAGTGATTGGCGAAGATGAGGCGGACCCGGTGTTCTGCGTGACTGATCTGTTGCCGCATTTGGGGCGCGTGCAATTGGAGAAGAAGGGTGCCACCGTAGTAGAGGGGGAGGACTTGGATCTGCTGGTGGGCAGCTTCCCCAAGCAGGCGGCTGGCAGCGAAGCCGACGATGGTGAGGCTGCCGGCGACAAGGCGCAGGTCGAAGCCCCCAATGGGGCTGCAGAGGCCAGCGAACCTGGCGATGCCGATGCCCCCAAAGACCCGGTGAAGGCCCGTTTTCTGGAGTTGCTGGAAGAAAAGTACGGCATTGCCGAAGAGGACTTTCTCTCGGCCGAGTTGGAGGTGGTGCCGGCGGGTCCTGCGCGCGACTTGGGGCTGGACCGTTCGATGATTTTGGGCTACGGCCAAGACGACCGCGTGTGCGCCTACACATCGTTGCGGGCGCAGCTGGCTTTGGCGGATGGGCCGGCGGTTCCGGAAACCACTGCCGTGTGCGTGCTGGTGGACAAAGAGGAAATCGGCTCGGTGGGCGCCACCGGCATGACATCGCGCTTCTTCGAGAACACCATGGCCGAGATCATGGAGCTGGCGGGCGAAGGGGGCATGCTGCCGTTACGGCGCGGCCTGGAGGCCTCCCGCATGCTTTCTTCCGACGTGTCGGCTGGCTTCGACCCTGCCTATGCCAGCGTGTTCGA
>CANSTH010000083.1 GCA_947649875.1 uncultured Parvibacter sp. | reverse complement strand
ATCTTCGAGGAGTTCAAGGGCACCGGCAACATGGAGCTGAAGCTGGACCGCTACCTGGCCGATCGGCGCATCTTCCCGGCCATCGACCCGGTGGCGTCGGGCACCCGCAAAGAAGAGCTGTTGCTCGATCAGATGGAGGCGCCGCTCATTTGGGCTGTGCGCCGCATCCTGGCGAACCTGAACAACACCGAGCGGGCCATGGACATGCTCATCAAATCGTTGAAGAAAACCGAGAACAACCAGCAGTTCCTCATGCGCACCGCGAAGAAGGCCCAGGTGGCCCAAGGGCGCATGGACGAGAACATCGAGCTTTAGCGCTTCAACTGAAAGGCCTGATGCACTGTGAGCGATTCCGAGAAACAATGGCAAGACGATATTTGGCCGAAGGCGCAGCAGCCCTCGCAGCCCGCAGCCGCCGACGAGGCGGCTAAAGCGGATGCCGAGGGCCAATCGGCGGCTTCTGCCCCTGCAGCTGAGCAGCCGTCTGCGACCCAGAAGGCGGCTGCCGAGGCAGGTACTGCTGCTTCGACGGCGCCCTATGGCGGCATCTACGCTGCTCCGACGGCTCCAACGCCCGCCGATGCGGCAGCCGCTGCCGGCGCGGCCTCCCAGGCGGCTTCCGCCGCGGGGGCATCCTACGGCGTCCCTGTTTCGCAACAGGCCCCCGGTGCCGCCGCTCCCGGCTATGCTGCCGTTTACGGCTATGGCGCTGGCGGCGTTCCCCCCTATGGCACGCCTGCCCCAGCCGTGCCTTCGGCGGCGCCCGCTCCCCAAAAGAAGGGCGGCAAAGGCTGGATTGTGGGGCTTGCCGTGGTCATCTGCCTGTTCTTGCTGTGCGCCATTGGCATTTGGTCGTGCAGTTCTATGGTGTCTTCCTCCATGGGCAGCCTGGGGGCGCTGGGGTCCATGACCGACGAGGTAACCTACGGCGATACCGTGGGCGTCATCAACATTGACGGCACCATCCAGTACGATGGCACCACCTCGAGCCCCGAGGGACTGAAGGCCCAGCTGGATCGTGCCGAGGAGGACGACAACATTGTGGCGGTGGTGTTGCGGGTGAACTCTGGCGGCGGCGTGGCCACGGCTGGCGAGGAGATGGCCATCTATGTGCGCGACTTCAGCAAGCCGGTGGTAGTGTCCAGCGCCTCCATGAACGCCAGTGCCGCCTATGAGATTTCCTCCCAGGCCGACTATATCTACACTGCCGAGACCACAGCCATCGGCAGCATCGGCACCGCTATGCAGATTACCGACTACTCCGGACTTCTGGAGAAATTGGGCATACGCATCGACAACATCACTTCCGCAGAGTCCAAGGACTCCACCTATGGCGAGCGTGCCCTTTCCGAGGAGGAGCGCGCCTACTACCAGTCGATGGTCGATCAGATAAACGCCACGTTCATCCAAAAGGTGGCCGATGGCCGAGGGATGACCGAAGACGAGGTGCGCGCCCTTGCCACTGGGCTTACCTTCACCGGTATCGATGCGGTGGAAAACGGTTTGGCGGACGAGATAGGCACGCTGGAAGACGCCATCGATACGGCTGCTATGCTGGGAGGTGCCTCTTCTTACGATGTGGTGTACCTGCAGAGCTCTGGCAGCGATCTGGGCTCGCTCCTCGATTTAATGACCGAGGACGAGTCTCAGCCAGTGCAAGACGCGATGCAGGCCAAGGCCGCCCTGGCGCAGCTGTCCTAAAACGGGGGCTGTAACTGGGCTCATCTACGGTAACATGTGAGGGCCGGGCTCCGAGGCTAAGGGGCTCGGCCTTTTTGGGAAACGCGTGGGCTGCCCATTGCGCACTGCGGCGTGGGGCGGCAAGAGAGGGAGATTCATGGCTGAGCTGAATACGAGCGAGAGGGTGGAATGGCCGGCGCGTGCCGTAGTGACGGCGGGGATGCCCTATGGCAACAAGTCGCTTCATTTTGGCCATATTGGCGGCGTCTTCGTGCCCGCTGATTGCTTCGCCCGGTTTCTGCGCGACCGCATTGGGCCCGAGAACGTGCGTTTTGTCAGCGGCACTGACTGCTTTGGCAGTCCTATCAACGAGGGCTACCGTAAGGCGGTGGAGGCGGGTCAGTGCACCGGCGACATCGCCGATTACGTGATGGCCAATCACGAGGCGCAGAAATCCACCCTGGAGGACTACCAGATCAGCCTTGACATCTATGAGGGCTCCGGCATAGGGCACGCAGGGGATGTCCATCAGATGGTAACGGACGGCTTCATCCGCACGTTGCATAAAAACGGCTTTCTGAAGCTCAGCTCCACCTTGCAGTTCTACGATTCGGAAGCCGACACGTTTCTGAATGGGCGCCAGGTGCACGGTCGATGCCCCGTTTCTGGCTGCAAATCTGAAAACGCCTATGCCGACGAGTGCGATCTGGGCCATCAGTACGAGCCGGCCGACCTCATCAACCCGGTGTCCTCCATCACCGGCACAGTGCCTGAGATGCGTCCGGTGGAGAACTGGTATTTCGATTTGCCGGCTTTTCGCGATTTTTTGGAGGCAGGGGCCGAGGTGATGGAGGCCGATCCCGAGGTTCGCGCCATTGTGCCCCAGACGGTGAAAGAGTTCCTGGTTCCCCCCATTATTTTTGTTAAAAACGAAGCGTACGAAGATTACCTGGCGCTGGCCGACCAGCTGCCGCCTCATCAGTTCCGTCCGGCCGAGAAGGGCAAGCAGAGCTTCGAACTGGAGTTCGAGACCATCGAGCAGCGTGATGCCGCTCGGCCGGTGCTTGCCGGGGCGGGCATTCGGCTGCGTACTGGCAAGGCTTTGGTGCCCTTCCGTATTACCGGCAACATCGAATGGGGCGTGCGCGCGCCCGAGATGGAAGGGGTGAAGGGCCTCACCGTGTGGTGCTGGCCGGAATCGCTGTGGGCGCCCATCTCGTTTACCATCGCCGCCAATGACGCACTGGGGCTTCCCCGCAGTGCCTGGCGCGATTTCTGGTGCGCCGAGGATGCTTGCGTGTACCAGTTCATCGGGCAGGATAACCTGTACTTCTACGGTGTGGCCCAGCCGGCCATGTGGGAAGCGCTCAAGCCTTGCGACATCCTTACCGAGCAGCCTACCGACACGCCGTTGCGGCAAACTGCGCTGGTGGCCAATCATCATATGCTGTTCGGCAAGACCAAGGCGTCCTCTTCGGGAAAGGTGAAGCCGCCCACGGGCGAACAGTTGCTGGAGCATTATACGGTGGAGCAGCTGAGGGCGCATTTCTTGGCGTTGGGGCTTGATCAGAAGTCGGTGGGTTTCAGCCCCAAGCCCTTCGATCCCGACGAGGCCAAGAGAAATGATCCGCGGGTGGCCGATCCGGTGCTGAAAGAGGGGGCGCTGCTCACCAATGTGTTCAACCGCCTGGCCCGCAGCTGCTTCTACGAGGCCCAGAAGAGCTTTGATGGCTGCATGCCGCTGGGGCCGGTGACGCCCAGCGTTGTAGAGGCGGTGGCCCGCGTGCTGCAGAGCTACGAGGCCACTATGCATCGGGTGGAACTTCACAGCATCATGTCGCTGATGGACGAGTTTATTCGGTACGCCAACAAGCACTGGACCGATGGCATCACCGCCGCGCAAAAGCTGGAAGACGCCGCAGGCGAAAGCGCTTCCAATGGCTCTGCGGGCGAGAAGGCGCTGGCGCAAGCGCGTGCGGCGCGACGCCAGGTGCTGGTGGATTCGTTCTTCTTGCTGCGGGTGTGCACGTTGCTCATGCACCCGGTGGTGCCGAAGGGCTGCGAGACCATCTGCGACTACCTGTCATTCGACTTCGCCGATTTCTTCAGTTGGAATTACGATTTCGAGGGCATGGATGAGCTGTGTTCCGCCATGGAGATCGACGAGGGCGCGCACCGCATCCAGCCGCTGCCGCCGCGCTTCGACTTCTTCCGCAAGCACGAGAGCCAGTACAAGTAAAAACGGCAGTCGGCTCTCATGGCGAGTGCGTGCATTTCGCAGGTTTCCTCTTGAAAAATGCCCGCACTGTGGTATTTTAGGCAGGCTGTGTCCGTGCAGATGCGGGCATGGCGGCAATTATCACACATGCTCGCGCGACTCGACTCCGCCAGTGGCCACCGGAAAAGGCTGCGGACGTTCGGGGAGGACCGCGGGCAGAGGACTAACGAATGGAGAAAGAAATGGCGAAAGTCAGCATTCAGTCGCTGCTTGAAGCAGGCGCGCACTTCGGTCACCAGACCCGTCGCTGGAACCCCAAGATGAAACCCTACATCTTCGGCAGCCGCGGCGACATCTACATCCTCGACCTCAAGCAAACCCTCATCGGCATGGACCAGGCCTACACCTTCGTGTCCGACCTTGCCCGCAAGGGTGGCGTGGTGCTGTTCGTGGGCACCAAAAAGCAAGCGCAGGAACCCATCGTGGAGGCTGCCAATCGCTGTGGCATGCCCTACGTGAACTCCCGTTGGCTGGGCGGCGAGCTGACCAACTTCGTCACCATCCGCGCTCGCGTGAACCGCATGGAAGAGCTGGAGGCCATGGAGGCGGACGGCCGCATGGCGCTGCTGCCCAAGAAGGAGCAGATCCTGCTGCGCAAAGAGCTCGCTAAGCTGCAGACCAACCTCAACGGCATCCGCAACATGAAGAAGGTGCCCGATGCCGTGTTCGTGATCGACACCTGCCGTGAGCAGATTGCCATCCGCGAGGCCAAGCGCCTGGACATCCCGGTAGTGGGCACGCTGGATACCAACTGCGATCCCGATGATGTCGATTTCGGCATTCCCGCCAACGACGACGCCATCCGCTCGGTGCGCATGCTGGCCGACTTCATCGCCGATGCCGTTATCGCCGGCTCGGGCGCTGAGGTGACCGTGGCCGAGATGACGGGTGTGGCTCCCGAGGCCGCAGCTGCAGAGGCCACCGAAGAGGTTGCTGCCGCCCCTGCCAACGATGATGTTGAGGTTTCCCAAGACTTCGCCGAGTAACACTTCTTCCCTTTACTTCTAACTCGAGAAAGCGAGAAAACATGGCTGCTATTACCGCTTCTATGGTGAAAGAGCTCCGCGAGATGACCGGCGCCGGCATGATGGAGTGCAAGAAGGCCCTCACCGAGGCCGATGGCGACATGGACGCCGCCGTTGACGTGCTGCGCACCCGCGGCCTGGCCGCCGTTGCCAAGAAGGCCGGCCGTGCCACCAACGAGGGCACCGTTATGGCCATCGTTTCTGATGACTGCAAGGCCGGTGCTGTGGTTGAGCTGAACTGCGAGACCGACTTCGTGGCCATGAACGAGAAGTTCAAGGCCTACGCCGACCGCATCGCCCGTGCCGCTCTGGCTTCCGCCGCTCAGGACGTGGAGGCCCTGAAGGCCGCCGAGATCGACGGCGAGACCGTGGAGGCTATCCTCACCGACGCCATCCACGTGATGGGCGAGAACACCCAATTGGCCCGCGTGGCTGTGGTGGAGGCTCCGGCTGTGGCCTCCTACATCCACGGCGGCGGCAAGATTGGCGTGCTGGTGACCTTCGACGTTGAGGGCATCGATCCTGCTTCCGCCGGCTTCCAGGCCTACGGTCGCGATGTTGCCATGCAGGTGGCCGCCATCAACCCGGTGTCTTGCACTCGCGATGATGTGCCCGCCGATGTGGTGGAGCACGAAATGGCCATCTACAAAGCCCAGGCGGCCGAGTCCGGCAAGCCGGAGGCCATCCAAGAGCGCATGGCCCAGGGCCGCATGGACAAGTTCTACAAGGAGAACTGCCTTACCGAGCAGGCCTTCGTGAAGAACGGCGACATCACCGTGGCCCAGTACACCGACCAGACTGCTAAGGAACTGGGCGGCACCATCAAGGTGACCAGCTTCATCCGCTTCCAGCTGGGCGAGTAAAACCAGTCACGCATTACCCGCCAGGAAAGCCCCAGAGCCCCGGTTCTCCGGGGCTCTTTCTTTGTTTGCGAGTCAACTTGGGCATATCTCGGAGCGTTCGGCGTCAAGCTCAATATAGTGAAAGCCCCAGGTAGGACTTCGGGGATTGGACTCGGATTTGTTTTGTGTGCGGAGCAGGGGCGTCATGCTGCCCTTTGCCCATGGGGTTATTGCGGAGCGATTGGGTGAGGATTCGGTTTTCTCCTATAATAGGGAAACTTACCCGTGTGAAGGGCTGATTGCCCGCAGTGCGGCTCTCTCGCCGCGTCCTGTTTCCGACAAAGGTGGTTCCATGTCCGACGAAGTTATTGTGGTAAAAGGCAACGGAGTTCTGGAGGGCACGGTGCGCGTGTCCGGCGCCAAGAATTCCGCCTTGAAGCTGATGGCCGCCAGCATCCTCGGGCAGGGAAAGACGGTGCTGCACAATGTTCCGGACATCTCCGACATCCATCTGATGGGGGAGGTGCTGCGTCGGCTGGGGGCTACCGTGGAACGCCAGGGCCATACGGTCACCGTGGACACGTCCACGGTGGACAGCTTCACCACTCCTTACGATCTAGTTTCGAAGATGCGTGCCAGCATCTCGGTGCTGGGGCCGCTCATCGGCCGCTTCGGACGGGCCCACGTGGCCATGCCTGGCGGTTGCCAGATTGGCGCCCGCAAGATTGACATGCACATGGTGGGGCTGGAGGCGTTGGGAGTGCAGTTCACCGTGGATCACGGCGACCTCTTGGCCGAAACCCCGAACGGCATCCACGGTGCATCGGTGGTGCTGGAGTTCGCAAGCGTGGGCGCCACCGAGAACATGCTGATGGCGGCCGTGGTGGCTCCCGGCCATACGGTGATCGAGAACGCCGCCCGCGAGCCGGAGATTGTGGACTTGGCCAACATGCTGAATGCCATGGGGGCGAAGGTGACCGGTGCCGGCAGCCCGGTGATCGAGGTGGAGGGCGTGCCGCTTTCCGAAATGCATCCCTGCGAGCACACCACAGTAGGCGATCGCATCGAGGCGGGCACGTTTTTGGTGGGAGGCGCCCTTACCGGCGGTCCCCTTACGGTGGAAGGGGTGAACCCGGACCATCTGCACATGGCCATCGTGAAGCTGCGGGCCATGGGCTGCGATGTGACCACCGGCGAGAACTCTGTCACCGTTTCTCGCACCCGCCCGCTTAAGAGCATCGACATCCAAACGCTGCCGCATCCCGGCTTTCCCACCGACCTCCAGGCGCAGTTCATGCTGCTGGCCTCCATGGCCGATGGGGTGTCGGTGATCACCGAGAACGTGTTCGAGAACCGTTTCATGTTCGCCGCCGAGCTGCACCGCATGGGGGGCGACATCTCTATCGAGGACCATCACGCCATCGTGCGGGGCGTAGGGCACTTGCAGGGGGCCCCGGTGAAGTCCACCGACCTGCGGGCAGGGGGCGCGCTGGTGTTGGCGGGCATCGTGGCCGACGGCGAGACCCAGGTGCACCGCATCGAGCACATCGACCGCGGCTACGAGGACTACGTGGGCAAACTTGCCTCCCTGGGCGCCGATGTGTGCCGCCGTCAGCTGTAGGTGTTCTGACGCTTCTTTCTCATCGTTATAGGGTACAATCTACCTGCCCATACTTTTTCGGTGCAAGGAGACGTCATGCTCGACAGCAACAAACGCCGCGCCCAGCAAACTCGACGGATAGCCAGGCAAATGGAGTCTTCCGGCACCTATGGCACCCACAATGCTACCGGGGGCGCTCCGCGCGAACCGTACCGTCCTTCCAAGGGCCCCCGCAACGCCGATCGTGTGAACTTCTCCGATTCCCGAAAGACCAACCAGGCACGCCAGGGCTATGTGCGCCAAGTGCAGCCGCGCACCCGCACTGGTGAGTCGCGCGATGAGTATCGCAAGCGTATCTCGCGTCGCACCTATGCCGAAGAGCTGCGCCGCAAGGCCTCCATGAAGAGCGGCGCCTTGATTGCTGTTATAGGCGTGGCGGTCGTGGTTGTAGCGGTGGCCGTGGGCATCGGCGTGTTCTTTGCCAGCTCGAACGCCAAGTTGAGCCTGGGAAATTCCAATGCCGCGGAGGCGCTTACCGCTGCTACCGAAGGCGAGCCCTTCTACGTGCTGTGCGCGGCGCAGCTGCCAGGTGATGCCGCCACGCCTACGCCTGCGGAAGGGGAGGGGTCTGGCGAAGGCGGCAACGGGGATAGCAATGCCAGCAATGGCGAAGGCGGCGCCGACAACAGTGGGGGCGGCAACGGCGAAGGCTCCGGCGAAGGCAGCAACGGTGGCGATGCCAACGGCGCTGCGGGCGATGCGAACCAGAGTGACGAGGGCGCTTCCGGCGATGCGGGCCAGGCGGGGGGCGAGGGCGCCCCCGATGGCTCCAGTGCCGACCAGGGTCAGCAAGCGCCCGACCAAAACGGTGAAGGCGCTGAGGGCCAAGAGGGCGCTGCGCCCGAAAACGACCAAGGGCTCAAGACCGATTCTGCCTACCTATTGGCGCGGGTAGATCCGGCCAACAAGCATCTGACCTTCGTGAGCATTCCCTCTGCGATCACTCTCACCTTGAGCGACGGCCAGAGTCATTACCTGTACGAGGCAACCTCTGTGGGCGGTGATGCCGAGCTCATCCGCAGCGTGGAGAGCATCGCCGATGTGAAAATCTCCCAGTTCGCCTCCATCGGGGCCGATGGGCTGAAGTCGGTGGCGGCGAAGTTGGGATTGGACGAAAGCACGGTGCCTCACGCGCTGGCGGCCGATCGGCTGAACTACAAGACCATGAAGGAAGCGGCCGATACTCAGATTGCATTCATGACGGCAGTGCTGGACAAGGCGCTGGGCGACCAGAACGCCAATTTGGCCGGGTACCTCTCCGACCTCTCCGCAGATGTGCAAGTTTCCTGGGACGCCTCCCAGCTGCTGGCGTTGGGGGAGGCCTTCACCCCGTTTGGCGAGGCCACGGTGAACAGCGCAATTGTGCCAGGGCGCATGGCCACCGATTCGGGTCGCGAGGCCTACATCATTACCGACAACGCTTGGCAGATGATGCTGGACAACATCAAGAACGGCCGCGAACCCGATGCCATCAACGGCAGCGACCAGCTGGATCTTGCCCAGATTACCGTCACCGTGCGCAATGGCTGCCGCGTGGACGGCCAGGCAGGGCGCATGCGCGATGTGCTGCTGGAGACCGGCTTCGATGTGACCGGCGTGGGCAATGTAGACGATGGCGCTCTGTACGAGGAAACGTTCGTCATCTACCACGATGAGAAGTTTGCCATTGCCGCGCAGGTGGCGTTGGCGGATATTGGTGTGGGCCGCTCCTTCGACGGCGGCGACTTCTATACTTTCGACACCGACCTTCTGGTGATCGTGGGCACCGACTGGGTGGCTCCTGACGGTACTGGCGCCGCAAAGTAGCGGTATTGCGCTTCTTTCGTGGGAGGGATGCGCGGCGGGGCGGCTGTGGTATGATTCCACCTGTTTGAAACTACTACTCGATAGGAGCAATCTTATGGTTGAAAAGTCCGATGTGGCAGCCGTGCTGGAGCTCATCCGTCCGTCTCTGCAGGCCGATGGCGGCGATGTGCAGCTGGTGGACGTATCTGATGACGGCGTGGTGACCGTGGAGCTGCAGGGGGCCTGCAAAGGCTGCCCCATGTCCCAGATGACCTTGGCCA
>CANSTH010000082.1 GCA_947649875.1 uncultured Parvibacter sp. | reverse complement strand
CAAGCGCCAGCAAGCGTTTCTGGAGCATCTTCCTCGTCCGGACGTTTTCCTGCCTGCAGCAGCCCTCGTGTGGATGCTGTCTCCACGGGGCCTTCCGGGTCACCGGCACTGGCCTCCGAGCGGGCTGAAGGGGATGCGGAGGAGCGACATGGGGCCGCGGTGGCTCGTCGCCAACTGCGGCGTGGCGTAGTGACCATCGTGGACAATCCCATCCCGCTCGGCATGATCATCCCCAAGGCGAAGCTGGCGCTGGTGTCCATATCCGACACCCAGGGCAGCCAGGCGGCCGCGCGTCGGCGGCGCCAAGTGGACATCACCCAGGTCACCTTCCCCTACAAGCCGGGCGACTACGTGGTGCACGCCGCCCATGGCGTGGCGCTGTTCCGGGCCATCGTGCGCCAAGAGGTGGACGGCACCGAGCGCGACTACCTGCAGCTGGAATACGCCGAAGGGGACAAGCTATTCGTGCCGGTGGACCAGCTGGACCGGGTGACCCGCTATGTGGGGCCGGAGGGGGCGTCGCCGCGGCTCACGCGGCTGAACACCTCCGATTGGTCGCGGGCCATGGCCAAAGCGCGCAAGGCCACCAAGAAGTTGGCCTTCGACCTGGTGGACGTGTACGCCCGCCGCATGGCCACCACCGGTTACCGTTTCGGCCCCGACACCCATTGGCAGCGCGAGATGGAGGAGGCCTTCCCCTACCAAGAGACGCCTGACCAGCTCTCGGCCATCGCCGATGTGAAAGCGGATATGCAGTCCGCCAAGCCCATGGATCGGCTGATCTGCGGTGACGTGGGGTTCGGCAAAACCGAGGTGGCGTTGCGGGCTGCCTTCAAGGCGGCCCAGGACGGCAAGCAGGTGATGGTGCTGTGCCCCACCACCATCTTGGCCCAGCAGCACTACGTGTCGTTCAAAGATCGTTTCGACTCCTTCGGCGTGCGCGTGGAGGTGCTCTCGCGCTTCCGCAGCCCCGAGCAGCAGCGGCGTGCTCTGGAGGGCTTCGCCGACGGCAGCGTGCAGGTGCTGGTGGGCACCCACCGGCTGCTCTCCCGTGATGTGAACCCCCACGACCTGGGGCTGGTGATCATCGACGAGGAGCAGCGCTTCGGCGTGGGTCACAAAGAGCAGCTGAAGAACCTGCGCGAGTCCATCGATGTGCTTACCCTTTCGGCCACTCCCATCCCGCGCACCATGCAGATGTCGCTTTCTGGCGTGCGGGATATGAGTCTCATCCTCACCCCTCCCAGTGACCGGCGGCCGGTGAAGGTGCACGTGGGGGAGTGGGACCCGGACGTGGTTTCCGGGGCCATCCGCCGCGAGCTGGAGCGCGGGGGGCAGGTGTACTACGTTTCCAACCGGGTGCGCTCCATAGATGAGGCGGTGGAGCGGGTGCACGCCGCCGCCGGCGAGGCGCGGGTGGGCATCGCCCATGGGCAGATGACCAAGGAAGAGCTTGAGCGGGTGATGGAGGAGTTTGCCGCCGGTCAGCTGGACGTGCTGGTGGCCACCACCATCATCGAGAGCGGCATCGACAACCCCCACACCAACACCCTCATCATCGAGGATGCCCAGCGGCTGGGGCTCGCGCAGATGTACCAGCTGAAAGGGCGCGTGGGGCGCTCCTCCACCCAGGCCTACGCCTACTTCATGTTCCCCGACAACGTGAGCCTCACCGAGGAGGCCACAGCGCGGCTGACCGCCATCAACGAGCATCAAGAGCTGGGCAGCGGCATGCGCATCGCCATGCGCGACCTGGAAATCCGCGGCGCTGGCAGCCTGCTGGGGGCCGAGCAGCACGGCAACATGTCGGCGGTGGGCTTCGATTTGTTCGCCCAAATGCTGCACGAGGCCATCGAGGGCACGCGCGAGGGGGATGCCGGCACGGCTAAGCTGCCAGAGGCGCTCTCCGACATCACCGTGAACATCCCGGGCCATACCTATCTGCCAGAGGAGTACATTCCCGATGCCGACGAGCGGGTGGCCTGGTACCGCCGCATCGCCAGCGCAGCCTCCATCGATGAAGTGGACGCGCTGGAAGAGGACTTGGCCCAGAAACGCCCCGACATGCCGGCGGCGGCCCGCAACCTGTTCGCCCGGGCGCACATTCGGGCGTTTGCCTTCGAGCACGGCATCAAGGTGGTGTCGGTGGTGGCGGGCAAGCTGCTGGTAGAGCCTATTGCCATACCGCGCGAGAGGCTCATCCCGCTGAAGCGCGCGGGCGGCCGCTATAGTCCCGAGAAGCAGAAGCTGACGCTGCCGCTGCGCTACTTCAAACGGGAGGAGGGGGACGCGCTTTTGGCCCCCATCGCCCGGTTCCTCGAGGAAGAGACGGGCGGCGGCGCGCAAGCTCAAGGCTAACGCCGTCCGCGGCTTTCGTAGGGCAGAGATTCTATCTCTGCCTGAACGGACGGCCTGCGTGCGCTAGCAGCTTAGGCGGACATAGAATGCCTGCCCTGCGAAAGATCCTTCAGCAAACGCCACCTGCTAAATGCGAGGGCGGGTAGAACTAGCGCTCGATGAGCTCTGCTAGGGCCTCGCGGCTCTGCTCGCCCAGCAGCTGGGCGGTCTTTTCGCCATTGTCGAACAGTACGAAGCAGGGGAATCCGTCGGGGGCGTACTGGGCCGCCAGGTCAGGGGACTGGTCCACGTCCACCTGGTACACCTGCGCGCCTGCAGCATCTTCTGCCAGCTGATCCACCAGTGGCTGCATCTTCTGGCAATGGGGGCACCAAGTGGCGAAGAACTCCACCAGCACCTTGCCCTGCGCATCGTAGACGTACTGTTCGAAATCCTGCTCGTTCAGTATTTGCGTCATCATCGGCTCCTTACAATCGCAAAAAGAGAAGAGGCCCGGAAAACCGAACCTCTTCCCATCATAGGCGCTCCATGTGAGCATGTATGGCGCTTTGGCCAGGTGAAAGCCTGTTGCGGGTGCGTTGTGGCCTAGACGTATAGAAAATCGTCCTCGTCTACGAAGCCGGAGTAGTAGCTGTAGCCTTCCAAGATGCGAACGTACTGGGCAAGGTTGCTCCATCCATCGACGACGTTTACGGCCACCGTGCCCAACACGCCCATGAAGATCACCGCCATGATGGCGGCTGCTATCCAGGGGCCTATGATTTTCTTGTCCCGGTTGCCGTTGCTTGCGTTTGGAGCCATGGCGCTATTCCTCGCCTCCGAAGACGGTTGCCAGTGTGCCGTCGATGCGCGCCAACACGTCCTCCGGATCCATCAGCTCGATGGACTCGAATAGCGGCGGCGAGACCATGTTGCCGGCCACGGCCACTCGTAGCGGTTGGAACAGCAACTTCGGTTTCATCGAGAGCGGCTCGCACAGCGCCCGGCAGGCCTCCTGCAGAGGTTCCGCCTCCCAGGGCAGGTCCTCCCGTGCCAATACATCGCGGCAGGCGCGCAGTGCCTCCTCGGCTCTGGCGCCCTCCTTCTGCAGCACCTTCTTCACACTCTTCTCGTCCAACTGAACGTTGGCGCCCCAGAACAGGTAGGCTATCTTGGCGGGAATCTGATCCAGCCGTTCCAGCCGCTCGATGATCAGCGGGTAGATCTTGGCGTAGGCGGCCGTGTCCTCTTTGATGTCCTCAATGATGGCCGCCACTGCCGCCGCGAAAGCATCGTCCTCGGCGCCATCTTCGCCAAGCGGGCTGTCTTTCGCCGGCTCTTGCGTCTCGGGCACCACCACGGCGCCTCCTTCGGCTTCCGCCCCCAGCGCCGCCGCGCGGGCAATCCAGGGGGCCGCCGCCTCAAGCCAGGCGTTCTCGTCCATCTCTCGCAGGTACACGCCGTTCATCCAGTTCAGCTTCGCCACGTCGAAGATGGAGTGCTTCTTCGAGATGCGCTCCAGGCTGAAGGACTGCCCCAACTTCTCTGGCGGGATGATGGTGGTCTCGCCGTCCAAGGACCAGCCCAGCAGCGCCAGGTAGTTTACCAGCGCCTCGGGCAGGTAGCCCTCGTCGCGGTACTGCTCCACGTTGGTGGCGCCGTGGCGCTTCGACAGCTTGTGACCGTCGGCCCCCAGTATCATGGGCAGGTGGGCGAACATGGGCACCTCGGCCCCCAGCGCCTCGTAGATGAGCACCTGGCGCGGGGTGTTGGACAGGTGGTCGTCGCCGCGGATGATGTGGGTCATCTGCATGTTCACGTCGTCGCACACCACGGCGAAGTTGTAGGTGAAGGTGCCGTCGCTGCGCTTGAGTATCATGTCGTCCATCACGTCAGCAGGGAATGACATGTGGCCGTACACGGCGTCCTCGAAGGTCACGGGCCCGTGGTTCTCCGGCACCGCCAGTCGCCACACGTGGGGCTCGCCGGCGTCGATGCGCGCCTGCGCTTCCTCGGGGCTCAACTTGCGGCAGGTGCGGTCGTAGCCGGCATAGCCGCCCTCTTCCGCCTCGGCGATGGCCCGTTTGGCGTCCAGTTGCTCTTTGGTGCAGAAGCACGGGTAGGCCCGCCCGGTGGCTATCATGGCGTCCAGCGCCTTCTGGTAGGTGTCGGTGCGCTGGGTTTGGAAGTAGGGGCCATAGGCGCCGCCCACGCCGGGTCCCTCGTCCCAATCCAGCCCCAGCCATTCCATGGCGCGCAGGATTATCTGGGTGTTCTCCTCGGTGGAGCGGGTGGGGTCGGTGTCCTCGATGCGCAGCACGAAGGTGCCCCCGGTGGCGCGGGCGAAGGCCCAGTTGTAGATGGCGGTGCGGGCGCCTCCCACATGCAGCTTGCCGGTGGGAGAGGGGGCGAAGCGCACGCGCACGGGCTTTTGGGTGTCGGTCATGATTGCTTCCTTAGTCGCTTTCGTTGGTATGTGGGCGTCTTCTCGCAAGGCGAATGCCAAATCCTAGGCACAGTATAGACAAAACGAGGGTGGTAACGGCCCAAACCGCCCCCATGCCCATCCAAAAATTGGTGGGGTACATGGTTATCAGCAGCGAGTCGATGGCGAAGGTCCAATTCCCCTGCGGGAAGAACAGCCCGTGGAAGGCGCGGAAGAACCCCATGAAGTCCACTGCCGCCCAGAGGGCCAGCGCCGCTAGCACCGCCGCCATGACGGCCGGCCCCAGCGCCAGCATCCAGCCCAGTGCCCTGCGGTGCCCCCGCAGCCCCAGTGCCAAGCCAAGGGCCACGGCACCTGCGGCGCACAGCCCCAGCGGCAGCGCCGCCGCGGTGATGAGGCGGTTGCAGTCGTCCAAGTGGGAGATGGCGTCAGCATCCAGCGCGTAGCGGTCCGATACAGTTGCCAGCGCCCGGGAGGCCGCGGCGGCCGTGGTGGCGCCCTCGCTTCCGCTTGCGGCTGCGTCGGCGCCCTGGTCCTGGCCGGTTGCGGCCCCTTCAGCGCCTTCCCGCTCGCCCTGGGAGCTGACCGCGCCGCCGTTGTGAAGCGCCGCCGCCTCGCGGGCCCGCAGGGTCCACTGGTCGCGCTTTGCCGGGTCCTCGCTGGCCGCCAGCGCCTCGGCCGCCTGAACGGCGTCCAGCTTCGCCAGGGCGGCCTGACCGCCCTCCGGCCGCAAGTCCACGGTGTAGTCTCGGGCGGCCCGCGCTAGCCGTTGCAGCTGCTCGGCCGTGTAGGGGCTGTCGCTCGCATCTTCGGACCAGGGAGCCAGCATCTCAGTGGTAATCGGCAGGCAGCAGGCAAACAGCCCCGTCGCCAGCAGGGCCACTGCCAGCAGCGTTGAGCCCACGGCCGCCGCCAACCGCTCTTTCCCGCTCAGGCGGGCATGCACGCTAGTCAATTTCGCAATCCACCCAAATGGTGGCAGCCGTGATGCCCTTCATGTCCTTCGAGATGGTGGGCAGCGGCCCCAGCCGGCTGAACACGCCCTGGAAATGCCCGTTGTACAGGTATAGGCCGTTCAGGTTGTTGTACCACTCGGGGCGCGTCACCACGGCGCCGTCCGGCTGGTTCTCTATGCCTGCATCGGGGGGCAGCGTGAGGGTTTTGAACGGGTTGATGTAGCGTTGGGCGATGAAGGGGCAGCCCGCCTTTCCGTTGGCGAACTCGTCTATCAGCTCATCCCAACGCTCTTGGCTTTGGGCCACGCCGGCGTACACGTCGTCGGCGCCGTAATGGTCGGAGGGCTTGATGATCCACTGGTCCTTGTTGGCCCGTATCTGGGCGATGTTCACGTCCGCGTCGTTCAGGAAGGCGGTCATGGGGATGGTCTGCTCCACGAAGTCTATCTCCTCGGCGGTGAGGAAGGCCTGGGTCTCGGGCTTGAACAGCACCTCGAAGATCTGCTTGTCGTGCACGATGTGGCCGGCAAAACTGCCGATGAGCGCCACCTTCTCGGCCCGCACCGCCTCGATGAGCGCCTGCGACTCGCTCCAGTGGTCGATGACGTCGTTGGTCACGCAGCGCCGCCAGATGGCGTTCACCTCCTGGCCGTCAGGGCCGGCGAGGCACTGGCCGTCGAAGGTAAGCTCGCGCACGTCGCATACGATGCAGTCGTAGCCGAGCTTTCGGAACAGCTCCGCGAAGATGTGGAACTCGTCCACCACGCCGTTCTCCAGGTAGTCGCAGATGGCGAAGCGGGGGTGTTCCACCTTGTGCCGGTAGGTGTCGTAGATGGCAACGAACTGGCGCACCCAGGGCTCGAACAGGTCGCAGCCGGCCACCTTGTGCTGGCGCGCGAAGGCCTGGAAGCTCTCAGAGGGGCGGATGGAGTTGGTTATCTCGCGGTTCTCGTTCATGCCCGACGAGCCGTCGCCGTTGAACTCGCAGAACTTCACCGTGTAGTCGTCCTCGTTCAGGAAGGTGTCCACGCGGGCGAAGGGCAGCAGCGCATCGTAGCCGCGGGGCAGCAGGATGAGCTCTTCCAACCGCGGGTCGAAGCTGAACACAGTGCGATAGGCGGGGTCGTCCAGATAGCGCTGGATCACCTTGCACAGAATGCGGTGGGCGGCCTCCGCCGTGGCCTTCATGGTGTCGTAGCTGCGCTGGTTGAACAGACGGGGCAGAAACGAGCAGGCCACCACCTGGTGGTGCACGATGGCGGTGGAGTCCTGCATATAGCTGAACGCAGCGCGGCGGCCCTCGATGTCGCCGTCCAGATCGTCTATGATCTGCAGGTATTCGTTGGTGTAATCGGCGTTAGTTGCCATTGTCCACTCGCTTTCGGATTGCGTATACAACCTCTTAATGATAGCGAATGGCGCCGGTTGCGGCGAAACCCTCACGCAAACCGTTACCCGCATCGGTAAGGTGCATGTTATCGCAGACCAGAAGCTGCAACCCTTCTGTCGATAGATAATCGGTGGGGATTGTTGTGTGCGGCATATGCCGAAACGCAAAAGAAAGGGCGCCGCAGCGCCCTTGTTGATTCTTGCCCTTAGTCTTTTTTGCCCACGCCGTCCATATTGATGAGGTAAACGCCTTTTTCGAGGTGCTCCGCCTCCTCATCGGAAATGCGGATGATGATGTCGCCGGGAGACACATCCAGCATGTCGCAGATGGCAAACAGCGTGGAGAAACGCACGGCCCGGATTTTGCCTTGGCGAAGGCGAGAGATGTTGGCGGCGGTGTGGCCGGTCAGCTTCATGAGGTCCGTGCCGGCAACGCCGCGCTCCTTCATGAGCTTGCTCAGTTGAATTGCGTATTTCATAAGCGATCCATGCCTTTGCTTACGACTACATTCTATAGATTTTAACTATAACGGAAAACGTATGAAATGAAAAGTGCCTCCCGGAACGAGAGGCACGTAAGGGCAGCATTGCCGATCATAAGCGCTATTCGGCGGCCATTTGCTGCTGATGGGCTTCCTTGGCGGCACGGATGCGCTCCTCGCTGGCGGCCATGGCCTCTTCGGCGCCTTCCCACGCGGGCATCTTCTTGTCGCGCTCCGGGTCGAAAGCGGAATGCAGCTGGCGGCCGATCTTGGCGTGGAAATCCTCGTCGCTGTCCGCCTGCCCCAGGTTGTTGCGATGGCGCTCGGGGGCGCGGGGGTCGTCCGGGTCGGTCCAGATGGCCTCGGCCATGGGCGCCCAGTCGGCAGCAGCCGGACGGCACTTGTCCGCCAGCTCCTCGGCGCTCTCCTGCGACTGCAGGTCGGTGCAGTGGGCGCCGGACGTTTCCACCAGCTCCACGATGCAGTCCGGGTTCTCCAGCATCGGGCAGGGGCGCAGGAAGTTGTCGTTGAAGGGCTGGTTGTCGTGATAGGCCATGAAGATGGGGGAGCGCAGGCAGTCCAGAAGCGACATGTCGTGGATGTTCGCGTTGGAGTAGTGGATGAACACGCAGGGCTCCACGTCGCCGTTGGCGTTGATGTGCAGGTAGCGGCGCCCGCCGGCGATGCAGCCGCCCACGTACTCGCCGTCGTGTTGGAAGTCCAGCGTGAGGATGGGCTTGGTCTCGCGCACGTGGCGGTTGAACTCGTAGAGTTTCACCCGCTGCTCGGTGGTGGGCATGAGCGAGGTGGGCGCATCCTTGCCCACGGGCATGTAGGTGAATATCCAGGCGAACAGCGCGCCCTTGTCGATCAGCCAGTCGAAATACTCGTCGGAGGCCACCGAGCTCGCGTTGGCGGAGGTGTAGCAGATGGACACGCCGAAAGGCAGCCCGTGGGACTTCAGCAGCTCCATGGCCGCGTCCACTTTCTGGTACACGCCACTCCCACGGCGTCCGTCGGTGGCGGCCTCATCGCCCTCGGCCGAAATGGCCGGCACGAAGTTCTTCACCCGCAGCATCTCCTGGCAGAAGGCCTCGTCGATGAGGGTGGAGTTGGTGAAGCATAAGAAAGCGCAGTCGGGATGCTTCTCGCACAGGCGGATGAGGTCGTGCTTGCGCACGAGGGGCTCGCCGCCGGTGTAGATGTAGATGTGGCACCCCAGCTCCTTGCCCTGGGTGATGATGGAGTCGATGTCCTCGAAGCTCAGGTTCAGCTTGTGGCCGTACTCGGCGGCCCAGCAGCCGGTGCAGTGCAGGTTGCAGGCGCTGGTGGGATCCAGCAAGATGGCCCACGGGATGTTGCACTGGTACTTCTCGCGTGACTTCTCCTGCTTGCCCCAGGCGATGAGGTTGCCTTCCACCAAGAATGTCTTAATGAGGTCGTTGCGTACCGCGGGGTTCAGATTCATCACGCGCATGAGCAGGTCGTACATGTTGTTCTTGTCTTTGATGACGTGGCCGAAAGCCTCTCGCTGAGAGGGGAAGAGGGCAGCCGGCATGATGCCGTCAATCTTGTTGAACATCGACTCCATGTTGTTTTCGGGGTCGTCGCACAGGTAGTCCACCAACTTGTTGGCGGTTGTGCGCATGGCGAAGTCCATGGGCCTCATGAGATCACTCCCTTGCTCTTGCTAGTCTCCTTCGTCCTTCGACGGCCAAAGCCGGGAAGATTTGGTTTAGTATGGGATGCGTGTGGATTTGTCCTGCCGTTTCCCCCTGCACCGTAGGAGTGGAGAGGGGCTTTTGTAATCCAGCCGAAAACTGTGGTTTCCGCACAATTGAAGCTTGGTTACCATAAGTCATCAGTTAGGAAATAATCCACACCTATCCCGTAACTTTATGTCATTATATTACTCATCGTTATTTCCGTTTATGACGAATGGGAAACAAAAGCCAAGTTGGATTTCGGAGAGGGGCCTGCAGTGGAGAAAGCCGGAAAGAGGGTGGATCGGCGCGTTGTGAAGACGCGCAAGGCCATTCGCGAGGCGTTTCGGCGCAAGTTGGAGCAGGGCCCGCTGAAGGGCATCACCGT
>CANSTH010000081.1 GCA_947649875.1 uncultured Parvibacter sp. | reverse complement strand
TGAGCGAATTTGATTGCCCCCGTCCTTTCCCCTGCTCCAATAAACCTATAGGTTTTCGATGCGCGAAGCGAGGCGGTTCCAAAGGGCGTCGCGGGCGGCTTCCACTGCTGCCACTTCTTCGTCGGTAAGCGCTTTGAAGCGACCTTGGCTGCGAATGTAGTGCTCGACGGAGGAGAACTGGCGCGGACGTCGATTCACCGTCAATTGGCCGGAGGCCTTTTCGCATACAGCGCTGCCCTCGTACTCCATCAACGGCCACAGCCCACAGTCCACCATCTCCTTGGCAATCTCCACCGTCACGTCCACCGGCGTTCCCCACCCAGTGGGACACGGCGCAATCACCTGGATGAACTTCGTACCGCGAATGGATGCCGCCTTCTCCACTTTGGCCATGTAGTCGGGTAGGTAGCCAATTGAGGCAGTAGCGGCATAGGGAATGTCGTGGGCGGCCACGATCTCGAACAAGTTTTTCTTCTGGGTAGCACAGCCATGCACGTTGCGTCCTGCCGGCGTAGTGGTCGTAGAGGCACCAAATGGAGTGAGCGAGCTTTTCTGGATGCCCGTGTTCATGTAGGCCTCGTTGTCGTAGCAAATGTAAAGAATGTCATCGTTGCGATCGATGGCACCAGAAAGCGCTTGCAGGCCGATGTCCGCTGTGCCTCCATCGCCGGCAAAGCCCACTACCGGGTATTGCTGCGGATCCTTCCCCTGAGCCTGAAGCCCAACGGCTATACCCGAGAGCACCGAGGCCGTGGCGGCGAAGGGGGTGATCATGGCATTATTGGCAAAGCACAGCTGGGGAAAGTTGAATCCCACGGCGCTCATGCAGCCAGCCGGAAGGGCACATACGGCGTTCGGCCCCAGCACCTTCAAAGCAGCGCGTACTGCAAGCGATCCTCCGCACCCGGCGCAGGCTTTGTGACCGTAAAAAAGCTCGTCATCGGAAATGGTCCGTGCGTTGAGAGCCATTTACCTCACCTCCCCGTCTAGCGGGTCTATCCCTAGAAAATATACAGCCGGAGCGTCAGGCGCCCCTCCGCTACCCTCGGCTTGATTTGCAAGAACGGCCAGTTTCCGGAATGCCTGCTCTATTTGGGTCGCAGTTATATCGTCGCCGCCAAGACCGCCTATGAAGTTGGCGGTTACGGCGCCCTCGCCCGCTTGCTTCAGCGCGGAATTCACATTTGTGAACACAGTGCCCTCGGCCCCAAACGACACGTCTTTCTCCAACACCCCCACGGCGGAGGCCACCGCCACCGCTCGTGCCAGTAAAGTTGCGGGGAAGGGACGCAAATACCGCAACCTCACCATGCCGCAGGCCATCCCTTCGGCGCGCAGCTTATCCACTACCTGTCGCGCCAATCCAGCAATACTTCCCACGCAAACCATCACATATTCGGCATCCCGGCTGCGATATTCCTCAATCATACCGCTGTATTTCCGCCCCATCACAGTTGCGAAGTGCTCTTCCACCTCTGTCACTACCTCGCCCACCGCCATCATGTCGCGATGGTGCTCGTACTGATAGTAGCGGTTGAACTCCGGCCCCGCGGAATAGCCTAGGTTCACCGGATGCTCGAAGTCAAACCGATTGGCAGTGCTGTAGGGGGGAAGAAACTCATCCGCCTGCTGCTGAGTGGGAATATCCACCGACTCGTAGGTGTGAGTGAGGGCGAAACCGTCGATGTTCACCATAACCGGAAGGCTTACCCGTGCGTCCTCCGCCACCGCATAGGCCATGAGCGCCAAATCCAGTGCCTCTTGGTTGTCCTGCGCATACACCTGCACCCAGCCGTGGTCCAGCAGCGCCAAGCTGTCCCGCTGGTCACCATAGATATTCCAGGGCAGGGCGGTGGCACGATTGGCATTCATCATCACAATGGGAAAACGCCCGCCGGCCGCATAGGTGAGCACTTCCGCCATGTACAGCAGCCCTTGGCTGGAGGTAGCGGTGAAGGTGCGCACGCCAGTGGCCGAGGCACCCATGGCACAAGAAAGCGCCGAGTGCTCCGATTCCACGTGCACGTACTGGGCTTCCAACTGGCCGCTCTCCACCATTTCGGAAAGGCGCTCCACCACCACCGTCTGCGGCGTGATGGGATAGGCGGAGATCACCGCGGGGCGCGCCAGCCGCACCCCTTCGGCAAAGGCTTCGTCGCCGGAAAGGAATCGCTTCATGTTATTCACCCGCACTTTCTAGCGCTGTCTCAACCGCCAACGCCTGGGCTTCGTCCACCATCTCGATGGCGGCAAATCGACAAGCGCGAGCGCATACGCCACAGCCTTTGCAGAAGTCGTAATCGATGGCCAGACCCGTAACTTGATTGCCATCGTTGCGCACCTTGAAGATAGTGCCGTCGGGACAATAGAGGTAACACTGCAGGCACATGGTGCACTTCGCTGCATCCAGCACCGGGCGCGCATTGCGCCATCCGGCGTTCTTGGTTACCAAATGCCCCGCCGGATAGCAGGTGTTTTTGGCGAACACAGCCGGATCGAGAGAAGGAGCCTCGGGAGCGCTTTCATCCCGAAGCCTGCAGCGAATCCCCGAGGGGCTTTCGTAGGGCAAAGATTCTATCTCTGCCGCCTGCTCCTGATGGGTTTCGTTGCCGGGGGCATCGTCATCCACGCTGCCGTCCCCAGTGCCCAGGCCCTTCTCCACCAGCGCAACCGCCTCATCGATGATGGCCCAGTTCTTCTCATGCAGCCGCGGCGCCATGTACTGAGTAACCGCTTCTTTGGCCACCTCCGGTGAAAGCTGCGGGCACAGCGCAGCAATAGCCCCCAGAAACACCGTATTGGGAATGGGCCGCCCCAGCACAGCTTCCGAGATGCCATTGGCATCCAGCGAAAGCACCCGCGGATCGCCAAACTGGCACCGCGAGTTCACCAGCACCATGCCGCCGGGCTTCAGCCCGCTTTCCCACCCTTCGCTAAACAACGTCTCGTCCAGGTACACCACGAAATCCGCTTTCGCAATGGCCGACCTGTCACCGATGGGCGCATCGCTGAACTTAGTAAACGCGCGCATGGGGGCACCCCGCCGCTCGGGCCCGAATGAGGGAAACGCCATCGCGTACATGCCCTCTTCCGATGAAGCCGCCGCCCCCAAAAGCCGCGCCGCCGTAAAGGCACCCTGACCCCCACGACCATGCCACAATACTTCTATCATGCTGACTCTCTTCCGTTTTTAGGTCGACGCCCATCATAAACCACCCCATTGGCCCGAGAGCTTGCGCAGGTGCCAAATGATCCGACCCCTAGCACTTTTTGAAAAAACGCGCCTGGCCGAGGGGCGCAGGCGCGTTGCAGTTGCAGGTTATGGGCTTGCGAGCGCCCTTAGTCGCGATAGGCGTATTTCTCCAGATTCTTGGTAAGTTTCTCCAAGAACTTTTGCTCTAGGTCGCTTACCACGTTGTCTTTCTTCACGATATAGCCTAGCGAAAGTTTTTCCGGCGTGTCCAGTGCAACGGTGGTGAGCGCGCTGCCGTCGGTGATGCCCACCAAAATACCGCTAGTCACGGTATAGCCATTCAGCGCCACAATGAGCTCCGTGAGCGAAGCGCGATCGGTACAGGCAATAGCCTTGGTGCGCGGCACCGAGGACAGCGCTTCTTCGTAGAAGAAGTCGGGGGCGTCTGCGCCCTGGTCGAAGTAGATGTAAGGCCAGTCGGCCATATCTTCCAGTGTTAGCTTTTGGCTGTTCACCATGGGGTGACTCGCTGGCAGGGCCACACGGGGGGCGCTGCTCACCAGCTCCACAAACTGCAGGCCATGGTTGTCCAGCACGGCATTCAGCTGCTCGGCAGTCTCGGATGTTTCCATGATCACACCCAGGTCGCTCACGCCGTTGGCCACATCATCGATTACCCCTTGAGTGGTGCGGTCGAGCAACGCATAGTGGTATTCCTCACCGCCGGCGGCAAGCACCACCTGGGCGAAGGTTTGGACATCGAACAAATAGTGCTGACCGGAAATAGAGAATGTCTTAGCCATGATTTGCCTTTACCCTTCTATTTGTTGTTACGCTCGTCTATGAAGCGGCTGGCTTTATGCTCGGAGGAGGTACCCAGCTTGCCGGCATCATAGACGATCACCTTGGCAGGGCGCACGCCAGTGTGGGTTTTCAGCGCGTTCTCCACGCGACGCGCCACTTCGTCGTAAGGCTCGGTGGAACCTTGGGCGCGTTCGACAGACACCTCGTATTTCGTGGTGAAGTTCTGGTCGTACACGCGAATGGAGTATTCGCCGGTGAGCCCCTTCTCGGCGCGCACCACGTATTCGATATCGGTGGGGAACACATTTACGGCACCAACAATGAACATCTCATCCTTGCGGCCGGTGACGTGAATGCGGGCCAGGGTGCGGCCGCATTCGCAGGGCTCAGTGGACACGTAGCCAATATCTCCCGTGCGGAAGCGAATCATGGGACGGGCCTTCTTCATGAGAGTGGTGTACACCAGCTCGCCCTGTTGGCCCGGTTCGAGCACCTCACCGGTAACAGGATCCACGGTCTCCACCAAAATTTGGTCCTCCACAATGTGCAGGCCATCCTTTGCTTCGCACATAGCGGCGCAGGCACCATAGATGTCGGAAAGGCCGAAGAAGTCCACCACCTTCGCCCCCCATAGCTCTTCGATGGCCTCGCGGGTGGACTTAATGGAACCACCCGGCTCGCCGGCCACGATAATGGTATGTATGGAGAAGTCGGTGCGGGGATCGAAGCCCTTTTCCTTTGCCTTCTCGCCCAGAGCCCATGCATAAGAGGGACTAGTCCAGATGACCGTAGGCTGATACTGCTTCAACACGAACAGCAGGCGGTCGGAAGGTACAGCGCCCACCCAAATGGCCAGGGCCCCCAACCGCTGCGCGCCGATCACATCGGGACCGCCCACGTACAGGGCGAAGTTCAGTCCGTGCACATAACGGTCGTTGGGACGCATGCCCGCCTGCCAGAACAATCGCGCCTCGGTGTCTTGCCACAGGTCGAAATCCTCCTGGGTGAAGGGACTTACGGTGGGCACGCCGGTAGAACCGGAAGAGGTGGCCATGAAGATGACTTCCTCCTCGGGCACCGAGCACATCTCGCCGAAGAACGACCCCACATGCTGGGTTTCACGCTCGGTCTTTTTGTCTATGAAAGGGAATTTCTGGATATCCGCAAGGGTATGGATGTCCTCAGGAGAAACGCCCGCCTCATCGAAGGTGCGCTTGTAGTACACCGTGTTCTCGTAGGCATATTTCACCATTTCCTTTAGCCGTTCCAGTTGCATCTGCTCCAACTGGGGCCGGGGCATACACTCTATTTCGGGGTCATAGTATTTTTGATCGTAGGGGATGTTCTTCTTCGCCATGGGAAAGCGCTCCTTAATTCGCTCGCCTGAAAAAACGCACCTGTGCATGAAACCACTACCAGGCTCTTTGCACAAGGGTTTTAACTATTCATTGTTCCGATCAAGTTCGTTCGGTAATATAGATAGCTAAGTTAGCGAACCGACATATGATTGGAACACCATGACCCTGCAGCAGCTGCGATACCTCATCGCCGTAGCGGAATACGGCTCCATCAACAAAGCCGCCGCCAGCCTGTACGCTTCGCAATCGAACCTCTCTACAGCCATAAAAGATCTGGAGCGGGAGCTGGGCATCACTGTTTTCACCCGCAACAATCGCGGTGTTTCCCTCACCAACGATGGTGCCGAACTAGTAAGTTACGCGCGCCAGGTAATCGAACAGGTGGAGATGATAGAAGATCGCTATTCACCGGCCCAACAATCGCATGCGCGGCTGGCCGTCTCCACTCAGCATTATGCCTTCAGCCTGCAAGCGTTCATGGAAGTAGCCGACCGCTTTGCCGGCGATGAATACGACTTCATCCTTCGGGAAACAACCACTGCCAACATCATCTCTGATGTGGGAGCATTCCGCAGCGATGCCGGCATCCTGTACCTAGACAGCTTCAATCAACGAGTGCTCGAAAAGGCATTCGCCGATGCCCATCTCTCCTTCACGCCGCTGTTCTCCGCCCGCACCCACGTGTTCATGAGCGAGAATCACCCATTGGCCAACAGCACAGTGCTACGTCTAAGCGATCTGGAAGATTATCCCCGCTATTCCTTCGAGCAGGGGCCATCCGCCTCGCTCTACTACGCCGAAGAGCCGCTGTCCTACCTGCCCCACAGCAAGAACATCGCCATCACCGACCGCGGTACCCTCACGAACCTCCTCACCAACCACAGTGGCTACACCCTGTCTACTGGCGTACTTTCAGAAGAAATGCACTCGGGCATTGTATCCATTCCCCTGGAAGAAGAGATCACCATGACCGTAGGCTACGTGATGCACACCCAGAGAAATCCCTCGCCCCTGCTGCTGGCCTATCTGGAAACTCTCCAGGAAGTAATCCGTCAAAACCCCACCGTAACCAGCTCGGAGTAACTTGCTTGCGCGTTGAGCGTTTAGGCAGAGATAGAATCTCTGCCCTACGAATTCAACCTGCAAATACATCGTGAATATTCAGCCGCCTGCCTATGCCAGTTCCAGAAGGCCCCGGGGGGCGGTTCGACGAGCTCCGGGCGCCCCGCCAAAGAACGCGGCTCGTAAGGAGGCGGCTATGCCTGCCGCAGTCAAGGACTCTGGGACGGGACGCCAGACGCGCTGCGCCATGTCGCCGCCTCCCTGGCCGCGTTCGACGCGGGAATGAGCGCCCGACGCTCGGCGAACCGCTCGCCGGGGCCTCCCCCGCGTTGGGCTGTCAGGCGGCATCGCAAGGATAGCGGGCTAGATTTTGCGAAGAACTTCCATGACGAAGTCGCTGTTCACGTAGAGAGCTTCCTCGTCCACGTTTTCCGCCACATCGTCGCGCTCGGCAAAGAAGGCGGGCTTGCCGTCCAGCTGGCCCACCAAGTGCATCGCCTGGTGGCCGTGTTTCATGGCAAAGGCAGAAGCACTGTCTTTCCAGCACTGAGTGCCCTTCCCCACCGAGATACCGACAGCAGAGGCGGCCTTGCGCACAATGCGATCCATACGAGAAGAGGGTTTTTTCGCCAGGTACTTGCCCTCTTTCTCCATAAGCGTCAGATCTCCTGCGCCCAAACCTTCCAAGTCAACAATGATTGCACCGCGCAGGTCTTGGGCATGTTCCTCTAAGAATGCACGCATGCCGCCATTGTTTGCCAGCTCGGCCCCAAGGGCCACAAACCAAACTTCCACGTTCACCGCTGGATTATGGAAGCGCATCACACTATCATGAGCAGCGCCTTGCTCGCCGCTTTGAGCCGCAGAGTCATCGAACCCGGCTATCGCATTGATGTCCATGCCGTCGTCAACTGGTGGCTCCATTGACTCTTCGGTAGAAAGGGTAGACACCCTTCCCAGGCTTTCCCGGGAGAAGGCGCCGCCTTCCCAGTGGCGTCCGCGCCCATCGCGATGGCCATGGCGGGCGGAGTCGTCATCGCCAAAACCAAAGTCGTCTTCTTCGTTCAGGGCAGAGTAGGCACCCTCTTCTTCCGAGCGGAAGCTCTCCCAGCCGCCGCGGGCGGCCCCCACCGAACGAGCGTCAAATCCCTCGTCCACCGAAAGCCATTCCTGCGGAGTACCTTCATCGCCCTTCTTGTTCTTCGAGCGCCGTTTCCCAAACAGGCGTCCCAATCGCGACTTGGGCATCGATACATAGCCAGGACCCGCAAAAGCACCGGTTTCAGTTATCTGGCTCTGGTAATCGGAGTCGTCAACATCCTCAACATAGATTTCCTGGGCATCGACATCTTCCAGCAACTCGTCGCCTACGGGGTCAAACACACCCGTGGCACTGCCAAATGCTCCAGCAGTGGCAACTGTTTTGGATTCTTCAACGGCCGACACAGCGGTATCATCGCCAAGGGCCGGCACCACTGCACGGGGCGCCGGAGCGGTAGCCTGCGGAGAAGCAGAAGGACGAGCAGTGATGCTCCCCGAGAGAGAGGGCACCGTCATTCTCAGCCGGTTGGCTCTCTCTTGCCCGCTTGGGCGGGGCTCGGCAAGGGGCGCCGGCTGGAAATTCTGGTTTTGGATCGCACCCTCAAATGGACGTTCGTCAATTGCAGGAATATCTGCGCTCCTGCGCCGGGGAGAAGAAGCAACCTCCGCGGAGGCCTCCTCTGCAGGCACCGCCGCCATTGGCATGCTGAGAGAAGGAAGAGAGCTGAGGAAATTTTCCCTGCGCGTCCGAGGAGCAGGCGTGTTGGACACAGAAACCTCCCCGTCTGCTACAGGAGCAGCCGGAGGGGCAATAGCAGGCACTAAAGGTTTAGCCGCTGGTGCTTCCAGAACATCTCCGCCTTCGCGGGAGGCAGCTACCGGCACGAAGCGCATGGTGCTTCCCTCCAGCGGAACTTCATCAATGGCCGGTGCAACGGAAGCCGCCTCTTCTTGAGCCAGCACTGGCACTGAGGCCATCTGCGCCTGCAGCTCTGCGGCGCGGGCAGCAGCCTCCGCTGCCTGGCGCCGGGCTTCTTCCTCTAAACGCTGGGCTTCGGCGCGGGCAGCTTCCTCAGCTGCAGCTCGCTCCTCTTCCTCCCGGGCCCTTTGCGCTGCCTCCATCGCCTGGGCATAGCGAGACCGGTAAATGGGCGCGCCTTCGGTTACCGGCTTCTTCGCTTTCTTTTGAGCAGCCTTGAACCACTCGGGCACGTCGTCTTGCTTAGGTTCCTCAACTACGGCTTGTGCGTCCAGCCCATCGAATTGCTGAGCCTCTGGGGCTTCCTCACCTTGATGCTCTTCTACATTCTCTTCATTTTGAGGAACCGCAGCTAATGCTTCACGAGTCTTCGTGCGCGCCTCTTGCATGTCCTCATCGGTCGGACTTCCCAGCAGAGGCTCTTGCACTTTCACCAAATTGTCTGCCAAATCGATATGCACCGTATCGCTTACCGGCTTGCCGCTCATGGCCGCTACGGCTGCTTTGGCAGACAGCAGGCGCGCCCGAGCACTTTGCTCGCTGTCGCCCTCAGTGGAAAGCGCATCGTATACCAACTCTGCTCCCTCAGGAACAAAACCTGATGCGCTGGCCGCTTCGGGCCCATGCACCGTGTAGGAGGAATCTTCAGAGACTGTCGCAGAGCCATGAGCAACACGATCGGCCACTTCCAGCATTACTGCTACGCCAGCAGCATTGCAATTTGCTCCCTCGGTATAGGGCGAAATGCGATTCAATATGGTGCCAAGCAAGGGCAGCGCAGCACATACTGCCGCCACTATGCACAGTACACGGAATACCGTCCCGCCCACGCCGGCAACTCGCAGCGCCATCAAAAGGGCTGTGGCTACAATGCCGCCAACCCCAACCCACTGCAAAATGGGCATCGCACTTAAAATGGGCTTGCGCAGCAAAGGATTCACCTTGCCCGTATCGTAATGGGCCACCAGCACCACTTTGCGCTGGCGCCCCGGACGGCCGCTTGCCGGCACTGCCGGTTTGTAGGTGGCCACCACGTTTTGACTGATACCACGTGAGAGAACACGGGAAATAACGGGCTTATCAAAAATCTCCGCAACGAAAACTGCTGCGGATATCAGTGCCAACACGAGGCAGGGAATAGCCATGAACCCCACAAGCATTCCCACAATGGCAACCACAACCGCAACAGCAGAGCAAACGGCAGCCGGAATATCGGAATCGGCATTGCAGTTGAACTCCTCAGTTGCCGTGGGAAGGCCCGAAACTTGCTGCAGCTGATCCGCAATGAAAACAGCGGCTTTTTGCTCTTCCTCGGTACCGGCAGGGCGAGGACCAATAGACTTCGAAAGATATTCGACTGTTTGCTGCAGACCGGCCATGTATGCCGCCTTTCAGGAAAACATAGTATGTAGGCACAATTATTGGCAAGTATACGCTATTTGCCCGACAAACCTAAAAAAGTTTCCCCTGTGAAGCAAAGACCGTGGGT
>CANSTH010000080.1 GCA_947649875.1 uncultured Parvibacter sp. | reverse complement strand
TTCTCCTTGCGGAGGATGTAGACGAAGGAGGGCTTGTTGCCCACGTCGGGCAGGTAGTGCACCTCGGAGGCGGAGTAGGGCTTCACCGGGTAGGCGTTGCCCTCGCCAGTGGACTCGCCCAGGGTCACGCGAGCCGCAGCGCAGCCCTCGTAGGACTTGTCGCCGCTCTTCACGGGCGCCGCCGGGGCCTCGAAGGACTCGATGCCCTTATCCAGGTCGCCGAAGAAGCGGGCGCGGCCGCCGCACTGGGCCACGCACTGGGGCAACTCCCCCTGGGCAATCTTCTGCTCGCACAGGGTGCACTTCTCGACAACCTTCTCCTCTTCATTCAGGTAGCGCACGCCGTAAGGGCAGGCCATGGCGCAGAACTGGCAGCCGATGCACTTTGATTTGTCAATCTGCACGGTGCCGTCGGCCACCTTGTGGCTGGCCTCGGTGGGGCACACCTTCACGCACTCGGGGTCGGCGCAGTGCTGGCACTGCACGGTGAGGAAGTAGGTGTAGACATCGGGCCACTGGCCGCCCTCTTGGCGGGGGTTTGGCCCCACGCGCAGCACCTTGTTCCAGTAGCTGCCCACGGGCACGTTGTTGATCACCTTGCAGCCCACGGAGCAGGCCAGGCAGCCGACGCACTTGTTGAGGTCGGTGAGAATGGAGTACTGGGTCATGGTCTATGCCTCCCCTCGGGCGGAATCGTAATCGGGCATCCACTCCTTCAGGCGCGGGTCGTCGCAGGTGTGGATGATCTCGGTGCCGTCGTCGCCGCAGGGAACGGGGTTCCCAAACGGGCTGTTCTCCGGCGTGGCCTTGTACACCTTCACGCCGTAGGCGCGCAGGTTGGAGGAGCCGATGATGCGGTCCTGGGCATACTGATCCAACAGACAGTTCACGCCTGAAAGCTTAAACCCGTGGTCGGGCTGCGAGAGCTCCGGGTACCACCACTGGTGTTCGGCATTCACCACGCCCGGCTCGATGCCGTAGTACAGGTCCACCACTTCGCGGATCTTGTGCTTGTCGGTCTCGATCCACACCCAGTCACCCTGCTGAAGGCCCAGGCGCTCGGCATCCGCCGGGTTCATCTCCAGGCGCGGCACGGGCCAAAGCTCGCGGCACCAGGGCAGCTGGCGATGCTCGCTGTGGAAGTAGGTGCCCTGGCGACGGCCGGTGGTCATAAGAAACGCGTTGTCGTCGGCAAAACGCTCAGGATCGGCGATGGGACCGTGGTAACCCTCTTTGAAGCGCGGGAACACCTCTTTGAGGGTGAACTCCTCGCCATCATACTGATCTTTCACTGGAACGCCGCCGTTGTTTACGCCGTTTACCAGCCATGACTCCAGAACCGTGGACCAAATCTCCTGTTTGTGGGTGGTGGTGTTCCATCCTTGGTGCCACATTTGCTTGGGAAATGGGGGGAAACCGCCACTGATGGGCGTGTTACCCAGCTGGTAGCGGCGGTAGCAGCCCCAAGCGTCCGGCTTCTCGATCTTGGAATCGAACCAGCCGTTCTTCTGGAACTCCTCTTTGTAATCGTTCCAGTCGGGGATGCGGAAGCCGGCCAAAGCGATGTCGTTGCAGCCCTTCACGCACTCATCGCCTTCCAGCCACTTGGAGCCATGTGTGGCCTCGTCGAAGTAGGGCACGCCGGCCGCCTTGTAGATTCCTACAACAATCTCAAGGTCGTTCTTTGCCTCTCCCGGCGGGTCTATGCACTTTACCGTTGCGCCGAATGCGCCGGAAGAACCCTGGGACTTGCGGATGCAGTCCAGCTCCAGCCAATGGGCGGCGGGCATGGCGATGTCGGCGATGAGGTCCACACAGGGGGTTTGCCACAGGTCGATGGAGCACCAGAAGTCCAATGTCTGCAGATTCTCTGCAGCGTAGATGGAGTTGCTCTGGTTCATGAAGTCTCCGGTCTGACCGATGCCGCAGGTGACGTTGTAGGGCTTGCCGGTATTGATTGCATCGTAAATAGAGGTGGCGTCGGCCCATCCCGGCCCACAGTCGGAGCCAATCATAGGAAACCGCTCCTGGCCGAGAATTTTGTCACTGGAATAGGTGCCCTTCTCCTTAGAATCACCCATTGTCATAGCAAGATCCATGCAAGGCCAGCCAGGGGTGGACCCGCGCATGCCACCGGGGATGTCCATATTGCCGGTAATACCCGCCACCAGGTCGCAGGCGCGGTTGTTCTGCGTAGCGTTGCAGGCATGCTCCAATGCCAGCATGTACTGGATGCCGCCGTTGCCGTAGCCGGTGGAGGGGTCCACGCGAGTAGCGTAGGCGATGGCCGCCTCCTTGAGCACCTCGGGGTCGACACCGGTGATCTCGGACGCCTTCTCGGGAGTGTAGTCCTGAAGAAAATCGATGTAGTTTTCCCAAACAGTGCGCACGTGCACCTTGGTGCCGTCCTTCAGAGTAACCTCGCGGCCGCCCTCTTCGGTGAACAGCGCCGGGTACAGGCCGTCAGGGAAGGGGGTGTAGTCCGGCACGAAGCCCTGGGTCTGGCCGGTGGCGTCAAGGCCAGGTTGGCTGGCCTCTTTCCCATCGCCCCATACGCCGGGCTCCCAGACTTCCCCTTCCCAAGCCCCGCTTCCAGCCGTATCGTAGAAAGACAGCTCGTTGGTTATCTCGTTGAGCACCATGAAGCGCGTATCGGCACCGCCCTCGATAAGGTCAGACTCCTTCAGGAGGCGCGTGATGATAGAAGCGCTTTTCGCCGAAGAGGAGCTGCGCGTAGGCTCAAACGTCTCGTCCATGACCACCAGCATTGGGGCGTTCATCCATTTGCGCACGTACATCTCGTCGATAAGATCGTTTTCGATAATCACTTGCGCCCAGCAGTTTGCTATGGCGCCGTCGGTGCCAGGGCGCGGATTCACCCAGATGTCCGCCTCTTTTCCCAGGTTGGTCTGACGCGGATCCACTAGAATGTGGGTGTTGGCGCGGGTGGCCACGTCCACCGTGGTGCGGCAGGAGTCGTCGTAGTTGGACAGCTCCGACGCGCCGCCCCATTGCACATATACCCGCGGGCGCCCCACTACTTCCATCCAGCTGTAAGCATTTGATGCATCCAGGTTTGTGGCGTAGAATCGCGGGCCCTTGCAAATCTCATTGGCCTGAATGCCATTTGGGCTTCGGAAACACGTCTTCAGCGCGCTATAAGGACCCATTGCCCAGATGCGCGATGTGCCGCCCATGAACATGCAGGTCTCGTCGCCGTACTTCTCTTGATTGGCATGGATGGCGTCTGCGGTGGTCTGATAGGCCTCTTCCCATGTTATTCGTTCCCATTCGGGGTTTTCTCCCTTGGGGGTGGTGCGCTTCATGGGATAACGCAATCGACTAGGATGATAGGCTGCCTGCAGGGACGCCTGCCCCTTCGCGCAATGGTTACCAGCACTCTGAAATGCGCTCTCATCGCCCTCGGTCTTTACAACGCGCCCATCTTGGACGGTCACCCACACACCGCACTCCATCTTGCCGCACCCGCGGCAGGCAGAGCGAATTCGCTTGACTTCCCCCGCCGTAGATGCGGAACCGGTTTCAGCCTCTGCAAAGGCAGTGCCGGTTCCGGCCAAACTCATTGCTGCCGCAGACGCCAGAGCAACCTTTGCAAAGGCACGACGAGTAATCATGAATTTGCCCATTCCTTGTCCTCCTTTCTCATGTCCTTCTCCTGAAGAACTGTTTCAAAAGTACAAGGAGTGACGCGCTTCGACCATCACGCCAAGAGCAGCAAAAACAGCGATATTAGCCCAATTGCCAAAATCACCCTCCTAGCGCGATAGTCGCCAACTGGGGAAACATAAGCAATGCGTCCATGCGGCAACAAATTGACGCCCCCTTTGTTTAAAATGACCCTGCAGTCACGAGACATCGGAAGCACCATCTAAGCGACGCCTCACAAAATGTTTTGGCTGTCTTTGCTATTCGCTACGCAAGTCAGTAGGAGCAAGATGATACGAGAGTCTCTACGGACAAACATGACAGGTGTATGGGTGGGTGCCAGTTTCTCCTGCTTGCTATCCTGGATTGCCGCCATGTTCCACAGCCTGAGCCTCTATGGTTTCACAGAAGGTGGAATGGCTGCGCTAAATGCCACTTACATTATCTCGGCCACCTCTGCAGCCATAACTCTTCTAACGATTGGCCTGTTCGACAAATCTAGCAGCCGGCTTTTAAACTCGAAGTCATGCTTCGTTCTCACGCCGCTTGTCATGACCCTATCAACACTTATTCTCCCCTTGTGCACTAATGCAAATGTGACAGGTGAGGTATTCATTGCAGTCTGCGGCGTATCATCGGGAGCAGCTTCCGCTATCGCAATCCTCTATGTGGGCCTTGCCCTCTGCCGGCTCGACCTTCGCCAGCTGATCATCGCGCTTTCCATTGGTCAGGTGGGAGCAGCTTTTCTTTCCACTGCCTCGCAATTTGCCCAAGGAGCCGCCTCCCTTGCCGTTGCCGCCGCTATGCCCGTTGTAGGCACCTTGGCCATAGCCTCCATCCTGCCCGGCTCAACACGAGACCGCGCCAAGCTAACCGCAAAAGCAACAGCCAAAGACTCCGAAGATGGGCAACGGAGCGTATCTATTTTGGTTGCACGCGTTTCTCTCTGCGTACTTCTGATTGCTAGCACTCATGAAATTGCACGATCGCTCCTTATCCAAATGGCCTCTCCGAACCATGACGGTTATTCATATCTATTAACGCAAATGCTCATTGCCATTGGCAGCGCGGTGGGCTCTGTTGGTATAGCGCTGGGCCTAATGAACCTAAAAAGGCTTAGCATGCCGCGCATTTGCCATGGGGCCATAACCATTCTGCTGCTCATTGGCGCCCTTTCCCTGCCAATGCCAATTATCTATCCCTCTATCCCTTCATTCGTTTCCGTCATTCTTGATCAAATTAGCTATTTCTGCTTCTCGTTTGTGCTTTGGGTTATGGCTGTAGTGTTATGCCAACGATTTGCGAGAAATAAAATTCGCATTCTTGCGTTCGTAAGGCTCGGATCAACGTTGGGGGCATTTGTGGGTCTTGTAATCGGACGCTTTGTTGCAAGCGATATCGGACTGTCTATTGGCTCCATTTTCGCCTGCATGCTGCTAGCGGTCACGATTGTGCTTATAGCAATGCGCCTGATATTCAGCGACACGGTGTTCATGTCCGTTATGGAAATAGTGCCGTTCTCCCTCCGCAAGCGGTTCCAGGACAAATGCCAAGCCGTAATCGAACACTACGGGCTGTCTGGGCGCGAAGCAGAAATCATGATGCTTTTCGCGAAGGGGCGGAACCTCGCCTACATCCAAGAGGAGCTGTACCTAAGCCGCAACACCATCAGCACCCACCGGCAGCACATCTACAAGAAGCTGGGCATCCATTCCCAGCAAGAGCTGCTAGACCTTATCCAGAACTACGACCCTTACAAAGCCACAAAGGGCTAGCGCCGTGTGACTCGCAGACTACAAGGCCCAGCAATCCCGGAAAACCAGAAAGCTCGGGACCTTTAAGCTCTGGCCCACACCCCTACCCCAGTCGCTCCCGCAAATAATCTTTGAACATAGGAAGCTCAATGCGCACAGCCCCCTGCCCACAATCGGCAAGAAGGCCCTGCTCCATGAGACGCCTCTTGTATTGGGAGGCGTAGTTGCTCTTCTTCCCCAAACGCTCCGCTATGTCAGCCAGCATGCTGGGGCCGTCATCGTCGAGCATCGCCGCCAAAAATCGAACGTCCCCTTTCGACAGCTCCAAGAACGTAGTGTCGAACACCTTGCGCTCAAGGTCGTTGCGGGCGTAGAGGGCGCCATTCTCAACGTCTTCCAAGGACAGCTCAGCGCAGTCGGGCGATTCGTTCCACGCCCGGTACCCGATGAGCTGCATCATGTAGGGGAAGCCGGAAGTAAACTGAACCGCCCGAGCCAGGGCCTCTTCCGAAATCGTACGGCCCCCGTCCTCAACGGTTTTGGCGAAGGCCCGCTCGATCCCGAAATCATCAACGGTTCCCAGCTCATGGTAGTTGGCTCGGCGCAAGAACGACACTGATTTGTCCTGGAGAAGCGCACTCACATGAGATGGCAAGCCAGCCATGAGAAGGCCCACTTTCCGCCGCTCGCGCACAAAATGCTGAAAGGCAGACGCCAGCTGAATCATCTCGTCGAGGTCTTCCCGAACCTCATCGACGGTAATGAGGAGCCCGGTGCCTGTCTCGTCCAGAGCATCCATGGTCTCGCTCATGCGGATGCGCCAAGTTGGAGCAGGAACGTCCGTGTCTTGAAACTGCACCTCCGCCACTTCGCCGATGCGGATGGCCGAAAGCCTCAGCCGGCCTTCGACGTCTATAAGATGAGCCGCCCGCTTTTGCGCCTGTTGAACAATTTCCTCGAGCATTCCCGGCATGGCGGAGACATTGACGGAAATCCAGCCGCTCTCATCCGCGATATCCGCCAAATGCGACAGGAGCACCGTCTTCCCCGTCCCGCGAGCGCCGGAGAAGATGGTTGTGAGGTTCGGATCTTGCAAGCCCGAATCGAAAGCGGCCATCAACTCGGATATCACCTCTTCTCGTCCGGCCATATGGGCGGGAATAGTGCCGAAGGTGGGGGTGAAAGGGTTAGGCGTCATGACTCTCCTTGACATCTTTTGCAAGTTTTGCATCTTTTGCAAGTTTTGCATCTTTTGCAAGTTTTGCCAAGAGGGAGTTTTGTCGCCAAGAAAAAGAGGACTACGGAAGAGGCACCTCGTCGTACACGAGCCCTTCTTGTTCCTCCATATGTGCGAGGAACTGCGCAGCAGTCAGGGCTTTGACGGGGCATTTCCCAGCAAGCTCTTCATCGCGAGTGATTACAAAATCTGCCTCTATCCGACGGGAGGAATAGGCAATCAGGTAATCCTCCACGTCATCCCAATCGGATTCTAGCGCAGGCTTCAAGTCGGCCGCGAACGTTCCCGTTACCAAAACGAACTCGAGCGTGGCCGCGAGGGCTTCCTTGACCGCCTTCCGCGGCGCCGTTCGGCAAAGCACGTAGTAGGCGTCCGCATAAGACTGGGTGCTGGCCCACAGCTGAACATCGCCAAACGCCTGGGCCACGCAAAGCTTCTGAACATCAAAGGAGAACGGCTCGTGATCGGCCACAAGGTCGATGAGGGCATTCGTGTCAAGAAAGAGCTTCATGCTTCGCCTCCCTCGCACGACGAATGACCTCCTTGTCATAGGCCACATCGCTCGGGATGCGAATATCCAGACGGCAGGCCGCCAGGCGAGCAGCCAGAGAATCCCGCTGCTCCTTCGTGAGGACCCGCTTCCTCTTCCCCTGCGCCACCCCAGACGTTGGCGGCAAAGAGCGGTTGCAGAGAAGATAGTCGAAAGCCGCCTTCACCAACTGCGTTTGCGTGGCGCCCAACTGCTCCAGCTGGACGCATCCCTGCTCATACAGCGCATCCGGAATGCGCGCCGAAACCATCTTGCTCATAACTGCTCCTAATAATGTATGACGTATGACATATTAGCAGAATGGCAAGAGAACCGCAATCGACAATGGCGCCCTACCCCACAAAAAACAGCGTGGGAAAGCAGCAATGACAAGACAGAGAGGGCTTCTATAGTAAAAATAGCAGAAGCAAGTAGTGAGCACACACAAGAAGGCCTCCCGGAGGAGGCCTTCTCATTGGTGCTTATTTGCGGAATGGAAGTAGTGCGGCAAGCGGATTACTTCGCCAGTTCCAGAATGGCCTTCAGGTACTGGCCGGCAGCGCCGTAGAAGGGCACACGGGACTCCTCGATTACCTTCTCGGCGAAACGGGGCATCCAGGTATCGATGTGGTTGATGAGGAACTGGTCGTAAGCAGCCTCGGGCGAACCGTCCGGCAGCTGATCGGCGGTGATGTTGGATTCCTCAGGCATCGGGGCGCCAGCGGCCAGCGCCGCCAGGAACTGCATCAGCTCGCACTCGGTGGCCACATGGTCCAGCGGCTCGTTGGTGCCCTCGGGGCGGCCCAGCCCGCAGGCCTTGCAGAAGCGCTCCACTTCCATGGAGTGGGGGTTCACGAACAGCAGCGGTTGCACGCCGTCGTCCATAGCGCGCCAAACCCCCTCATAGGGCGAGCAAGCCGGTGTGGGAGCGCCCACGAACAGGCGAGTAGCCTCGGCGCGGATGGTGTGCATGAAGGTGTCCACGATGGCATCGGATTCCTGCGGGGCGTCCTGAGCCTCTTCGATCACCGGCAGCTGGCCGAAGTCATCGGGCAGCTTGCCGCCCAACGCCTCAACGATTTCCATTGCTGCAGCAGTCCACTCGCCGGACACCACGGCTTCAGCGGTCTCGCGGTTGGGATAGCGGAACGAGAACGCCGCCATTTCCCACGCAGTGGCCCATACGCTGGCGTTTTCCTTATCGATTGCCATAACAGTCCTTTCGTAGTTTTCTTTTGCAGAGAAGTATAGTGCAGCCGCCGCTCAAACGAGGGCAGCAGGGCGGGCATCCACCATTCCCCCACCGACAGACAAAAAAGCGGGCGCCCCACGTGGAGCGCCCACCGCATGAAGGGAGCTACTTCTTCAGCGCGCCGGCAATCCAGGGGATGTGGACGGCCACGTGCACCAGCAGCAGCGCCAGCAGCATCTTGGCCGCCACAGCGTGCAGCGGATCCCAGAAGTAGTAACCGTCGGCGAACAGGCCGAGTGCCGGCAGCACCGTGCCCGACACCATCACGCCGGACACCACGCACAGCGCCGTGCACAGCAGCACCAGCACGTTGAGCACCGTAAGCCCCAGGCCCTTGCCGCCGGTGCCGCGCCACATGCCCCGGGCCGCGCAATGGGCGGCCAGCAGCACAAAGGCGCCAAGACCCACCCACTCGTGCACCGGGATGCCGGTTATGGCAGGATTCGCGGAAAGCAGGTAGCCCACCAGCACCACCACGTCGAACACGAGGCGCCGGCGCGCCAAGCGCTTCTCGGGTTCAGCTCGTCGCCCTCCAGCTCGTCGACGGAAGCCGCCTCGCTGACGGCGCGGACGGTACCCGACTCAGCCGTTGCGCCGGCTCCGGGGGCAGGCGCCGGCGAAGCGGCGGCCCCGGCGGGACCGGATGCGGCCACGGCGGCCGCGTTCACGGACTCGGTCATTTCTTCCCCTCCTTCCGCGACAGCACGTTCACCACGATGATGAGCCCCACCACCAGCGCCACCGGCATGAGGATCCAAACGTTCAGACTGGCGTCAGACGCCTGGTGGTAGCGGTTGGTGAGACTGTCCCAGGCGTGGCATTCGGCGCTCTGGCAGCCGGCCTCCGGGCAGCTCATCAGCGTGACCCCGTCGGGGTCGGGCACGTTGTCGAAGCCGTGGCAGGTGCCGCTGGCGCACCCCGTGGCCGGACAGGGGGACTCGGCGGTCACGGGCGCGATGGCGCTCTTGGGCTCGATGGCGAACCCGATGCCTATCACCGCCACGCAGAACGCCAGAAGCACCCCCAGGGTAATGAGAGCTTTTTTCACGAGCTCCTCCCTCTCGTTCGCTCTAACATAACTTCTCTGTCATATACTGTCATACTATTACTCGGTTAGCAATCACTTTTCGATAGCTAATTTTAAAATCTTTTCACCTCTCCCGTCCCGTAGCGCGATCAATTGCCCACTAATAGTCTGCATCCATAAACTTTGAGCCATTGGCGCAGTTAATACAATCGCATTTATTTAGTCATATCAGTCGCGTATTGTATTGAAGGCATTGAAGGATCATGCTAAACGGCAACTACGACAGGCCCTGGGTACAAGCAAGGGGCGCCTCGCAAAAGGCGCCCCTCCTCGCAAACCCGCATCGGGAATAGGAGGCGAATCAGTGGCCTGTCAGGGGGACGGGGCTAATGGCATATGCCGTCATCCCCGTCCCCCGACATGGGGGGGCTACTCCTGCTCGGCCGGCTTGAGCGGCAGGAACTTGAGCCCCAGGAAGAAGACGAGGAAGGCGAGGCCGACCACGCCCAGGGCTATGCCGAACTCGAGCGGCGTGGGCCAGTAGACCATGCCCGCGTAGGCCTGGGCCATGCTGCCCTCCCAGTTGGTGACGGTGAAGGGGGTCATGACGGCCGGGAGGTCGACGTTGGGGATCTGGAAGCCGCCGACCAAGAGCTGGGCGCGCTTGCAGAAGATGGCTGCGATGGCGCACAGGCCCGCGACGACCATGAGCGGCGTGGTGCGCAGGGCGGGCACGACGCACAGCACGATCGCGACCACGCTCAGGACGATCTCGCCCCAGAAGAAGGGGGCCAGGGGGCCGGACACGAGCATCTCCACAACGGCCATGCCGGAGGCGGCCGGGAAGGCCTCGGTCAAAAGGTCGCAGCCGAAGAAGTAGAGGTCCACGAGCAGGAACACGGCCAGCAGCTTCGCGAGCTTCACGAGGTCGGACTGGTCCCACTTGA
>CANSTH010000079.1 GCA_947649875.1 uncultured Parvibacter sp. | reverse complement strand
CAGGTCGGAGCGAGGTCCGGCCAAGCGGAGTAGGGCCGAGATCCACTCGGGCGCAGCCCGAGTTAGCTCGGCCCGTACGGAGCGTCGAGCGCAGGCCTGCCGAACCGGCCCACCTCCGGGAGAGCGCCGAGCGTGTTCCAGAAACACTACTGCAGTTTAAAAGGGCAATTGGCGAAAAACCGGCGGGGAAGGCGCGAGATAGGGTAAACTAACGGGCTATGTCAGATTACGCATTGTACATATTGGCCATGGTGCTGAGCTTCGTGCCGGCGCTGGTGTGCCATGAGGCGGCCCATGGGTTTGCCGCCTACAAGTTGGGCGATCCCACTGCCAAACGGGCGGGACGGCTGTCGCTGAATCCGTTGAAGCACATCGATCCCTTCGGCACCGTAATCTTGCCTGCCATGTTGATGCTTCTTAATATGCCGGTGTTCGGCTACGCCAAGCCGGTGCCCTACAACCCACGTTACTTCAAAGACCCTCGCAAAGGCGACCTCATCACGGGGCTGGCGGGGCCTTCCGCGAATCTGCTGCTGGCACTTGCGGGGGCGGCCATTGCCTGGTTGCTGCTTGATCCGGCGGTATCCGGGGCGCTTGCAAACCCGGTGTTCGAGTGGTTCTATCTCATGTATTTGCCCACATTTGTGCTCATCAATCTGTTCTTGATGTTCTTCAATCTGCTGCCCATACCGCCGCTGGACGGCTCGTCCATTTTCGCCATTCTCATTCCGCAAAAGTACCTGCCCAAATACTACGAGATTCAGCGCTATGCCTTCCCGGTGTTCATGATGGCCATCATCCTCTTGCCCTACATCTTCCACGTGAATCCGTTTGGCTGGTACTTCGATATTACCGCCTACAACCTGGCAAACCTCATCTACCCCTTTCAGATAGCCTAGGGGCACCATGTCCTACCGTGTAAAGATTGAGAACTTCGATGGGCCGTTTGAGCTTCTGCTCTCGCTGGTAAGCCGAGAGAAGGTGGATATCGGCTCCATATCGATTACCGAAATTGCCGACCAGTACCTTGCGGAGATATCGCGGCTGAAATCTCTCGATTTGGATGTTGCCAGCGACTTTCTGCTGGTGGCGGCCACACTTCTGGAGATCAAGGCCCAAAGCCTCTTGCCTCGTCCACATATGGAACTGGACGAGGACGTGGCGGAGCTTTCTCCCAGTGAGGCGCGTGACATCTTGGTCGAGCGGCTCATGGACTACAAAAAGTATAAGAACGCCGCTGGGGCGCTGTACGAGCGCTTTGAGGCGGAAGGCCGCATGCACTGCCGCCCCTTCGGGCCCGATGCGGTTTTTTTGCGGGTGATGCCCGATTTTCTGAAGGGGGTAACCACCGATGCGTTGGGACTGTTGGCGGCCGGGGCCTATGCCCGTCGCGAGGTGTTCCTGTTGGAAAGCGAGCACATCGCCGCCAAGCCCTTGCCGGTAGAGGTGCACGTGCGTGCCATCCACCAGCGCATACGCAATAAAGGGCATCTGCGTTTCTCGGATCTGGTTACTGACGATACGCCCACTGAAGTGCTCGTGGTCACGTTTTTGGCCTTGCTGGAGCTGTTCAAGCGATCGATGGTACGGCTCGAGCAGCCAAATCCGTTCGGAGACATTCTGGTCGACTATATTGAGGGGTCGGGAGAGCTTATTTTGGACGACAACGACAATCTCACTTCCATAGGGGAATAGGGAAGGACCACTGCCTTGTTTCAGGGAATAACAGAGAACGACTTGCCGGGAGCGCTTGAGGCGCTGCTGTTCGTGACCGACCAGCCGGTGAGCACGGTGACTTTGGCCGAGATGCTGGAATGCGATGCCAGCCTGGCCGAAAGTGCCCTCTTGGCGCTCCAGGAGCAGCTTTCCAGCGGAAACCGCGGCATCCAACTGCGAGAAGTAGCCGGTGGGTGGAGGCTTTTCACCCATCCGGCCTATCATGAGCTGATAGAGAAGTACGTTGTTTCCTGGGACACCCGCAAGCTGTCGGCAGCGGCTATGGAGACACTTGCCATCGTGGCGTACTCCCAGCCGGTCACCCGCGGCCAGGTGGCATCCATTCGCGGCGTAAACTCCGACAGTCCCGTAAACTCGCTGGTGGAGAAGGGCCTCCTTCGGGAAATGGGCACTGCCGATGCACCGGGAAACCCGGTACTGTACGGCACTACCCGTACCTTCCTCGAGAAGTTCGGGCTGCGGAGCGTGGCCGATTTGCCCGACCTTGCCCAGTTCGTGCCCGATGAGGCCACTCGCCGCCTTGTGGCAGAGCGTCTCTCGGCCGTGCGCGTGCAGCTGGAGGTGGTGCCCGAAGAAGAGGGGCAGGCCACCGCTTTGGGCGCAGGCGACAGCGGAGAGGGGCTTGAAGCCGCGCTGCCAGCAGAGGAAGGTGCCGAGGCTACAGCCGAAGACGCGGCGCGCGCCGCCATGGCCGCTGCATTTGCCGCGTTGGGCGCGACCGTTGAAAAGGTGGACTTCGACACGTTGGTGTTCGAGACCGATGATGAGTAGCGAAGAACCTCAACGGTTGCAGCGCTATCTTGCACGGTGCGGGGTTGCTTCGCGACGCGCCTGCGAACAGCTGATTGTCGACGGGCGTGTGACGGTGAATGGCCGGGTATCGGACGAGCTGGGGGCAAAAGTGATGCCGGGGGTGGACGCCGTTGCTGTGGACGGCCGCCCAGTTGTGCCCCCTGCTCAATTCGCAACGCTTGTCATGAACAAACCAAAGGGCGTGCTGACCACTATGGACGACCCTCAAGGGCGCCCCACAGTGGCCTCTCTGGTGCCTACAGACCGTTTTCCCGGGCTATATCCGGTAGGGAGGTTGGATGGCGACACCACGGGTCTTTTGCTGTTCACCAACGATGGAAAGCTGGGCAATGGCCTGATTCACCCCCGTAGACATGTGGCGAAGCGATACCTGGCACTGGTGGAAGGAGCCCCCGACGAGGCCCAGCTGAGATCGTTGCGTGAAGGAGTGCTTCTCGATGATGGCCCTACGTTGCCGGCCTCGGTTCGCGTGCTTCCGCCTAGGGAGGCGCGTGCCCAGGCAGCGCAATTGGACTGGCATCTGAGGGGCGGAAACCGTATCGTGGAGCTTGCCATTTCAGAGGGACGCAATCGCCAGGTGAGGCGTATGCTGGCTCATATCGGGCATCCTGTGGTGCAGCTTCATCGAAGCCAGCTTGGCCCCCTTTGTTTGGGTGGCCTGGAGCCCGGGTGCTGGCGGCTGCTCACCGAAGCCGAGGTGGATGATCTTCGGCGGAAGGCGGAGGGCTGCTAGAGTCTGATGGCTGCGCGCAATATGCGGAAATCGTATGGAACATGAAAGACGGACGTTCATGAATGCAACGCAAACACATAACTGCAACTTGGGTTTTGACTCCATCTGCATCATAGGACTGGGGCTCATCGGCGCCTCGCTGGCGGGTGCTCTGAAAGAGGCTTGCGCATCGGTTCGCATCGCCGGGGTGGACACCGACCTCCCTACGCTGGTGGAGGCCGAGAGTCGCGGATGGATTGACAAGGGGTTTTCTCCTCAAGATGAGGGGCTGAAGCGTTTTTTGTCAGACGAGTGCCAGCTGGTTGTTGTAGTTACTCCGGTGCAAGCGGTAGACGGGTATTTTCAGCTGTTGGCCGACTGCGGTTTTTCCGGTGTGGTTACTGACACCATATCCACCAAGGCCCATATACTTCAAGCTGCCGACCGGTTGCTGCCCCCAAGCTGCGATTTCATCCCCGGTCACCCTATGGCTGGCTCCGAAAGGAGCGGCATTGCAGGTGCTCGGGCCGACTTGTTCAAGGGCATCAACTGGATACTGTGCCCCGACAAGGCCACTGTCCCTGAAAACTTCCAGCATCTCCACGAGATGATCACCGGCATAGAGGCCCGCGTGATCTCGCTGCCTCGGGAAGAGCACGATCGGGCGGTAGCCGTGGTGAGCCATGTGCCCCACATGATTGCGGCCTCGCTGATGCAGTTGGCCAGCAACCATGCGGACGACTCCCAGTCGCTTATGCGCCTTGCGGCCGGCGGCTTCAAAGACACCACCCGCATCGCCGCGGGTTCCCCAAAGCTGTGGTGCGGTATTGCTTTCGACAACGCCGAGGCCCTGGCTGATGGGTTGGAAGAGATGCGCTCCATTATCGGCAGATTCGCCGAGGCTCTGGAATCCGGAAACCGGGAGGAGTTCACCGCGCTTTTGCAGCTGGCCAGCGATGCGCGCCGTAGCCTTCCGGCTGCCTGGGTGCCCTCTACCGACAAGCTGCTGGAAGTGCGCATTCCCATGATCAACCGTAACGGCGTGGTAGCGGAAGTGACCACTATTGCCAGCGCGGCAGGTTGCAACATACAATCTATCGAGATCGACCACATCAGCGAGGGCAATGCCGTTCTCTCGCTGGTGCTCACTGACGAGGGCAATGTGGGCAAGCTCTCGATAGATTTGATCAACGCTGGGTATTCCGTATCGTTCAGCCCACTGATGGTGAAGGAGCACGCTCATGTCGACTGACACAGTTACGACGATCGAGCCCTTGCGCTCGCCGTTGAAGGGAATCGCCACCGTTCCTGGGGATAAGTCCATATCCCACCGGGCAGTGCTGTTTTCTGCGATGGCGGAGGGCACATCGCGACTATCTGGTGTACTGGACTCTAAGGATGTGCGCTCGTCGATGGACGCTGTTGCACAGTTGGGAGCGAAAGTTGATTTGGCCCCGCAAGGGGACGGCAGCCTTGCCGGAACCGTGGAAGGGTGGGGGCAGAAGGGCCCCATGCAGCCGGACTCCCCTATAGACTGCGGCAACTCGGGCACTACGGTGCGCCTGCTTATGGGCATACTGGCTCCGTGGCCCATAACGGTCACCCTAACCGGGGACAGTTCCCTTCAACGGCGCCCCATGCGGCGCATCACCGCTCCTCTTATGAAAATGGGGGCGAAGTTCGCTCCCGCAGGACAAGAGCTGCTGCCCATCACGGAAACCGGATCTTCAGCCCTCAAGCCCATCGTCTACGATGCGCCCATGGCCTCTGCTCAGCTGAAGACTGCGGTGCTTCTGGCCGGCGTCTTTGCCAAGGGAACCACCACTGTCAACGAGCCTGCTCCTTCTCGCAACCATACCGAGCTGATGCTGCCGGAGTTCGGCGTGCCCACCACTGCCGCATCCCGAACCGCTTCGGTAACCGGGCCCTGTCGCATGGAGGCCAGCAGCGTACATGTGCCCGGCGATCCCTCTTCGGCTGCGTTTCTTGTTGCCGCAGCGCTCATGAAGCCCGGGAGCTCCATTGTGGTGCGAGACGTTTCCCTCAATCCAGCCCGCATTGGATTCCTGCGCACGCTGGAGCGCATGGGAGCCGATGTTCGTGAAACCCACGAAGGTCAGGAGGGCAAGGAGCCCAACGGCTCTATTGCCGCAACCTATACCCCCGTGCTGCGCGGTTGCGAGGTTCCTGCGCAGCACATAGCTTCCCTTATCGATGAGATCCCGGTGCTTGCGCTGGTGGCGGCCCACGCCCACGGGGTAACCGTATTCAAGGAAGTGAGCGAGCTGCGAGTAAAGGAAACCAATCGGTTGAAAGCCATAATCGATGGTTTGGCGCTCTTGGGAGTTGACGCTTGGGAAGAGGGGAACAACCTGCTCGTCGAGGGCAACCCGCATCTGCAGGTTCCTGCGGGCCTTGTGTTTGACTCGCAGGGCGACCATCGCCTTGCCATGACGTGGGCCTTGGCGGGGCTGTGCGGCCATACGTCTGTTGGCATTCGCGATTTCGATTGCGTTGCCGTGAGTTACCCTGGCTTCTTAGACGATATCAAGAATTTGGAGGCATAGATGATTATCGCCATTGACGGGCCCTCCGGGGCAGGGAAATCCACCGTGGCAAAAGCGGTGGCTAAGAAGTTGGATTTTGACTGCCTTGACACCGGTGCAATGTACCGGGCAGTGGCCTGGAAGGCGCTGCAGGGGGGCACCGCGCTGGACGATGCTGAGGCGTTGGAGGTCATTGCCGCCACATGTCCCATCGACTTTGGCCGCGATGAAGGCACCCAGACGGTGGCTATCGGCGGCATCGACGTGACCGCCGCCATCCGTACCGCCGAAATCGACCGTGCAGTGAGCCCGGTTTCCGCCTGCCCTAAGGTACGGGAGGCCCTGGTGGAGCAGCAACGGCGCATCGGACGGGCCGGCAACTACGTGGTTGAGGGCCGCGATATTGGCACGGTGGTGTTTCCCGATGCGGAAGTGAAGGTGTTCCTCACTGCATCTCCTGAAGAGCGCGCCCATCGTCGCGTACGTCAGAACGTCGATCGAGGTATCGGCTCCATCGACTACGAGACAGTGCTCGCTGACATCATCCGTCGCGATGACATCGATTCCAACCGTGCGGCATCGCCCTTGAAGGCGGCCGAAGATGCCGTGCCCATGGATTCCACTGGTTGCTATATCGAGGATGTTATCAACCACATCTGCTCACTTGCCGTCAAGGCCGGAGCGGGAGAGGTGAGCCAGTGAGTTTGTTCATGCCCCAAAGCGAAATGTGGGATCTGCCGCTTCCGGGCAAGCGGGGGCAGCGCCACATTCCCCACTGGTTCGGCAACGCGGCCTTTGCGGTGGTGGGCTTTTTGTGCAAGCTGTTCTGGCGCTACCGGGTTGACGGACGCCAAAACTTGCGGGCCTTCAAGGATGTGAGCGGCGTGCTGGTGGTATGCAACCACACCTCATTTCTCGACGTTGTGTTCATGTATCTGGCTGCTCGTCCCTCGCAATGGATTCGTCTCATGGGGCGTGATTCGTTGTTCGACAACGCTGGCGGCCTGTTGGGCCAAGCTCTCTCCCGTGTGGGCGCCTTTCCGGTGAAGCGCGACTCCGCCGATCGCACCGCCATCAAGCGTGCCACCCGCATGCTCAAGGAAGGGGAGCTGGTTGGAGTGCTGCCCGAGGGCACCCGCCGCGGCAGAGGCACTGCTGAAATGAAGCTGCACTCTGGCGCCGCATTCATAGCGCGCATGGGAAAGGCCCCCATCCTGCCCATGACGGTGCGCAATGCCGAGTTGGTGAAGCAAAAGGGCAAGTGGGTTCGTTTTCCCAAGATCACAGTGGAATTCGGCAATCCCGTACTGGTGGGAGACTTCGATTTTCTCCCCAAGGAGGAGCGGCTTGATGCTTGCACCTGGTACGCCATGCGAGAGTGCTTCGCGCTCTCCCAGCGCATTCCCGCCGAAGAGGTGGACATGCGGGCCCTTTTCCCGTCCGCCAAGGATTACAGCGAAGAGTTTCGCCGACACCCGTTGGCCTGCCACAGCGCCCCTGAGGTGGCCGAGGCATTAGCGCAAGAGGCGGCCCGGAAGGGCGCCCAGAAGGAGGGGTAGGGCCGATGGAAATCGTTCGGGCGAAGCGGGCCGGCGCTTGTTATGGCGTGCAGAGGGCTTTGGACATGGTGGAGGAAGTGCTGGCGGAGGGCGGCCGTGCCTACACTTTGGGGCCGCTTATCCACAATCCTCAGGTGGTGGCCGAGCTTGAGGCGAAAGGGGCCACGGCGGTTAAGAGCGTGGAAGACGTGGCGTCCCGCGAGGGCGGCATGACCGTGGCTGATGGCCAAAGTGCGGGGGGCCGCGTGGAGCCATCGCCCACGGTGGTCATCCGCAGCCATGGAGTGACGCCTCAGGTGCTGGAAAGCGTAACGGAGCGGGGATTGTACGTGGTTGATGCCACGTGCCCCCATGTGGCCCGGGCGCAAAGAGCAGCGGCTGAGCTTGCCCAAGCAGGTTGTCGCGTGATAGTAGTGGGGGAGGCCGGTCATCCGGAAGTCGAGGGGCTTACCGCTTGGGCCCGCAACGAGGGGGGCAAGGTGGATGTAGTGGCCTGCGCCGAAGATATCCCCGAGGGTCTTTACGATCCCGTGGGCGTGGTGGCCCAAACCACCCAACGGCGCGAGAACCTCCAGGCAGTGGTGGCAGCGCTGGAATTGCGCGGGCTTTCTCCGCAGGTGCGCGACACTATCTGCTCAGCCACCCGACAACGGCAGGAAGCCGCGGCGACCTTGGCAGCTGATGTGGACGCCATGGTGGTCATCGGCGGCCGCAACTCTTCCAACACCACTCGTCTGGCGGAGGTGTGCGCAGCCTTGTGCCCCCGCACCTTCCATATCGAATCGGCCGACGAGCTTGAGCCGGCGGCGTTTTCCGGATGCGACCGCATTGGCGTCACCGCCGGAGCATCTACTCCCGAATCGCAGATTCAAGCGGTAGAGCAGGCCTTGCGGGAGATTTGATGATCTACCCCGGGCCTGATATTGATAAGGCGGCGCAGAGGCCGCTGCGCTCTCAAGACCACCAGGAGCCTCCTCGGGCCCTCATAAGCGCGGTAGTGCCCGATAGCCCCGCTTGGGACGCGGGCTTCGAGCCGGGCTGCTTCCTCACCTCGGTGGACGGGCAGGTGCTACGCGATATCATCGACTGGCGCTGGTGCAGCGCCGACGATGAGATAACCGTGGGATACATCGACCTCGATGGCGAGGCGGGCGAGGTGCGGCTTTACCGTGACGAGGGGCAAGACTGGGGATTTGAGTTCGATGGAGTGCTGTTCGATGGAGTCAAGCTCTGCCGCAACGCCTGCATCTTCTGCTTTATGCGGCAGTTGCCCGACCATATGCGCCCCTCCCTTTCACTTCGCGACGATGATTTTCGCCTCAGCTTCCTCTCCGGCACGTTCGTAACTCTTACAAACCTCAAAGAAGAGGATGAGGCGCGCATCATCGAGCAGCGCATCAGTCCGTTGCGGGTGAGCTTGCATGCCTCCGAGCCGGACTTGCGAGAGCGCATGATAGGGCGCCATGCCGCCCACGGGCTGGCCGCGTTGGAGCGATTGCTGGAGGCGGGGATAGAAGTCCATGCCCAAATAGTGCTCATGCCCGGCGTGAACGACGGCGAACACTTGCGAAAAACTTTGGAGTGGGCCTATAAACGCCCCGCTATCAAGAATGTTGGCATCGTGCCCTTGGGGTTCACCAAGCACCAAACCGCCCTCCACAGCAGCTTCACCACGCCTGAGGCCGCCCTTGCGGTCCTGGAAACAGTGGCACCGTTCCAAAAGCGCGCCCGCCTCGAGCGGGGAGGGCCCTGGGTGTTCGCCGCCGACGAGTTCTACGCCAATGCCTACGGGGCCGCCACGCCCCAGCACATCCCGCCGGCCTCCGACTACGGCGACTTCGATATGTTCGAGGATGGTATTGGCATCATCCGCTCCTTCGTGGACGAGTTTGACGAGGCCTGCAGGAACGGGCTGGCGCAGCGCGCCGCCGATGCGCTGGCGGCGCGCCATGTGCGCGCCCGATATGTTATAGGCCAGGCCATGCAGCCCTTCTTCGATGAAAAGGTGGCGGGTAGCCCCTTGGCCAGCCACTTTGAGCCCCTCACAGTAGAGAACCGCTATTTCGGCGGCAATGTGAATGTGACCGGGCTGCTCACTGCAGAAGACATCGTGGATGTTGTTGGGATGTCGGATTCGACCAGTCAGCTTTTTCTGCTCCCAAAGGTCATCTTCAATGACAACGGCGTAACGCTGGACGATGGCACTGTGCAGGATATGGAAAAGGCGGCCGGTGTGCCCCTGCACGTGGTATCCTGTAATCCTCTGTCCTATTTGGAGGAGATTATCGACATCACCGAAGGCAGGCTGTAGGCCCCAACCAATTCGCCGCCTTCCCAAAGAAGGGAATACACCATGCCCTTGCCCATCGTGGCCATCGTGGGACGCCCCAATGTGGGCAAATCCACGTTGGTAAATCGCATAGCTCAAGTGGACGATGCCATTGTGCACGAGATGCGCGGCGTTACCCGCGACCGCTCGTACCACAACGCCGACTGGAACGGCGTCGACTTCAAGCTAATCGACACCGGCGGCATCGAGGTGGGCAGCGACGATGCCTTCCAGGGCTCTATCACCGCCCAGGCACTGGAGGCTGCCCGCCAAGCAGATGTCATTGTGTTCGTGGTGGACGGCAAGGTGGGCATCAATGCCGACGACGAGGAGGTGGCCCGCATTTTGCGGCGCGCAGACAAGCCGGTGCTGCTGGCGGCCAACAAGATGGATCACCCGAAGTTGGAAGAGGGGCTGTGGGAGTTCTACCAGCTGGGGCTGGGCGATCCGTGGCCGGTCTCGGCCATGCACGGCAACGGCACCGGAGATCTTCTAGACGAGGTGGTGAAGCATCTGCGAGAGCTGGACGTCGCCAAAGGGGAAGACGAAGTTGAGGCGGTGAATGTGGCCATCATCGGCCGCCCTAACGCGGGTAAGTCCTCCCTCACCAACCGTTTGACCGACAACGACCGCTCCATTGTCTCGGACGTTGCGGGCACCACACGCGACGCCATCGACACGCTTGTTGAGCACGACGGTACCCTGTACCGCATCGTGGATACCGCCGGGCTGCGGCGCAAGAGCCAGATAGACCAAGACGTGGAGTACTACGGCTTCGTTCGCGCTATGCGCGCCATCGACCGGGCCGATGTGGCGCTTTTGGTAGTGGACTCCTCCATCGGCCTCACCAACGAGGACCAGCGGGTGGCGGGATATGCCGCCGAGCGAGGTT
>CANSTH010000078.1 GCA_947649875.1 uncultured Parvibacter sp. | reverse complement strand
CGGGGTCGCTCACGGGCGAGTGGGGCGGCTCGGTGTAGGTGGGCAGGTTCCACTGGCCGTCGGGATGGAACGACTCCATGACGGTGGACCAGATCTCCACCTTGCGTGTGGGAGTGTAGAAACCGGGCAGCCAGTCGCCCACGGTGCCCACGAAGCCCACGGCGGTACGGGCGCGGATGGCGCCGGTCTGATACCGCCGGTAGGTGCCCCAAATCTCCGGCTCCACTTCCTTGCAGTCCCACCAGCCGTGCTCTTGGAAGCGCTCGTTGAACTTGTTCCAGCCTTCCGGCTCGAAAGCCATCACCGACATGTCCAGCATCTGCTCGATGGTGGGGTATTCGGGCGCAACGGGGATCACGTTGTAGGGAACGCCCTTTTCCTTGTACAGCATTTCGATGATCTCGCCATCGAACTTCGCCTCTCCCGGAGGCTCGATGCACTTGATGGTGCCGCCCATAGCGCCAGATGCGCCCTGCGAAGTACGGGGGCTGTTGAGCTCCAGGAAGTGGGCAGCGGGCATCTTGATGTCGCAGGTGGTGCCGCCGGGGGTGTGCCAGAGGTTGTTCTCCACGTAGAAGTCCAGCTTCTTCAGCGCCTCCCAGGCCATATCGGAGTTGCACTGGTGCATGAAGTTGCCCGAGGAGTTGAAGGCGCCCACCACGGGATAGGGCTCGCCGGTGATCACCGCGTTGTACACGGTGGTGGCGTCCGACCACATGCCCCACCACTTCAAAAGCGGGATGTCCACGTTGCCCAGCAGCTTGTCCATCTGGCCCTCAGAGAGCATGGGCATGCCGGAGCCGTTGTTGGCGAAACCGAACTGGCCGCCTTCGATGGGGGCTTTGGTGGAGTGGCGGTTGCCGCCGGGAGTGTCGTAGTTGCCGCAGATAGAGGACAGGTTGTTCAGCGCGCGGGAATTCTGGATGGCGGTGTTGGCGTGCTCGATGGCCAGCATGTACTGGATGCCGCCGTTGCCATAGCCGGTCTCGGGGCGAAGCCGCGTGGCGTAGGCAGTGGCGGCGTCGCGGATGGACTGGGCCGGTACCTCGCAGATCTCCGCTACCACCTCGGGAGTGTACTCGGCGGCCCGCTCGGCGTACTTCTGGAACACCGGCACGGCGGTGTGCTTGGTGCCGTCCTTCAGCGTCACCTCGAACTCGCCGAACAGCGCCGGGTCGATCTCGGTGGCGAAGCCGTCGGCGGCGGTGAAGCCGGTGGGGTCGAGCACGAAGCCCTGGGAGAAGCCGGGGGCCAGGTTCTCTTGCTGGGCTTCCTTGCCGGCTGTGGCAGGAGTCCAAGTCTCCCCCTCCCAGAAGCTGGTGCCGGAATCGAAGTAGGTCAGCTTGTCGTTGAGGTTGTCCCATACCATGAACTTATGGGGGTCGCCGCCCTCAACCAGGTCGCTCTCCTTCAAAAGGCGCGTCTTCACATCGAAGGGCACGCCGCAGCAAGGAGAGATCTCGGTCCAGCCGGAGGGCTCCAGGTCCTCCACCACCAGGAAGGGGCCGTTGGTCCACTTCTTTACGAACAGATTGTCGTAAAGCTCGTTTTCGATGACAACGTTGGTCCAGGCCAGGGCCATGGCGCCGTCGGTGCCGGGGCGCAGGTGCAGCTGATAGTCGCCTTCCTTGCCCATGTTAGACTCGCGCGGGTCAACGCAGATGTGGGTCTTGGCACGGGTGGCCACGTCCACCGTGGTGCGGCAGGAGTCATCGTAGTTGGAGAGCTCCGAAGCGCCGCCCCAGGCCACGTAAACATCGGGGTGGCCCACCGTTTCCATCCAGGAGTCAGTGAAGCTGGACACCATCATCGTGGCGAAGTGGCGCGGGCCCTTGCAGATCTGCCAGGCTTGCACGATGTTGGGGCTGTCCCACAGGTACATGCCGTTGGAGGCACCGAACATGCACCACACGCGGGAGGTGCCGCACATGCCGAACAGCGACTCGCCGCCGTACTTCGCCTGCAGCTCGTTGAACTTGGAGACAACGGTGGAGATGGCCTCGTCCCAGGAGATGCGCACCCAACCGGGGTCGTCGGACTCTTTGTCGTTGCTGCGTTTCAGCGGGTAGCGCAGGCGATCCGGATGATAGGCCGCCTGGACGGCGGATTGGCTCTTGGTGCAGCAGTTGCCCATCGACTGGAACGCCGTGGGGTCGCCCTCGAGGCGAATCACCTTGCCATCTTGCACCAGCGCGATCACACCGCACTCCATCTTGCCGCAGCCGCGGCAGCCGGTGCGCACCCGCTTGATGGCGCCGCTTTTCTCCTCGGCGTCCTCAGCGGCCGCGGCAAAGCCGGACGGCAGCGCGGAAAGAGCCCCCGCAGCAGCGGCCGTGGCGGCCGACAGCTTCAGAAAGCTGCGACGTGACATCTTCAGTTGCGTCATGTCTTCCTCCTTCTTTCCCTCGAGAAGAGAACCGGCCCCCCGCGGGCCGAAAGCTTTTCTCCCCTCTGACCGCCATTATGGGAGGAATGAAAACGCATGGGAAAGTAATTAAGTGGCATGGATTGCCATATATGATTCCAATTCGGTATATCCCTATTCCAGCGCAACAATGCTACGATACACGGGGAGCTTTTGGGAGGGGACGTATGAACATAGATGCTGCAAGGGAATTCTTGGCACTTGCAAGATGCCTCAACTTCACCGAAGCCGCCGCCTCGCTCAACATCACGCAACCGGCACTCTCGAAGCACATCATTGCGCTTGAAAAGGAATTCAATTGCCGGCTCTTGGACCGCAACCGCAAAGGCGTGAACCTCACGGAATCGGGAAAGCTCCTGTTCCAAAGCGCAACAGTGATTGTGGATGAGTATGACAAGGCACGAGAGGCCATCAATGCCCTGCGCGATCGCGTTACCGTGCGCCTGGTGGGCAACTTAGACGACGAGGATGATTCCACCCTGGCATCGCTGGCGGCGGTGGTTGCGCGCCAGAACAATCTCGCCAACGTGGTGCTGGAGCCCAGCGATGAGGATCCTCTGAAAAAAGTGCTCTCCGGCGAGGCGGACATTATGATCGGTTATGCCCGTCCGGAATACATCGGCAAAGAAGATCTGGTGTGCGACCCCTTCGTCACTCGATCGCTGGTGGCAGTAGTAAACGCCGACCATCCCTTCGCGCTGCGGGAGGGCATCAGCTGGGCCGACCTGCGCGACCAGACGCTGCTGAAGTTCGTTAGCGGCAAGACCAACCCCGCTTGGGCCCAGTTCCAAGATTTCTGCGAAAGGCGCGGCTTCACCCCCCGCACCCGCACGATACCCGCCTCCAACAACTTCGAGTTTTTCAGCACGCCGCTCAAAAACGATGTGCTTATCTGGAAGTCCACCGAGCGCAACCTGGGGCTTTTGCTGGACACCGGCCGCGGCTGTGGAGTGCCGATTGTAGACGATGATGCGCGCCTGACCAGCTATGCCATCTATAGGGCCGAGAATCGCGAGAAGCTGGAGGGCTTCCGGCAGGCGATTCAAGAGGCCCGCACCTTCTTGAACAACCGCAAGTCCCACCGCCAGATCGAAGAGTGAGAGGCCCGCACATGAACGCTGTTATTTCCAAAGAATCCGTAGCCGCCGCCGTGGAGGCGGCCATCCGCCATTGCGCCACGCACCTGCGTCCCGACGTCCGGGAGGCGCTGCAGCGAGGCGCCAACGAGGCGGCGCCGGGATCACGGGCACAGCGGGTGCTGCAAACGCTGTGCGAGAACGCCGCCGTTGCGCAATCCGATGGCGTGCCACTTTGCCAGGACACGGGAACCGTATGGGTGTGTCTGGAGGTGGGTCGGCAGCTAAGTGTGCCGGGAGACGTGTTCGACCTGGTGGACAAGGCGGTAGCCCGGGCTTACAGCGAGGGGCGGCTGCGCATGTCAGTGCTGAAAGATGCACTTTTCGACCGCACCAACACATGCGACAACACCCCCGCCTTCTGCGAGGTGAAGTTCGTGCCCGGCAACAACGCAGTGCTGCACGTGCTGCTTAAAGGGGGCGGCTCGGACAACGCTTCCCGCGTGGTGATGTTGCCGCCCGGAGCCGGAATGGAAGGCGTGCGCGACGTGGTGCTGAGCTGCGTGCGCGAGAAAGCGGCCAACGCCTGCCCGCCCTTGGTGGTGGGCGTGGGCGTGGGCGCCACTTTCGACAAAGTGGCAGGACTTGCCAAGCATGCGCTTTTGCGGGAAGCGGGCAGCCCGGCCGCAAGCCCCGAAGCAGCCGCCTTCGAGAAGCAACTGCTGAGCGAGATAAACACCCTTGGCATAGGGCCGGCCGCCTTGGGAGGCGCCCCCACCGCCGTGGCAGTGCACCTGGAAACCGCTCCCTGTCACATCGCGGCCCTGCCGGTGGCAGTGAACATGGGGTGCTCCGCCATGCGCTCCGCCAGCATCCGCCTGGTGGAGGGCGGAAAGCCTCTCCCCTTGCAGATGCCCGGGCAGGAAGGGGTGCATGGAGATGCCGCGACCGCCAATGCCGCTCGTTGCGCAAACGGCGATATGGCAAGCATCGATTCTCGGCGGAACGGCGCAAGCCAAGGCGCGGATTCGGCATCCAATGCAGAGGATGCCGGAACAGCAGCGCGCCACTTGACGCTGCCCTTGTCGAAAGAGGATCTGGCGGGGCTTTCCGCCGGCGACGAGGTGCTGCTCTCCGGCCCCGTGTACACCATGCGCGATGCCGGCCATGGCCGAGCGCTGGCCTATTTGGAAGAAAATGGGCAGCTGCCTTTCAGCCTTGAAGGGCAAACCCTCTTCTACGCCGGCCCCACCCCAGCCGCGGCCGGACGCCCGTTGGGCTCGGTGGGCCCCACCACCGCCAGCCGCATGGATTTCGCCACGCCCGCCCTCATGGGCGCCGGCATCGTGGCCTCCATCGGCAAGGGCAAGCGCGCACCAGAAGTGGCCGAGGCCTGCAAGGCCACCGGAGGCGTGTACTTCTGCACCATCGGCGGTGCCGCGGCGCTACTGGCAAAGCATGTGAAGGAGAGCCAACTTATCGGCTGGGAGGATTTGGGCACCGAAGCGCTTCGCCACCTAGAGCTGGAAGACTTCCCCGTATTCGTGGCCACCGACGCAACAGGCCGCGACCTCTACCGCGAAGTGGAGGCGGGATAACTACTTCTTCGCAGATTTGCGGCGGGAGGCCTTGCGAGCCGGTTTCTTCTCTTTTTCCTGCTCGCGGCCGGGGCAGTCGAAGTTGGGGCACAGTTTCCAGGGGCCGCGGGCGGTGGTGACCACCACCATGGGCGCCCCGCAGTGCTCGCACACCTCGTCGGTGGCAGACAGCTTGCCGTACTGAGGCAGCGGATAGCGAGTTTGGCACTCGTCGAAGTTCTCGCAGGTAATGGAGCGCTTCAGCGTCTTGGGGTTGCGGCGGGCCACCAGGTTAGAGTCTTTGCCCATGGCGGCGCAGGTGGGGCACTTCCCCACTATCACCTCGGGCTCTTGGTTGGTGGGGCACGCCGGATCGATGCACACGATGCGCGGCTTGGTGCGGAAAGCGGTCACCTTCACCTGGGGCATGCCACAGGTGGGGCACAGCTCCTCCACCGCCTCAATCTTGCCGGAGGGCAGCGGGAAGGTGACGTCGCACTCGGGCCAGCCGGAGCAGCCGATGAACATCGAGCGGGTTTTCTGGGACGCGCGCATCTGCAGGTCCTTGCCGCACTTGGGGCACTTGCCGATATAGGCGTCGGCGGCCACGGCGTCCGCCAACGCTTCCTTTACTTCCTCGGAATGGGGCATGAGCGCCCCCAGCTCTTGGGACAGCAAATCACGGGACGTGGTGACCACCGCCTCGCGGCTCACCTTGCCGTCGGCAATCTCGTCCATGCGCTCTTCCAGCTCGGCGGTCATGGCGCTGCCGGTGATATGGGGGGCGAAGCGGGAGAGCGCCTCCACCACCGCCATGCCCAGCTGACTGGGCTCGATGGGGTCGTTTTGAATGTAGTTCACGTTGTACAGGCGCTCGATGATGGCGTGGCGGGTGGACTTGGTGCCCAGTCCCAACTTCTCCATTTCCTGGATGAGCTTGCCTTGGGAGTAGCGGGCCGGCGGCTCGGTTTGCTTCTGCACGCACTCGGCGCCGTTGAAGGCCACCTCTTGCCCCTCTTGCAGGGGCGGCAGCGTCTCGTCCTTCTTCAGGCCGTAGGGGTAAATGGAACGGAAACCCGGCTTCACCAGCACATCACCGCGGGCGATGAACCGCTCTCCCGCCACCTCCAGCGTCACCTTGGTGCCCTCCACCACGGCAGCATCGGAAAGCGTGGCCAGGAAACGGCGGGCGATGAGGTTGTACAGCTTGTACTCGGCGGCCGGCAGGTCGTCAGGCGTGGCCTTGGCGGTGGGATAGATAGGCGGGTGGTCGGTGGTCTCCTTCTTGCCGCGGGTGGCGTGGATGGGCTTGGCAAGGATGGCCTTGCAGGTGGGGGCATAGGCAGGGTTGCCGGAAATGGCGCGCACCACGTCGGCCAAATCCAGCGAGGCCGGGTACACCGTGTTGTCCACGCGGGGATAAGAGATGTAGCCATCCATGTACAGGCTTTCGGCAATGCGCATGGTGCGCGCCGGGGAGAGCCCCTCGGCTGATGCCGCCGCCATCAGCGCCGTGGTGTTGAACGGAATGGGGGCCGGCACGGTGCGCTTGCGCTTCTCCACTGTTTCCACCGTGGCGCTGCGGTGGTCGCGCACGGCGTCCATCACCGCATAGGCCGCGTTGCGGTCCTTGAAACGGGCGGTGGCGTGCCCCGCTTCGAACACACCCGGGCCATCGCCGGCAGTCTCCCCCACCTGGGCGTCAGCATCGAACTGGCCGCTGATAACCCAGTAGTCCTCCGGCACGAAGGCCAGCCGCTCGCGCTCGCGCTCGCAGATGAGCGCCAACGTGGGGGTTTGAACGCGGCCTGAGGAGCGAACATTCCCATAGCCGGCGAACTTCACCAGCGTGAGGTAGCGGGTGAGCACCGCGCCCCAAATGAGGTCGATGTCCTGGCGGGAGGCACCGGCGGAAGCCAGGTTGTCGTCCATGGCCACCAAATGGTCGAAAGCCCCCTGGATCTCCTGTTTGGTGAAGGCGGAATAGCGGGCGCGGCTCACCGGCGCCGTGGCGTTCACCTCGCGACAGCAGGACAGGGCATCGGCGCCGATCAGCTCGCCCTCGCGGTCGAAGTCGGTGGCAATCACGATGGAGTCCGCCTTCTTCGCCAGATTCTTCAGCGAGCGGATGATGTCCTTCTCCTTGGGCAGCTTATCGATGGGGGCGTACACCAAATACGGCAGCGCCTCCATCTTCCACCCTTTAAGATCCACGCCGTCCGCCGTGAAGGGCTTCTTTTTTTTGAAGGGGGGCTTTGGCAGCGTATCAGGGATGGCAGCGGGAAGCGCTTGACCCTCGGCATCCACCCCCTGCCAACCGCTCTTCTTCTGGTATACGAGCGTTGGGGCGAAGTCCGGCTCCAGGATATGGCCGCGCAAGCCGATAGTCACCCACTCCTCGCCGTCTTTCTCGAACCGGTACACGGGAGTGTTGAACACCTTGTCGGCCTTGGGCTTTTTTACCCCCAGCAGATCGGCGATCTTCTGGGCGGCATCGTGCTTTTCCGTGACTACAAGTTTCAAGAGCGCGCTCCTTCGCAAGGGCGGTAAAGATTAGAATCAGCAACGCTCGCAGCCGCAAGCGCAATTTGCAAGCATACAGCATTTCCCCAAAAGCAACAGAAAAAACAATTTCGAATGCCACCTCACAGGCCCGCACCAGTAGCCGAGGGTGTCGAAAACCTACGTTTTCGTATCATCACAGGTCCACACCAGCAGCCGAGGGTTTCCCAGGTACCTCAGATTGCCGCGCGCCGAGGGCCAAGCGTACTTTGGTACGCGCCGAGCCCGCGGGAAACGGCAAGATGGGGTGCATGGGGAAGCCTCGGCGGACGGGTATTTTCGATGTTCGTCAGAATATCGAAACTTAACGTGCTCCGCCGCCTCCGCCGAAGCCGCCGCCCCCGCCACCGGAGAATCCACCGCCCCCGCCGCTACCGCTGGAAGAGGGAGACGTGGCAGCAATCGCCGACTGCAGCGTATTGGCCACGCTTCTATCCAGCGCATCTGCCAGGCTGACACCGGAGTGCATTCCCACCGGCCGGCTGTACCAGTACCACCAGGGAATGCCGGCGGAGCCGTCGTAGGCGCTCTCATCGAATACCTGAGGCATCACGCGACGCAACTCTTGGATGGCCTGCTTGGCAACGCCCATCAAATAGGCGTACACCATCAGCTGTCCCCATACCTTCACATCGGTGGGCGGCCGCTCATCGATGCGGGAGAAATCTTGCAGCCATTTCTTCAGGGCATTGCAGCGGGCCATTATCTCGTTGGCCCGCCGGCTGCGGCGCCGCATGGTCATCGACAGCGGCACCAGCACGAACGCGGTGGCAAAGGTGAACACCACCGGCCAGAAGTTCTCGGTGGCGATGGTGATCAGCATGCCGACAAAGCCCAGAAGCACCGCATAGGTGGAAACGGCGCCCATCAGCACATTGCCCCGATGCTCGAAGAAGCCCTCCCGCTTCACTTCGGCAGTGAGCGCCTTCTGCCACTTGTTCACCGCCGCGATGTAGCTGCGGGGGCTGCTCTCGCCGAAATGGGTTATCTCATCCATCCAGCGCACGTCAGAGCGACCGGGCACCTCTTTGAACAGGAAGTCCAGCGTGGCCTTCTCCACAGGATCGGTCACCTCGCGAGCGGCCGGCAGCAGCGTTATCTGGTAATCGTCTATCATGCGTCCGCGCTCATCGGGGTGCTGCACCGCGTCGATGCGCAGCACGCCCTTCTGGGACAGGCTCATGATAGTGGCGATAAGGTCTTTGGTGTCGGTGCTGCCCCAGTGCATGAGGCGGCTGACCACTGCCGGCTGCATGCCGGGCTCGGGCACATCGCGCCAGTACTCATCGGAAAACTGAGGCTTGTACTCGCGGCCGAAGCGGAAGTACAGCACCACCGCCACCGCGATGGATACCAGGCACAGACCCCCTACCCCGAACAGCAGCCACCGCGCCAGCGTGCGGCGGGCATTGGCCTCATCGGCCCATTGCTGCTCCTCGGCTAAGATGGAGTCCAGGTAGTCGTAGCCGTAAGTGACGGACGGGTCCACCTGGCTCACCCATTCGGCGGGGAAGGCGATACGGGCCTCGGCGTACTCGCCGGCAGACACCCGGGGCACATCGAAGTCCACCACGCCGTCCGGCTGGATGGCCACTTCCGCGTCCAGGGGCCCGTGGCCCCAAGCGCGCACCGTGTCGCCCGCCACCACTTCCGCGCCGGCCGGCACGGGAAGCGCGATGGAGGCCTCCACATTGGAGGAGTCCACCGCCCAACCGGAGCCCACGAGCTGCCAGTACAGCTCGGCCACATCGTTGTACACGCGCACACCGTTGTTCACCACGTACTCCAGCTGAAAGGCCACCTTCTCGTCGGAGATATCGAAGAAGGCGTACACGGTGTTGAACGTTTCGTCATAGGACCAGGCGGGCACGGTTTGGGGGCCGCCGGAATCGCGCCACTGGCTCTGGAAGGGCACCTCTTGCATGGCCTGCCACTGGGGAGCGCCCCCCGTGTCAGGGGACATGGAAACCCCGGCGATGGCCACCGAGCCATCGAAGTCGAACACCCGCTGCTCGCGCACGTGAAGGGCCGCCGCCTCGTCCACCGTGGCGCTGATGGCCACCTGCGGGCAACTGTACTCCTTGGCCAGGGCAACGGAGGGGAAAACTGCCGCAGCGGCCAGGGCAAGGGCAACGACGATCAGCGCGGCGAAGAGGCCTTCGCGCAACTTTAAGACGCGCATGCTAGAAGCTCACCTTGGGGGCCACGTCGGCGCCCTCGGCAGCCGAGAAGGACTCCCGGGGCTGGAAGGCGCCCGAAAGCAGCATGCCGGGGAAGGTCTGGATGGCAGTGTTGTAAGTCATCACGCAGTCGTTGTAGGACTGGCGCATATAGCTGATCTTGTCCTCGGTGTCGGCCAGCTGCGCCTGCAGCTGCTGGAAGTTTCCGTTGGCCTTCAGCTCAGGGTAAGCCTCCGCCACGGCCAGCAGCCCCTTCAGGGCACCGGTAAGGGCCCCCTCCGCCTCCACCTTCTGATTGGGAGTGGTGGCGCCCATGACGGCGGCGCGGGCCTGGGTGACCGCCTGCAACGTTTTGCTCTCGTGGCCGGCGTAGCCCTTCACCGTCTCTACTAGATTGGGGATGAGGTCGTTTCTGCGCTGCAGCTGCACCTCCATCTGGGCCCAGGCGTTGTCCACGCGGTTGCGCAGCTTCACCAGGTTGTTATAGACGGCGATGGCGGCAATTACCAGCACCACCAGCAAGATGACGATGATGAGGGGGATCAGTAACCAGATGCTCAACTTGGGGCTCCTCTCGCGCCGCTTCCCTTCGCGGCTATCGGTACGGCTCCCTATCATATAAGAAAGGGGCGCGAAGTAACCCTCCGCGCCCGAAAAATTAACCGCCTTGTTTTAATAATGGGTACCGATCCAATCAAATACTCCTTTCAAGTTTGTATCATATTATTTACTCACGCATTTTGGTATACCGTCCATAATCTTTGTAATATGCTAGAATGTATCAAATTACTTACCGATGGAGACTTTATGCTGCTTAATGAAGATATCGCAGAGCGGGTCAAGACGGGCCGGCGAGAGTTGGGGCTTACCCAGTCGGAG
>CANSTH010000077.1 GCA_947649875.1 uncultured Parvibacter sp. | reverse complement strand
CTGAACTACCCCAGTGCAAAGGCACCTCGAACCCCGAAGGAAATTGCGCGATAGCGATGAGGCACACCAGGAACGGGGCCGCCACAGCGAGCAGCCAGAACAACCACGATAGCAGTGCGCTATGCCTCACTTTACGTCCTTTTTGATTGCTTTATCTGCCCACATCTCGAGAGCTTTAACAGTAGACGTTATTTTGTCCAGCTCCTGACGTATTGCCTCGAACTCTTCCAGTTCGTCCTCAGTAACATCACCGTCTGCGGCAATCTCAATGAGTCTGTCCTTCATCTGACTTGTGCTATTAAGGGAAGCGATCATCTGCAGCACTATAATCGGCAACTCGGATTGCTCGGGCTGCTCAATGTAGGGAATACTCCCGTCTTTCCCTATTGGACACTGCATAGCACAGTAGTAGTTACAGAGGGACGGCTCATCGTAGACCTCGGCCAGAATAAGCACCTCATCAGGACGAATTGCAGCCCGGTTCTTCTCGATCCGCTCAAGCCTATCTTCGCCGATACATTTCAGCTCAAGAGCAGCCTTCGCCCTGGTCCAATGCAGCTTTTTATCTCTGATTTGCTCATATAGGCTCGAGTACTGCTTTTCCCTCTTATCGGTCATCGCGAAAACCCTTCATTCTTTTCGCGAAAACTGAGGAGAACGGCACCGGTTTTCGCGAATCCTGCATGTGCTCATTTTCCCCTTAATCCCCAGAATATGAAACATCAAAGTACCTGACCGAAGGAGATAACCATGGGACTGAGATTGACCAGGGCCGTAAGACAACAGCTGCTGGACAACAACGACGGGTTCACCATCTCAACTTATTACGAGGAGAAGAACTTCCGAGAGCAGCGCGACTACAGCATCAAAGATGGCAAGCTTCACATCCGAGCACGCGGTAAAACCTCTTGGGCGGACAGTCACTTCGATGACGAGTGGGTAGCCGATGAAGATGAGACGCATCGCTTCCTTTACAGGCATAAGGACGAATTGGTTTAGAAGTCACGCTCTCGATTCCCCGGAGAAACTCATTAAGGAGGTAAGCAGAATGGGTATCTTGAACTTCATTGCAACCATCTTCGATGATGGCGAACCCAACTACAACAACAGCTGGCTGAAGCACGCCACATCCGAAAACTTGTCAAGAGAACGAGAGAAAGTTCGTCGCAGATGGTGCTCCGGTGAAGACACCTACGACATACTCGACAGATTTGACAAAGAGATAGGTAGGCGAAAATGGAAGGGAAAGGAATATGGCTATCCTGCGCACAGCGAACACGGATGGCACCTTCCCAGCAAATAAGAAATATGCACTACTACCATGTCGCCTCCATGCAACGATCCCATTCCCTTCATCGCAAAGCGACTTGCCCATCCAACCGTTCAGTCGCTCTGCGATTCAAGAATTACGCCAAGGTTATCAACATGCCTTGACATACCCCAATCAGGCGCTTCTGAGCTGCTCACAAGAATCGTACAATCCAATAGCACACCACTACGACAAAGAAACCAAGGGCAGCCTTTTTAGCTCTAGCTAGGCAGCTTTGCCCTTTCGGCTCGGCACTGACGGATTTTACTGGCTCGACGACAGGCGCGGGATATTCCCCAAATGTGCGCCGCAAAGCTCGTTCCAAATCCCGAACAGTGTCATATTCGGTGGAAGAAAGCCTGTAGAGCGTTACGGCAATATCATCCCCCTCTTCTCGATCCTTATAGACAGCCTGATTGCCGTAGCCCTTAAGGTGTCTCTCGACTTTTTTATAGACACACGACCCCACGCCTGTGTGGTAAACATCCTTGGTGCGATTCCAGAGAACATAACCTCCCTCAAAGTCATGCTGTTTCATAATCTTGACATCATACTGGTCATTACTCAAGTCATAGATGCGAACATCATAAGCGTCAAGAAAGTCCTCTGACGCAACCCACCCATCCTGCGTTTCAGCCAAAACAAGCACAGACGCGGCATTCTTGACGTCAGGCACGCTAGATGCATAACCAGTTACACCCCTTATAGCAATGTCTGCCAATTCTCCTAGAAATCCCATTAAGCCTCTTGCTTCTTCGTTGTCCGAGTGATGGCTTTTGCAAGCTCTTCGTTGCATCTGTTTAGGTATTTCAGGCTCCTTGTAAGCACCTTAACCTGCCTTTTCGCGTCAATCTCAAGAGTCGGCCCCACTATCGCGCCCTCGCCGTCATCAGACATGGAGTCCTCGATGAGACACGCCGTCCCATCACCCCTCTTTATCGATTCAAGGGTTATTTCCATCTCTACGACTCTCTCATTAAGTGAAACCTGAATTTTTCTGGCGGAGTCAACATCACCAAATCTGTCAAGGAGCACCGACCTGCAGTAGCATAGCAGTTTCGATGCCTCCCGGTAAACGAAGCCATCCGCATCCGCCATTGATACAATGGCCCTTGATGCACCAGTTCCGCTTAGGGCTCCAATCAAAGCACCTCCGCCCGCAATGATTGCGGTGCCCCCAGCCATACCGAGACCACCAGCCGCCAACGAGCCACCACCAATAAAGGCGAGACTGGCACTCGTAAGCGCTGCCCCGGACAAACCCGCAACAGCCTTTCCCGCAATCAGCGGCGCAATGTATGGCGCAAACATAAATGCCGCAACCGTTGCAGCACCTGCGAAAACCCCTGTCCCAACAAATGCTGCCACATTCTTGGCATTCTTGGCATTAATTGCCCCTTCTGCCTTTTTCAGTGATTTGCGTAGCCCCTCTAAATCCTCCTTGGATACCACACTCTGCAATGCCGTGAATACCTCCATCATGTATTCGGTCGTACATCCCAAATCCTTGAACTTCTTGTCTGATTTTCCGCCCAGCGGTTGATACGGAACAAACAAGTCGGCCTCCAGAGCCAAAAGAAACGGCCACGGCTTATTCGGGTCATCTTTGAACAGTTTCTCGAAGAGAGCATACATTTCGCATGGCTCCATAAGATAAGTGCTGGCAGTCAGCCCCTTCTCCCTTAGGCCCAAATCAATAGTTGACTCCCATTCCTCGAGCCATAGGCGCTTGCTTTCCCGTTTGCGCATCTGCTTCGTATCTTTAATATCCTGAACAATAATGGCATGCTGAAGAGATTGCAATATGCGAACATGGCTCGGTTCGAGCTCCAAGCATCCAAGCTCCGAAAGCCTGCGCTCGTATTCCCAGACCGCCGAAGAATCTCGACTATCTCCCTTTTCCTTTAGGACACTATGCACATCGAGCGCGCACGCGACGGCAAAAGTCCCTATCCCAACAAAATTGATCCTAACAACGAATTCGGAAAGAAACTTTCCCTCTGAGCCTCTTGAAGCAATCGCCGCCCTAACGGCTGCATCCGCTATGTCAACGGCAGAAAACACGCCCGTCGAAATCGTGGACATGCGAGCTATGGCCCTGTTCCTAAACGGAATCACAGCCATCGGGTCTATCTTCTCTAGTTCAACAAACCTTTCAATCTTCAGTCTTTTGACCTCGATGGTAAACCTGCGAATAAAATAGAACGACCGAATGAAGCACTGATTGAGCATGACAGGGATTGCTTGCCTACCGAGCTCATGGACAACGCCTAACTCTAGACGGAAATCAAATCTAACCGGAACAATCCTTCCATTCTCGTTATGCTTCGCTAAAAGCGTCCCGTTAAACAGTTTAGATATAAGCTCTCGAAAAGATCGTCCTCCTTTGCCTGGATAGGCGCTGACCGCGCATCTTTGAATATAGGAAGAGTTGAGAAAACTTTGACAAGCGAAAGAATCGGCCCAGGGATGCCCGTTCCTTTTCCGGGATTACATCTTGAGCCGGCAACGTCGCTCGCAATATGCATGACCCACAGTATGGTTCCCACCACTATTTTCTCGGAAAAGCTCTCCCCCAAGTATTTCAAGTGGGATTTTGGAACACTTACCACAATTAGATTCCCCGCGGTATCCGTCCCTATGACCTTTCCAGTGAACTGCGTGAAAATCGAACAGATGAGGCCCCCGAGGCTAAAATGATGCGAGAAGTCCCTGAGGTGGTGCTGGTAACCGCCTCCGAAATCAGCCGTATTCCCATCCGCCGCAAATCCAAAACTATCCTCTAGATGCTTTATTGCCCCAGCGAGGGTTCCGCCCCCATAGCCAGACAACTTAGCCATCGCCACAACAAACTCATTGGTCTTTTCTGCTCCCCATTGGCTGGCACGCTCAATGGAAAACTCGCCAACGAAGAACGAGTCGATCAAACCCGCTATAACTCCACTTGCCGCCGCAATAGCATAATCAATCCTGTCTGCTTTGCTGAGCTTAGGCTCCAAATGAGTCTCACCATCAAGGAGCTCTTCTCTTTCCGAAGCAAAAGGTCCTTCTTTGGCATAAGGAGAAGGAAGGAGCCTCGTCCTAGGAAATTCGATGCTGAAAGTACAACCAGGAGACTCCTGCAGAATGATTGATCCTTGGGACATGCCGACACCTCCCATACGCCGATTTTCAATACCAGTCTAACATTACACTAAGCTTATCAGGGCCTGTATTACGCCCCGCGTCAGTTCATCCTGCTGGCAAGCCGCAAACCCACCTAGTGCTCTAATTAAAAAGAGTTCGCGCAATGAAAAACGAAAATCCCGTAGACAGATGACGCCAGACGGTTAGAAACAACGGGCGCTGGGCTATCATTTGGGCCATCGAATCGACACCTGAGTATCGGCAGAACCTGAAGGAGCTTGCCATGACCATATACGGAATCCGCGATGTTATCGGCCCATTCATGGTGGGGCCCTCCAGCTCGCACACCGCCGGCGCGCTGCGCATCGCGTTGATGACGCGGCGGCTTTTGGGCGCCCAGCCGGTGGAGGCCACCTTCACGCTGTACGGCAGCTTCGCCCACACCTACCACGGCCACGGCACCGACCGCGCGCTGGTGGCGGGGCTTTTGGGGCTGGCACCGGACGATCTGCGAGTACGCGACTCCTTTGAGCTGGCGGAAAAGGCAGGGCTGGCGTTCAGCTTCCTCCCCGACGACAAAACCCAGACTCCCCACCCCAACACCGTGGACATCCGCGTGAAGGACGCAAACGGCACCGTGACCGAGGTGCGCGGCGAGTCCATCGGGGGCGGCGCGGCCCAGATTACAGCCATCAACGGCGTGGACGTGATGCTAACCGGCCAATACCACTCGCTGGTGGTGAAGCAAAAGGACGTGCGCGGCGTGCTGGCGTTCATCGCCGCCTGCGTGGCGGAGATGGAGGTGAACATCGCCACCACCAAGCTGTTCCGCGAGCGCAAGGGCGATGTGGCCTACACCGTGATGGAGACCGACGACCCCATTCCCGCCGCCATCGCACAGATGCTGACGGCGAACCCCAAGATACTGGCGGTACGCATCGTGCCCAGCGACCGCTCGGCCGAGAGCAACGCTCCCGTGAGCGAGGAGCAGGCACTGGAAGAGGGGCAGACGCCCACCGGTTTCGGCGCCGGCCTTTCCGCCCACGAGGCGCAACTGCTGTTCGAATCGATGGACTTCAAGACCGGCGCCGAGCTTTTGGCCTTCGCCGAACGGGAAAAGATGCCCATATCAGACGCCATTTGCCATAGGGAGCGAGCCATGCTGGCGTCTCTCGGCATCGCTGTGGACGACACCCACCGCTACTTGAGCGAAGCGCTGAAGGTGATGCGACGATCAGCAACGGGTCCCTTGACCGACCCCAAGAAGTCGATGGGAGGCCTCATCGGCGGCGAGGCGCAAAAGCTGTGGCAGCGCATCGAGGCGGGAGAGGTGTTCGGCGACACCCTGCTCACGCGGGCGGTGACCTACGCCCAGGCGGTGCTGGAAACGAACGCCACCATGGGGCGCATCGTGGCGGCCCCCACCGCCGGATCGGCCGGCGTGGTGCCGGCGGTGCTACTGGCGCTGCAGGACGTGTACGGCCTCACCGACGAGCAACTGGGGCGGGGCTTAGCGAACGCCGGCGCCATCGGGATGCTGATCATGCACAACGCTACCGTGTCGGGGGCGGAAGGCGGCTGCCAGGCGGAAGTGGGGGCCGCATCCGCCATGGCCGCCAGCGCCGCCGTGGAGCTGATGGGCGGCACGCCGGCCCAGTGCCTGGAGGCGGCGGCCATCGCCATCGCCGGGCTGTTGGGGCTGGTATGCGACCCCATCGGCGGCCTGGTGGAGGCTCCCTGCCAAAAGCGCAACGCCACCGGCGCCGCCAATGCCCTGGCATCGGCCCAGCTGGCGCTGGCGGGCATCGACAGCTACGTGGGGTTCGATGAGACGGTAATGGCCATGTACTCGGTGGGCCGCAGCCTACCCTTCGAACTGCGGGAAAGCGCGCTGGGCGGCCTTGCCGCCACCCCCACCGCCTGCCAAATGTGCGGCGGATGCACCCCCAGCACCCAACCACACAACTAGGAGCAGTTCCGGCTGCCGTTAGGCAGACGGAACTACCCAACCTTTACAATGGGCGCGTAGTCCTTCAGCAGTTTTTTGGTTTGGCCGGTTTTTTGGAACTTGATGTGGAGAGTATCGCCGTCCACCTTCGTCACGCGGCCGCGGCCGAAAGTCTTGTGGTCCACCATGTCCCCCACGGCGAAGGTGCCGCTGGCGCCGGACTTCTTGGCAGCTGCCGAGCTGGCCCGCCCGGAGCCGCTGGCGCCGAAGGCGCGGCCCTCGGACGTCCCAGAGCCGCCGGTGAACTCGCTGAAGCTGCGACCGCCGCCCGCGCCGAAGCTGCCGCGCCCGGAATAGCCGCTGCGGCCCGCTCGGTCACGGTCGCCGCGCCCGGCGGAGCCGGAGGCGCTGGAGCGGCCGAACACGCGCCCCTCCCCCGCCTCGGTGCCGCTGCCGGCAATGCCCCGGCGGCTGCCGCGCTTCTCCCAGCCGGTGCCGGAAAAGCCCGAAGACCCCAGGCCGGAAGTCTGTCGCAGCTCCTGGGGAATCTCCTGCAGGAAGCGGGAGGTGGGATTCGCCGACGTTTGCCCGAAGATCTGCCGCTGCTGGGCGCAGGTGAGGTAGAGGCACTTGCGGGCGCGGGTGATGGCCACGTAGGCAAGGCGCCGCTCCTCCTCCACCGCCACCGGATCGCGCATGGAGTTCATGTGGGGGAACAGGCTCTCCTCCATGCCGGCCACCCACACGCAGTCGAACTCCAGGCCCTTGGCGGCGTGCACCGTCATCAGCGTCACCGCATGGCCGTCGTCGGTCATGGTGTCGAGGTCGGTGCGCAGCCGTACCCATTCGATGAAGTCCGCCAGCGAGTTGCCCCGGAGTACCCGCACCGGTTCCTCCTCTGGCGCCGCAACGCCCGCCGCAGCGAACAGGTCGGCGGCGTCTTGCAACGAGGACGCCACCAGTTCCTCCCCCGCCACAGCCGCAGGGCCGCCATCGCCGGCAGCCGATGGCGCGGCGAACATGGCATCGTCGTCCTCATGGGTTTCTTGGAACTCCTGCACCACGCCCATAAACTCCTGGATGTTCTCCACGCGGCTCTTCGCCTCGTCGGTGCCTTCCGCCAGAAGTGCTTCTACCAGCCCCGCCTTCTCCACAATCATCGAAATCACTTGGCGAAGATCGCCGCTCCAGCTTCCCGCTTCCTTGATGAGCGAGACGAACGAGGCCAGAGCGTTGCGGGTAGCAGCCCGCAGGTCGTCCTCGGTGATGGCCTGCTCGCAAGCCTCCAGAAACGTTATGCCAAACCGGTTCTGCAGCTGCTCGATGCGCTCTACGGTGGTTTTGCCGATGCCGCGCTTGGGCACGTTTATCACCCGCTTGGCCGCCAGGTCGTCGGCAGGGTTCACCGCCAGCGTGAGGTAGGCCATCACATCGCGGATCTCGGCGCGGTCGAAGAACCGCGTGCCCCCCACGATGCGATAGGGCACGCCGGCCCGCAGCAGCATGTCTTCAAGCATGCGCGACTGGGCGTTGGTGCGGTAGAACAGCGCCATGTCGTCGTAGGACTGGCCGCGGCTGTGGCGCTTCTCTATCTCGCCGGCAATCCAGCGCCCCTCGTCCCGCTCGTCGGTGGCCAGGTACACTTGGATCTTCTCGCCGTCGCCAGCGGTGGTGAACAGGCGCTTCTCCTTGCGCTTGGAGTTGTTCGCAATCACAGCGTTGGCGGCCGCCAAGATGTTGCCCATGCTGCGGTAGTTCTGCTCCAGCTTCACCACGCTGGCATTGGGGAAGTCCTGCTCGAAGTTCAAGATGTTGGTGATGTCGGCGCCGCGCCACGAGTAGATGGACTGGTCGTCGTCGCCCACCACCATGATGTTCTTCTCGGGCCCCACCAGCATCATGGTGATGGCGTACTGGGCGTGGTTGGTGTCCTGGTACTCGTCCACCATGATGTAGCGGAAGCGCTGCTGGTAGGCCTCGCGCACATCCTCGTGGTGCTTCAGCAGCAGATAGGCGTAGAGCAGCAGGTCGTCGAAGTCGAAGGCATTGGCGGCTTTCAGGCGCTCCTGCAGCCGCGTGTACACCCGGGCCGCCACCTTCCCCACCGGGTCGGTGGCCGCTTTCGCGAACTCGCTGGGCACTTGCAGCTTGTTCTTGCCATCGGAGATGCGGTTCATCAGGGTATTCAGCGGAAACACCTTGGGGTTGATGTCCAGCTCGGCCATCACCTCTTTGTAGAGGCGCTTCATGTCATCGGTATCATAGATGGTGAAGCTGTTGGTGAACCCCAGCCGCTCGGCGTCTTGGCGAAGGATGCGCACGCACATGCTGTGGAAGGTGGACACCCACATGCCGCGGGACCGCTGCCCCACCAGCCGCCCCAAGCGCTCGCGCATCTCGGCCGCCGCCTTGTTGGTGAAGGTGATGGCCAGAATCTGCCACGGCCACACCTCCTCGTCCTCCAGCAGGTGCGCAATGCGGTAGGTGAGCACGCGGGTCTTGCCCGAGCCGGCGCCCGCCAGTACCAAAAGGGGCCCCTGGGTGGTGAGCACCGCCTGGCGCTGCGGCTCGTTCAAAGAATCGATGTCGATGGGCATGAAACCTCCTGGGGCGAACAAAGCGCGCGAGGCGCGAAAGAGTCAACGGCTCGCTATTGTATCGCAGCCCGCAATGGCACAACCCCGAGCCTCGGCAAAGAAACGAAACCTACGCGGCGCGCCGCGTGTCCTTTGCGTATCCACCAAAGCAAGCGAGAAGCCCTCTGGTGCCCGAGATTGCCCTGAAGAGCGGCTGAGCGCACTTCGGTGCGCGAAGGAAAGCTCTGAAGGGCAAGATTGGGTGCCAGAGGGCTTCGCAGCGCCTAGCCGTTCCGCTGTTCGCAAGAACAGCGGAACGATTTACGCGATGGTCTTGCCGAAGACGGCGGCGATGTCGCGCAGCTGGGCCACCAGCACCTCGAACTGGGCGGGGGTGAGCTGCTGCGGGCCATCGGAGAGGGCCTTGGCCGGTTGCGGGTGCACCTCGATCATGATGGAGTCGGCACCGGCGGCGATGGCGGCGTACGCTAGCGACGGCACCAGGTCGCGCTGGCCTGCCGGGTGGGACACGTCGATGCACACCGGGAACAGCGACTGCTTGTGGATCACCGGCACGGCGGCGATGTCCAGCGTGAAGCGGGTAGCGGTCTCGAAGGTGCGGATGCCGCGCTCGCACAGCACCACGTTGTCGTTGCCGCAAGCGGTGATGTAGTCGGTAGCCGCCAGCCATTCGGCGATGGTGCCGGCAAAGCCGCGCTTGTACAGCACCATCTGGTGGGTATCGGCGGTAACCTGGCCGATCTTCTTCAACAAGCTGAAGTTTTGGAAGTTGCGGGCGCCCACTTGCAGGCCGTCCACATAGTCGGCCACCATCTGGCAGTGGGCGGAGTCCATCACCTCGGTGAGGGTCTTCAGCCCGTACTTCTGCCCGGCATCGGCCATAATCTTCAGCGCCTCTTCCCCCAGGCCCTGGAAGGAGTGGGGGTTGGTGCGGGGCTTGAAGGCGCCGCCACGAATCCAAGAAAGCCCCAGGTCATGGATACATGAGGCTACTTCGTCGAACTGCTCCACCGATTCCACCGAGCAGGGACCAGCGTAAATAGTGATGGTGTCGCCGCGGGTGCCCAAGTCGGGGATGCCCGGGATAGTTATCTCGTTCACGCTCATAGGGCCGGGGTCTCCTTCATCACCTTGAGGATGGTGGTATAGATTTCCCGCAGGTACTCGTTGTAAAGCGGCCCGTTGTTGTAGGAGGCAACACGATCCATGATCTCCTCCTCGCGGCGCGCGTCGTACAGGCCCATATGGGCACCGGGCTTCAGCCCGCGAATAACCAGCGAATGACCGGCGCGCTTGTTCAGCAGCTCCACCAGCTGGCGATCGATGGCGTCGATCTGCTCGCGATGCTTCTGGATCTCTTCCAAGTTGGCGTTCTCTTCAGACATGGAACGTCCTTTCCACATAATGCTTTAACGAGAGAAACGCCCGCGAAATGGCGGGCGGATAACTCGTGTGGGCACATGATAGCAAAAGGGGCCGCAACGCGGGGTTACGACCCTGTGAATTGTCGTGAGGGATTGAGGTGCGCCGCGCGAGCGCTAATTGGCGATGCTCTTCGCCAAACGCTTCAACTCGCCGGACACGTAAAGGTTCACCGCCCCGTTCACAATGAGCACGATGCCCAGCACCATGACGAAGGCGGAAGTGGCGCCGAAGGGGTTGGTGATGATGAGCACGCCGCCGATGGCCACCAGCGCGCTGAGGATGGCGCCCAGAATCCACTGGTAACCGCCCAGCGGCTTGAGCTCCAGCGCGCGTACCAGGCTGACCACGCCGCACAGCACCAGCACCACCCCCAGCACCACGGCCCCCACCGAGGCGATGGGCTCGGGGAAGATGAACACGATAAGGGCCAGTACCAGGTAGAACACCCCCACCGCCAATACGCTGCCGTTGCGGTAGCGGTCGCTCTTGTCGCGGAAGTAGCTCACTAAGCTGGCAATGCCGGACACCGCCAACCATGCCGCCAGCAGATACACCACCGTGATGATGGTGGCGCCAGGCCACACCAAAAGGAACAGCCCAAACAGCAGCGACACCACCGCCTGAGCCAATGTGTTGGAGCGAATTGTGTTAAGGAAGCTGTTCATGATTTCCCCTTGCCTCCATGGGCCCACCAGGCCCGAGATTGTACTTCGCCATCCATCATAGGCGCCAACGTAAAATGGCCCCCGTACGGAGGCCATTCGAAACCATGCAGTTATCTTCTTGAAGCAGCGCGGTCGGCTAGAACAGCCCAACGGCCTTG
>CANSTH010000076.1 GCA_947649875.1 uncultured Parvibacter sp. | reverse complement strand
CATGTCCAGTCCACAGGCCTCGCTGGCCCGCAGCCCCGAACCGTACAGCACTTCCAACAGCGCCCGGTCTCGAAGTCCCGTCGCATCTTGGCGGTCCGACCGCTCCAAAATCAGCTCTACCTGCGAAATGGTGAGCACATCCGGCAGCTGGGCGGTAAGTTTCGGCAAAGGCACCGCCGATGCCACGTTCCCCTTTCCATAACCCTCAAGGGTGCAATAGCGCGACAGGCTCTTCAGGGCCGACAGCCGCCGCTTCACCGTGGAAGCACCGTAGCCTTCCGCAAACAGCTCCTCGCGAAACCCCTCCGCCAGCGAGCGGTCCACATTGCGCCACTCAGTCGCGCCCTTCTCTGCAGCAAACGCGGCGAATGCCCCCAGGTCGCGCCCATAGGCATCAATGGTATTGGCGCTCGACCCCCGCTCAATGCGCAGATAGTCTAGAAATTCCCGTATGTACTCCTCAATCTCAGACACAACCCCATTGTAGCGCAGCAGCCCTTAGGGCTTCCAGCACCACACCGCAGACGATCGGCGCATCTTTGCGTAAGGACATCATCGCTTGACCCGGCAAAGACCTCACCACCTGAGCCGAGCCCGCAGCCCCCGATGTCTCACGTTGCGGCAAACCAACCTTGAATCGGCAATACGGTAAAGACGCGTCTCCGCTTGGACAGGATCGCCAGTTGGGTACACGGAGCCAACAGTATTGCGAAAAATCACCCGTTTTTGGACAAGATTGCGAGTTGGGTACATATCGTCATCGCCAATTCGGACCATTGCTGGCAATCTTTTTCAAACTGAGGAGGAAGCTTCGATGAAACACCTGATGGGAAGCGCCTTCGGCTGCCCGCCCACTTCGCCGCTCAGCTTCAGGCGGCCTTCCCCCGACAAACGTATGTACCCAACTCGCAATTCTGTCCAAAAATGGACGAAAAAGCGCCTTCGAGTTTTCCCGACGTACCCAACTGGCGATCCTGTCCACCGCCGCTGTGGGGCTTCGCCCATGAGGATTCGGTGATCGCTACCGCAAACACCGTAGTAAACGTAACCGAGTTTTGCGAATGCACCTATCGGTCGCAAGCAGCCTTGATGAAGTCCCTGAAAAGCGGATGCGGGGCGGTGGGGCGGCTCTTGAATTCCGGGTGGGCTTGGCTGGCCACGAACCAGGGATGGTCTGGCAGCTCTATCATCTCCACCAGACGGCCGTCGGGAGAGGTGCCAGAAATCACCAGCCCTGCCTCTTCCAAGGCGTCCCGATAGGTGTTGCTCACCTCGAAACGGTGGCGATGGCGCTCGGAAATGTTCGACGCGCCATAAGCCTCCAGCGCCTTGGTGCCCTCTTTCAGCACGCAGGGGTAGGCCCCCAGCCGCATGGTGCCCCCCTTGTCCTCGATGTGGGCCTGGTCGGGCATGAGGTCTATCGCCTTGGGGGCAGTACCCTCGTCGAACTCGGCTGAAGTAGCGCCCTCGAGCCCCGCCACATTGCGGGCGAACTCGCACACTGCCGCCTGCAGCCCCAGGCAAATCCCCAGGTAGGGCACGTTGTTCTCCCGCGCATAGCGGGCAGCGGATATCTTCCCCTCGAAAGCGCGCGCTCCGAATCCGCCGGGCACCAGCACGCCGTCCATGCCGCCAAGCACTTCGGCCACATTGGCATCCGAGAGCTCTTCGCCGTCTATGAGGTTGATGTTTACCGCTACCCCGTTGGCCGTGCCGGCATGATGGAGCGCCTCCACCACCGACAAGTACGCATCAGGCAATGAGACGTACTTGCCCACTACCGCAATGTTCACTTCGCCGGAAACATTCTCGCTGGCCTTGAGGAAGTTCATGAGGGGCTTCAAGTTTATCTTGCGCGGCGCAAGCCCCAGCTTTGCCAAGGCCGAGATGTCGAAGCCCTGCTCGTAGAGGTCGATGGGCACCTGGTAGATGGAAGGGCAGTCAACGCACGACAGCACGTCATCCTCGTCTACGTCGCAGAACAGGGCGATCTTGCGGCGCACCCCATCGCTTATCTCGTGGTCGGAGCGGCACACAATGAAATCCGGCTGCACGCCCAAGCTGCGCAGCTCCTTCACCGAATGCTGGGTGGGCTTCGTTTTCACCTCATGAGCGGCGGCAATGTAGGGCACCAGCGTCACGTGCACGAACAGCACATCCCCCGCCGGCATCTCCTTTTTGAACTGCCGCGCCGCCTCGATGAAGGGCAGCCCCTCTATGTCGCCGATGGTGCCGCCGATCTCAGAGATCACGACATCGGCGCCGGATTGCTGCGCGATGGCCCGCAGCTTGTCCTTGATGGCATCAGTCACATGGGGAATCACCTGCACGGTGCCGCCCAGAAAGTCGCCATGACGCTCGCGGGCGATGAGGGTCTTGTAGATGGAGCCCTGGGTGAAGTTGGAGTCGCGAGTGAGGTTCTCATCGATGAAACGCTCGTAGTGGCCTAGGTCCAAGTCGCCCTCGTGGCCATCCTCGGTCACGAACACCTCGCCATGCTGGAACGGGCTCATGGTGCCAGGGTCAACGTTCAGATAGGGGTCCATTTTCTGCATGGTCACCTTGTAGCCGCGCGCCTTCAGCAAATGCCCCAAAGAGGCGGCGGTGATGCCCTTGCCCAGCGATGAAACCACGCCTCCGGTTACGAAAATGTGCTTGGTCATTGGAACCCCTTTCGCTCGCGGGCATAAAAAATGCGCTTGGCACGGCTCGGCGGCCGCTCTCAAACGCTTGCCTATGATACGCCGCGCCATGAGGGGCCAACGGCGGCGCACGCCCGATTTAACGGAGGTGAAACAGTGATCGCCCTGCCCCCGTCTCACAACCTGGGCTATAATTTCCCCGGTTTAAAGCAAGCGGGAAAAGAAAGCGGGTTGCCCATGCGCCAAGGTTTCGACAACAACAAGTACATCGAGTTGCAGGCGGAGCATATCCGCGAGCGCATCAACCAGTTCGGCGGAAAGCTGTACCTGGAATTCGGTGGAAAGCTGTTCGACGACTACCACGCATCCCGTGTACTGCCCGGCTTTGAGCCCGATACCAAGATATCTATGCTGCGTTCCATGAAAGACGATGTGGAGATAGTGATCGCCATCAACGCCAACGACATCGAGCGCTCGAAGGTGCGCGGCGATTTGGGCATCACCTATGCCGAGGATGTGCTGCGGCTGATGGACATCTTCCGCTCCATGGGCTTCATGATTGGCAGCGTGGTCATCACCCGCTACGCCAACCAGCCCGACGCCGACCTGTTCCGCAAGCGCCTCACCGCCATGGGCATTACCAGCTATCTGCACTACCCCATCCCCGGCTATCCCAACGATATCGATTTCATCGTCAGCGATGAGGGTTTCGGCAAAAACGACTTCATCGAGACCACACGCCCTTTGGTAGTTGTAACTGCCCCGGGTCCCGGTTCCGGCAAGATGGCCACTTGTCTCTCCCAGCTCTACCACGAGAACAAGCGCGGAGTGAAGGCGGGCTACGCCAAGTACGAGACCTTCCCCGTATGGAACCTACCGCTATCGCACCCGGTCAACATTGCCTACGAGGCAGCCACCGCCGATTTAGACGATGACAACATCATCGATCCCTTCCATCTGGAAGCCTACGGCCAGACCACTGTGAATTACAACCGCGATGTGGAGATATTCCCCGTGCTGCGCACCACTATGGAGCGCATTTCGGGCGAATGCCCCTATCAGTCCCCCACCGACATGGGCGTGAACATGGCAGGCCTTGCCATTTGCGACGACGACGCCTGCCGAGAAGCCGGAAAGAACGAAATAGTGCGCCGCTACTTCGCCACCGCCGAGGAGTTAAAGCGCACCGGCAACGGCGAAGAAGCGCTGGAAAAGATCGAACGGCTGATGAACAAGGCCGCCGTCACCCCCAACCTTTCCCCCGCCCGCTCTGCCGCTCTGCTGAAGGAGGAGACCACCGGCGCGCCGGCCGGGGCGATGGTGCTTCCGAACGGCCGCGTGGTCACCGGCAAGACCGGCAACCTGCTAGGCGCAGCATCCGCCCTGCTCATGAATGCCCTCAAAGGTGTGGCCGATGTGGACGATGAGCTGCGGGTCATTTCCGATGAGGTGCTGGAGCCCATCTGCCACCTGAAAACAGCCCACCTCAAGAGTCGCAATCCCCGTCTCCACTCCGATGAGACGCTGCTGGCGCTCTCCATCTCGTCAGTGAATAACCCTCTGGCCGAAAAGCTCATCGACAACGCCGACAAGCTGCGCGGCTGTGACGCCTATTTCTCGGTGATCATCTCTGCCGCCGACGAGAAACTCTACCGCACCCTCGGCATCAACGTCTGTTGCGAGCCCAAATACGAACAGCACCGCTTCTACCACAAATAGGCGAAGCCAGCAGCGCAGGGGAAACCGCTCTACAGCGGCCTTTCGTGATCGGGCTCCACGGTAAGCAATACGGGGCCATCTTCGGTGATGGCAATGGTTTTCTCGAAGTGGGCAGACGGCTTGCCATCGCGGGTGCATACCAACCAACCGTCGGGCATGGCGCGTGTCTTATGGGTGCCCAAATTGATCATGGGCTCGATAGCCAGCACCATGCCGGCGCACAGCTCCATGCCAGTGCCGCGGCGGCCGTAATTGGGCACGTTCGGCGGCTCATGCATGGCGCGGCCCACGCCATGGCCCACGTATTCTCGCACCACACCCAAACCGTTTGCCTCCGCCATGCTCTGCACCGCATGCCCAATGTCGCCCAGACGGTTACCGGGACAAGCTGCGGCAATACCGGCCCACATGCAGGCCTCCGTCACCTCCATCAGATGCCGCTTTTCTGCACTCACCTCCCCAACGGGAAAAGTCCAGGCGTTATCGCCCACCCAGCCGTCCACAATGGCTCCCGTATCCACCGACAAGATGTCTCCCTCTTGGAGGCGCACAGCACGGGAGGGGATGCCGTGCACAATCTGATCGTTGACAGAAGCGCAGATAGAACCCGGGAATCCTCCGTACCCCTTGAAGGCGGGCTTTCCCCCCTCGCTGCGAATGACCTCTTCCGCAAGCAGGTCAAGCTCCCAAGTGCTCACGCCGGCCCGAATCGCTCGACCAACTTGGCGCAAAGCCAGCGCTGACACGCGACCTGCCTCCTTCATGGCCTCTATTTCTCCAGGGCTCTTTAAGATAGGCCACTCACGCCGTCTTCTCATCAGACCTCCCTTTACCACTGCCCCACGCCAACTCAGCGGCGCAGTCTGCTTGCCACTTTGTCGGTTGCCGCAATCACAAGCGCTGCCTCCGGCCACCGACCTGCAACTGCAGGCCCAAACGTAACCGCAAGCGCCAGCAAACCACCCGCAAAGATATAGGCAAGCGATTTGGCTATGCTGCCATCAAGCGGCCCAAACAAAACCGTGAGACCCGCGAGCACCGCCCATCCGACCAATGCCCCCAACGCTCCTAGCACTATGCCGCGAGCAGTACTCTTCGCTAACGGCCCGAAACGAAACTGGGCATAATGCCGCCTCAGATACACGAACGCGACCATGTCCCCAAGCAGATAGGACACAATCGTCACTGCCGCGATAGACTCGATAGTGACCGGATAACCATTTTGCACTCCCCAGGCTGCTGCCAGCGTGAGCACCACCTGCACCACCACCGCTGCAAAATTGATCCAAGAGAACAGCCCGATACGGCGAATGGCACTGAATACCTTGTTCAAATAACAGCTCAGGCCATAAAAAGGCAGAGCCACCGCCATCACTGCCAAATAGCTGGCAATCTGGCCGATGGCATCTTCGGTGAACGCGCCCACGTGATAGAGGGTCACTAACGGCGTGGCGAACACGATAAGGTACATGGTCATGGGCACCATGAGGAAAATCACCTGTCGGGCACCATCGATGATGCCTGCCACCACGCCGCGCACATCGTCCTCCGCCTGCATGTCCGCCAGTTCGGTGAACATGGAAGTGGTAACTGGCACCACCAAGAACGAATAGGGGAAGGTGAACCACAGCCGCGCATAGGCGATGACAGAGGGACCGTTGTCGGCAAAACAGTAGGAAGCGGCGTTTTGCACCGAAACCGTAGCGAAAGCGCACATGGTGATGAAGAGCGCACCCACCCCCAGCGACACCGTCTCCTTCAGCGCCGGGTCATGCAGGTTCAAACGCGGGCGCAAGCGTATGCCCTGCTTCGCAAGCGCTGGCACCTGGATCGCCATCTGCACGAACACTCCCAGAGGGTTGCCGATGGCAATCACGAAAAACGCCGCCTGCTGATCGTAGCGCGCCACAAAGGCATAGGCCAAAAACGATGCAATGACAATTACGTTGTTGAACACCGGCGCGATAGAGGACCAAAAGTATTCGCGATTGGCGTTCAACAAACCCGAGACGATGGTCGAAGCGCCATAGAATACGATTTGTATGGCGAAGAATTGGAAGAAAAACACCGCCAACGACATTTCTTGCTGGTCGGAGTAAAACGTTTGAGTGAAGATCACCTGCGCAGGAAACACCATGCACAGCACGCTCACTGCGCCCAGCAGCAAAACCACAATAGTAAGCAGGTTCGAAGCGTACTCGTTGCCGCGCTGTTCTCCCAGCCGCTTTTTGGTAGACACATATACCGGCAAAAACGCCGTTACCAGCATACCGCCCATCACCAGCTCAAAGAGCATATTGGGCAGATTATTGGCCACTTGATAGGCACTGGAAACAAAGGTAGACCCCAGCGCAAATGCCATTGCCCAGGTACGGCCAAACCCGGTAATACGGGATACGATGACGCAAATGCTGATAAGGGCCGCCGACGATCCTACCGATTTCTGCTGAACTGGCTTTGATGTCGGCCGAGACTCCGCAGCCTCTCGCTCTTCTTCGACCACCGCCTGGCCGCGATTGTACTCCTCGAAGCTCCAGGAGGGATTGGTGCGATCCAGCCCCGCGTGACCACCCACTACGGGAATGATCCCGGTCATGCCCGGTGCCACATCCGCATGAGAGACCTTCTGAGCGCCAGCGTGCCGCCCACGAACCTTGCTCTGCTCAACGGGAATGGTCTCCGAACGAGATTCGGAGGTACCCGGGCGAGCATGACGCGCTCGGGACAGCTTGTCTGTCATGAGGAAACCTTTTCTTAATCGGCTATAATTTCTCAATGATACCAAAACCTGAAAGGTGCCTTTATGCACATACTCATCGTGCGGAATAATTCCAATCCCAAGGCCCTGGACGCCTCGCTTTTGCTGATGTCCTACCTCAACTCAATGGGGGTCAGCACCTACATAGTGGACTCCAGCGATTTGGGCAACGACCGCCAAAGGGACCGCATCGCCGAGACGCTGCCGCCTTCGCTAGACTTGAGCTTTGCGCTTGGAGGCGATGGAACCGTGCTGCACACGGTTCATCTGCTGGAAGGCCGCCTTTCTCCCATCCTTCCCATCAATTTCGGCCGCGTGGGCTTCCTTGCAAACGATGACGAGAAAGGCGTTGTGCCGTTAGCTGCTGCGGCCCTAGCAGGAGAACTGGGGGAAGATCACCGCAACCTGTTGCAGATAGAAGTTGATTGTCAAAATATCCCAACCGCACAGGAGGACATTCCCGAAGACGAGTTCGGCGTGAACACCGCTGGGCTAAACGGGAAAAGAACTTTCACTGCTCTAAACGAAGCCGCCCTTACCCGGGGCGCCATGGGGCGCATCATCGACCTGTCGCTTGCCATTAACGGCATACATGTGTTTAACGAACGAGGAGACGGCATGGTGGTGTCCACGGCCACCGGTTCAACCGCTTACGCGCTTTCCAGCGGCGGCCCCCTCGTATCGCCCCGCTACACTGGTCTTTTAGCGGTGCCCATTGCCCCTCACACGCTGCGAGCGCGCGCCATTGTCACCGATCCGAGTGATGTGGTGGAGATTTCCGTCAAAGACAGTGAGTCCTTTCGAGACGTCAGCCTGTTTATCGATGGCGAATTGGTACTGTTGCCCTCTCCCATTCACACTGCCACGTTTTCACGTGCCTCCGAAACCGTCACCCTACTGCGCCCCGATCAAGACACATTCTACGAAGCCATTGCGCAGGCCTTTTTTTCGTAGAGCTGCCCCGGTTCGCAGAAAGGCAGAAGACGCCAATTGGTCCTCTGCCGTATCACGGAAACAATTTGAGGGCGTTGCACTGCCCGTACACCAGCACCAAAGCCCGATGCGCCGATGCCCCCCGCAACAAAAAAATGCCCCGCAATGCGGGGCATTTTTCTCGATAAGAGAATCTGGTTTATTCATCAGACTCGGTGTAAGCACGAGTCACCGAAGAATCCACCGGAACGCCGGGGCTCATGGTGGAAGAAGCGGTGATGGACTTAACGTACTTACCCTTAGCAGCTGCAGGCTTCATGCGGAGAATCTCGTCATACACAGCGCCGTAGTTCTCAGCCAGCGCCTCAGGGGTGAAGCTCACCTTGCCGATAATCACATGGGCAATGCCATAACGGTCGGCGCGATACTCGACGCGGCCGCCCTTCAGCTCTTTGATGGCCTTGGCAACATCGTTGGTGACGGTGCCCAGCTTCGGGTTGGGCATCAAGCCGCGGGGACCCAGAATCTTGCCCAAACGGCCAACTTTGCCCATCTGATCGGGAGTAGCCACAGCGGCATCGAAGTTGAACACGCCCTTCTGAATCTGCTCGATCAGATCGGCGGTGCCCACGATATCGGCGCCAGCCTCTTCAGCCGCACGAGCGGCTTCGCCCTCGGCGAAAACGGCAACGCGCACTTCCTTACCGGAGCCGTTGGGCAGGCTAACCGTGCCGCGCAGCTGCTGATCGGCCTGACGAGTGTCGATGCCCAGACGGAAGTCGCAGGTAACGGTCTCATCGAAGTTAGCGGTGGAAATCTCCTGCACCTTCTTCATGGCCTCAAGCGGTGCCAGAGGAGTCTCGGGGACCAATGCCTCCGCCGCCCGATACTTCTTAGATTTCTTCATGTCAGTTTCCTTTCGTGGTCATACGGGCCTTATGCGTAGCCCTTCCACTGCAATGCGGCTACAAGCCGCGCGCATCCTTAATCTTCCAGGGTCTTGCCCTGCAGCATCGCCGCCACCTTGCGGGACGGGATGTACTTCTTCTTCATGGGACGGCCCTCAATGCGAACGCCCATGGAGCGCGCAGTGCCAGCGATGATGTTCATAGCCGCTTCCACGGTATTGGCATTCAGGTCGGGCATTTTCTTTTCCGCGATCTCACGCAGCTGATCCTCGGTGAGAGTACCCACTGCCTGAATTTGGGGAATACCAGAACCAGAGTTGATGTTCAGAGCCTCCTTGATGAGAACAGCAGCCGGAGGAGTCTTGCACACAAAGGTGAAGGAGCGATCCTCGTAGATGGTGATCTCGACAGGAATAACAGTACCGGCCTGATCCGCAGTCTGGGCGTTGAACGCCTGGCAGAACTGCATGATGTTGACGCCCTTGGCACCCAGTGCGGGGCCTACGGGAGGGGCCGGATTGGCTGCGCCAGCAGGAATCTGCAATTTGACGAAGCCAGTGACCTTTTTGTCAGCCATAGCTTGACTACCTTTCAAATAAACCGCTTACATTCTCTTATCACAAACCCTCTTTGCCCCGGCGAGAAGCCCCGAGTCCACACGGGCGCCAGGAAGGGCAGGTGAACGCTAAATGCGCGTAACTTGGTTGAACCCAAGCTCAACCGGCGTTTCGCGCCCAAAAATTGAAACCATAACCTTCACTTTGCCGGCCTCAGGCGAGACTTCGGCCACAACGCCGTCGAACTCGGCCAGGGGCCCAGAAGTCACCTTCACCGACTGACCCACCTCGAGGGCAGTGGAAGTTTTCTTCTCGGCAGTATGGCTGGTACGCTTCATAATCTTGTTGTATTCATCGCGGGTGAGCGGTTGAGGGTTGCCTTGGGTACCCACAAAACCGGTAACACCCTCGGTATTGCGCACAGCCGCCCAGCTGCGGTCATCCAGCTCCATGCGCACTAGCACATAACCGGGAAAAACCTTCTTCTCCGCTTCGACACGGCGACCGCCGTCCTTGATCTCGGTAACCATCTCGGTCGGGATCTCGATGGCGAAGATGTTGTTCTCGAGCCCCAGGCTCTCGATGCGCATCTCCAGGTTCTTCTTTACCTTGTTCTCGTACCCCGAATAGGTGTGCAGGACGTACCACTTCTTTGCCATTGTGAACCTACAATCCGGAAATACCGACCAACACCGGGGTGATGATCAGGTTGTCCAAGACGGCAACGAAAATACCGAAGAACAGCAATGCTACGATGACGACGCCGCTCCAGCGCAAAACATCAATGCGCGTCGGCCACGTGACGCGTTTCATCTCAGCCTTAACATCGCGCAGGAATTGGAAGCGCACCTTCTTCGAAGGTTTCTCCTCCGCTTTCTTGGCAGGCTTCTTGGCCGCCTCGTCATCGGAATCGGTCGTTTCCGATTTCTTGAAAATTGATTTCTTCGGCTTCTCCTCGGCTTCAACTACCTCGACAACCGGCTGATCGCCGGCTTCCTCACGAGTAGCCTTTCGCTGCTGACGGGCAGCAGAGGCCTTGGCGCGTTGGGTCTTGGATTTCTTTGCCATGGTTTTCCTTAATTTTTTCTTCTCTTAACGCCAAACAAGCAGCCGCATGGCTGCTCGTCAAACAAGCTGGCAGGCCAGGAAGGACTCGAACCCTCAACTTGCGGTTTTGGAGACCGCTGCTCTACCAATTGAACTACTGGCCTATGCCTGTTTATGAATCACTCGAACCTAACGGGTCTCGCGATGCACTGTGTGATGACGGCACCACTTGCAGTACTTCTTAAGCTCCATACGATCCGGATGGGTCTGCTTGTTCTTTTTGGTCGTGTAGTTGCGGCGCTTGCATTCGGTGCAGGCCAAAGTGACCAAAGTACGCATGAATACTCCTTTATGCCAATAGTATTAGACAGTTCCTGTTCATACACATGAAGAGAGCTGCCATGGGAAAGGGAGCCCACCTGAAAGGCAGGCTCCCTTAAGGCAATCGTCAAGCTAATTTACTTGATGATCTTGGTAACGCGGCCAGAGCCAACGGTACGGCCACCCTCGCGGATAGCGAAGCGGAGGCCTTCCTCCATGGCGATGGGGTGAATCAGCTCGCCAGTGATGGTCACGTTGTCGCCAGGCATAACCATCTCGGTGCCCTCGGGCAGGTGAGCAACACCGGTAATGTCGGTGGTGCGGAAGTAGAACTGCGGACGATAGCCATCGAAGAACGGGGTGTGACGGCCGCCCT
>CANSTH010000075.1 GCA_947649875.1 uncultured Parvibacter sp. | reverse complement strand
ATCTCTTAAGAATTTGCCTCTGCGAAGCGGTACTCACCTCAGGCAGCGCATCGTTGCGGTAGGGGGCTGCATCGGCCAGCGGGATGGGCAAAAGCTCGTTGACGTCATGCCGCATCTGAGTGTGGTGTTCGGCACCCATAACTTGGCTTCGCTTCCGGCTTTGCTCGAGGCGGCGGTATCGGAGGGCGGTCATCAGGTAGAGGTTCTCGAGGCATCGGACGGCTTCAACGATCAGCTGCCTTCGGTACGCGAACAGGCTTGGGCTGCGTGGTTGCCCATCACCATCGGCTGCAACAATTTCTGCACCTATTGCATCGTGCCCTATGTACGCGGGCGCGAGAAGTCCCGTCCTCTCGAGGACATTCGAGCTGAGGCGGAAAGGCTAGTGGAGCAGGGGGTCAAGGAGATTACCTTGCTGGGCCAAAACGTCAATTCGTACGGACGGGATTTGTACGGCGCTCCTCGGTTTGGGGAGGTTCTGGATACCGTGTCGCAAACGGGAGTGGAGCGCATCCGCTTCGCCACTAGCCATCCAAAGGATCTTACCGATGAGGTGATCGAGCGATTTGCCGCTATGCCCAACCTCATGCCCTATCTGCACCTGCCGGCGCAGTCGGGTTCAAATCGTATCTTGGATGCCATGAATCGCCGGTACACCCGCGAACGCTATCTTGGGCTTGTGCAAAAGGTGCGCAGTGCTTGTCCCGATATCGCGCTGTCCACCGATATAATCGTTGGGTTTCCGGGCGAGACGGAAGACGACTTCCTTGATACGCTGCGTCTCGTGCAAGAGGTGGGGTACAACCAAGCCTTTACCTTCATTTACTCGAAGCGCGAGGGCACTCCGGCGGCAATGATGGCCGATGATACCCCCCGAGAGGTTATACAGGACAGGTTTGATAGATTGATCGAGGCGGTGCAGGAGGGCGCATACCGGGCTAATCAGGCCTATCAGGGCAGCGTGCAGCCGGTGCTCGTCGAAGGGGCCTCAAAGCGCGATCCGGGGCTTCTCGTGGGCAAAAGCCCCCACAACGTTACCGTTCATGCCCCCATTCCGAATGGCGCATCGGTTGACCAGTTGGCGGGGACGATCGTTGAAGTGCGCATCGACAAGGCTCGCACGTGGTATCTGTTCGGAGAAGTGGTGCGTTAGTGTCTTGCGGAGGGCAATTGGAACCCACCCTGCCTCAGGGCGGGCCTGCCGGCGCTAAGTGTTTTGACGAGAGCGATCTTCCATTTGATGCACGCCCGGTTATTGTGATAGTGGGGCCCACCGCATCAGGAAAATCCGCCTGTGCCATCGAAGTTGCGAAGCGTCTTGGCGGCGAGGTGATAAGCGCCGATTCGATGCAGGTGTATCGAGGCATGGACATCGGCACGGGAAAGGTTCCGCCTTCCGAGCGAAGGGTTCCCCACTGGGGGCTCGACTTGGTAGACCCGGGGCAACCATATTCTGCAGCTCTGTTCCAAGCCTATGCGCGCGAGCGAATTTCAGATATCTTCTCTCGCGGCAAGGTTCCTATCCTCTGCGGCGGTACCGGGTTTTACGTTCGCGCGGTTATCGACGACTACCAGTTCCCTGCGGGTGAGCAGCTGGACAATCCTGTGCGCGAATCTTACAACCGGATGCTGGAGGAGCGCGGGGCTCTGGCCTTGTGGCAAGAGCTGCAGCGGCTGGATCCTGAAAGTGCGCAGGTCATCCACCCCAATAATAGTAAAAGAGTGGTCCGGGCGCTTGAGCTTCTTGAAGCGGGGGAGAGTTATAGTCGGCAAAAAGAAGCCCTTTCGGATATTGGCGAGGCGATTCCTGCGCTGCAGTTCGGGCTTTCGGTGGAACGGAAGGTACTGTACGACCGCATCGACCGTCGCGTGGAAGATATGGTTGCCGAAGGCCTGGTAGGGGAGGTCGAAGGGCTTTTGTCTGCCGGTTTTCGCGAGGGGCTGTGCGCACCGCAGGCCATTGGCTACAAAGAGGTGGTTGCGGCTTTGGAGGGGCGCTGCAGTTTGGACGAGGCGATGGCGGCCGTTCAGCAGGCCAGCCGTCGATATGCAAAGCGTCAGATCAGCTGGTTCAAACGCGACAGGCGCATCTATTGGATTGAGGCCACTTACTGTTCGGCTGAGCAGACTGCGGGGTTAATCGTTGAGAAGGTAAGGGGTTTGGCCGTATAGCCGTACTTTGTGCCTATGGGCGGCTGCTCCGAAGCACGGCGTTTTGTGCTCCCTTGTCTTGTCACAATACCGAAACAGAGTTCGGCTAAACTGTCCCGAAAGATTGGCTATGGAAGGACAGCGATGATTATTCCCTTCGAGAAGTACAACGGTTTGGGAAACGATTTCATTTTCATCGATGGCATGAACAGCCCGGTGGAGCTTACGGTGCAACAGGTGGCGTTTCTATGTGATCGTCATTTCGGCATTGGGGCAGATGGCGTGATTGTTGTGGACCCCTGCCAAGAGGCCGATGGCTACATGCGTTATATCAACAGCGATGGCACATTTGCGCAGATGTGCGGGAATGGGGTGCGCTGCTTCGCGAAGTACCTGGTGGACCATGGATACGTTGACTCTTCTCGCGGGACCCTGGTGGCTCAGACCTTGGCCGGGCCCAAGTCGATCACCTTTGAAGTTGACGAGCATGGGGAAATGACGTCGGCAACGGTGGAAATGGGCGTCCCCGTGCTGAATCCCCCCGCTGTGCCCTGCCTCTTGCCGGCAACTCGCCTGGCGGATGGTTCGCCTGCCGCAGTTGAGGTGCCGCTGGATACACCTTGGGGCGTTCTCCGCTTCACGGCCGTTTCAATGGGCAACCCCCATGCTGTGTGCTTTATAGACGATTTCTCACAGCTTCCTGATGGGCTGTTCTCCAATCCGGAGGTGAAGGATCTGCGCGGATTGCGTCTCGATGAGATTGGCCGCTGGGTAGAGGGCAATCAGGCGTTTCCTGAAAAAGCGAATGCGGAGTTTGCCTGCGTTGGTCCTGACTGCATCAGCATGCGCGTATACGAACGAGGATGCGGCGAAACGCTGGCCTGTGGCACGGGAGCCTGTGCCACCGCTGTGGCGGCTGCGCTGACCGGACGCACGGAGCGCAGCACGCGAGTTGAGCTGAAGGGCGGATCGCTTGATATTGATTGGGGAGCCGATGGCATCGTACACATGACGGGGCCTGCTGCGTTCTCTTTTTCCGGCACGATCAATCTGTAGAAGCACCCTAAACCTCCATCTTATGCTATCATTTCGTACGTTTTCCGCGTTCGAGATTAGGGAAGGGGTTGTTGCTCATGCGCTTCTTCGACTAAGCGGGCGGCATGTTGTCGGCTCGCAGACAGCCGATTATATCCAAAAGTCGATTTAGCAAGGAGCATACCCTTATGTCTGAATATCAATCTGTTGTCCAAAAAGGACCTGCTACTTCCGCGCAGGAGCAGCGTGAGAGAGCTGTGCTTGTTGGAGTGGACCGGCCTGGGCTGACGTGGCCGTTAGACTCTTCCTTGGCCGAGTTGCAGCGTTTGGCCGATACCGCTGGTGCCGACACCGTGGCAATTACCACGCAAAAGTTGTCGGCTCCAAACCCGCGCACATTTGTGGGCACGGGAAAAGCCGAGGAAATTGCCCAGCTCGTGCGGGAAAACGAGGCCGATTTGGTTATTTTCGATGATGAGCTTTCCCCTTCGCAGCAGTCAAACCTCGAGAAGGTGATGGACAAAGACGTGAAGGTGATAGACCGCACCGCCCTCATCTTGGACATCTTTGCATTGCATGCCACATCGCGAGAGGGAAGGTTGCAGGTGCGGTTGGCCCAGAACCAATACCTCTATCCGCGTTTGCGGGGTATGTGGGCCCATTTGGCCTCCAATCGCATGGGGGGCGGAGTTGGCTCGCGTTTTGGCGAAGGCGAAAGCCAGCTGGAAGTGGACCGGCGCATGGTGCGCAACCGTATTACCTCCATTCGGCGTGAGCTTGCGCGCCTTGCCGATGTGCGCGCGGTGCAACGGGAAACGCGCTATGGCAGTGGCATGTTCAAGGTGGCCTTGGCCGGTTATACCAACGCAGGGAAAAGCTCGCTGTTGAATCGGTTGACGGACGCTGATGTGCTGAGTTACGACAAGCTGTTCGCCACGCTCGATTCAACCACGAGGAAATACGAACTGCCGGAAGGGCGAGAAATTACCCTTACCGATACAGTTGGCTTCATTCAGAAGCTGCCCACCACCCTTGTTGAAGCCTTCAGGTCTACCCTTGATGAGATTTGCGGCGCCGATCTTGTGCTGCATGTGGTGGATGCCTCTTCTTCCGAATTCGAATCGCAGATCGATGCCGTAGAGGAGGTACTGGGGCAAATAGGTGCGCAGTCTATTCCCGCTGTTCTTACTTTTAATAAGTGCGATTTGCTCACGAAGGAGGAGCTTGAAGGGTTGCGCCATCGCTTTCCCCAAGCCCAGTTCGTTTCGGCAGAAACCGGTCAGGGCATAGATGTTCTTGTTTCCTCGATATCAAAAGCGGCTTCTGCCACTGAGATCCAGATGGCTGTGCTGATCCCCTATCAGCGGGGCGACCTGGTGTCGCTTGCCCATAGTCGATGCACTGTGGTTACCGAAGCGCACGGCGAAGAGGGAACTGTGCTGCAATTGAGAATGCCTCCTGCATTTGTGAGCCAGTTCAAGCCGTTCGAAATCTAAGAGCAAGGGGCTTTGTGCGCATCAATTTATCGGAAGAGGCCCTTGCTGGGCCTCTTCGTACGGATTGCTCGCTGATGAAATCGAGATGCGCTCCAAACGGATCATTCAGGGTATTAGCCTACTGCGAATTTTGAAGCTGGTTGGTTAAAGACGGCGGAACACCGCCACTACTTTGCCGCAGATCGTACAGCTGGTTGTGATGATGGGTTCCATGGTGGAGTTTTCCGGTTGCAGCCGCACGTGGTCGGCCTCTCTATAATAAGTTTTAACAGTGGCGCCATCATCGATAAGGGCAACAACGATATCGCCGTTGTTGGCAACTGGTTGCTCCTTGACCACGACAAAATCACCATCGTTGATGCCGGCTTCTATCATCGACTCTCCGCGAACCGACAGCATAAACGATGCGGCATCTCCCACTATATCGGTGGGGAGCATGAGGGTGTCGGTAATATTTTCTTGGGCAAGGATAGGCGTGCCTGCAGCGACATCCCCAACAAGGGGCACTGAGATAAGTTTATCGAAATTAGGCTCCTCAACGTTGACAACAGAGTCCTCATCGAAGTCAAGGGGATAAGTGAGAGCGATGGACCTCGATTTCAGCGGATCTCTTTTGATGAAGCCCTTCTCTTCCAGTGCACGAAGATGGACATGAACAGTAGAGGGGGAGGAGAGGCCGAGCGACTGGCACACTTCGCGCACGGTGGGGCCATAGCCTTTTTCGCGTATGCAGTCCTCTATTGCAGACAGGACTGCCTGTTGGCGCTTCGTAATTTTCTCGGTCATCAGCCAAACCTCCAAAATAAGAACAAATGTTTTATTTTCTGTTGACAGGAACTTTTGTTCGTTCTATTATATATGCGAACAAAGGTTCTATGCAAGAGGAAAGGGGAATAAAAATGGAGAACGGAAACGAATTGCGCGGTTTTTCTCGCTTGGAAGTGCTTGTCTGCACGCTGGTTTCCATCGCTGTCTCGTTCGGGCCATTGTTGTTCCTCTGCTAGCTTTGACATTTCCGTGGTGTCGTCTGGGCTGCGTTGACGGCACCGAGCGCGCCACCTTGAATTTTTTTCTTGGTGGCGCGCTTTCCTTTCTATATTATGGGAATGCTACCCATTGAAAGGAATGTCATGCGTTGTCCTTCCTGCAGCTACCCCGATACCAAAGTCGTGGATTCGCGATCCGCCGAGGACGGTGCCGCTATACGCCGTCGTCGGGAATGCCTTTCCTGCGGGTTTCGGTTCACTACGTACGAGCGTGTTGGCGAGGCGCCTTTGATCGTAATCAAGAGGGACGGGTCTTCCGAGGTGTTCGATCATCAGAAACTCTTGCGCGGCCTTCTCAGCGCATGTACGAAGCGGCCGGTATCTCATGATCAGCTTGAGGCGCTCATAAATTCGATAGAGATTGAGCTTGCATCATCCCAACAGCGGGAAATCACTTCCTCCGAGCTTGGCAACAAGGTTATGGCGAAACTCGCATCCATAGACGAAGTAGCTTATATTCGGTTTATGAGTGTGTATAAAGATTTTGGCAGCGTTGACGAATTTGCCTCGGCGCTCAAGGACATTTCGTAAAGGTATCTGTCTATGGATTTACAACTTCCCCTGGTAACTCAGGATTCGTTCCTGATGCCTTCTTATGCACATGAATCTGATGCGGCGATGGATTTGCGATCTGCTGAAAGCGTGACAATCGACCCGCTTCAACGGGCGTTAGTTAAATGCGGCATATCGGTGGCAATACCAGAAGGTTTTGCAGGATTGGTGGTTCCTCGCAGCGGACTTGCAGTAAAGCATGGCGTTACCGTGCTAAATGGCCCCGGGCTCATCGACAGCGGCTATAGGGGAGAGGTGTGCGTAAGTCTTGTGAACTTGGATTCTTCGGTGCCTTTCCGAGTGGAGAGGGGTGACCGCATTGCCCAATTGTTGATTGTGGCGGCGCCAAAGATGACTCTGCGGCCCGTGGACGACCTTGGCGAGTCCGATCGTGGTAGCGGCGGGTTCGGAAGTAGCGGTTTGAAATAACGAACAAATGTACAGGGTAGGGTAGTGCGATGGAAGAGAAGCCGAAACGTGAGGATGACGAGCGCGCCGGAATCGATGGATCCAACGGTATTGAAAGTTTGTCGCAGCCGAATCTGAACAAAGATTCAAACAATGGCCAGGAAAAACCGGCTCAAGCCGCATCATTGAATCGTGAAGCGGATTTCAAAAATTTGCGTGCCCTTATGATGATCGCAGGCGTTGGAGGCCCGTTTTCATTTATTCTCGGCGGTGTTTTGCTGAGCACTGTTGCGTTAGTATGCGCAATAGTGTCCTTTACCATTTATAAAAGGCTTTACAGCGGCTCTCAGGGCCTTGCTAATTCTGCCCGGATAAAACATGCGGTGATATTTAGCATTGTAATAAGTGCCGCGGCTTTAGTATGGAATGTCGTATGGTTGGTAATGGTTATGCCTGAAGTGCTGCAGATGATTCAAAGCAATGACTTCTCAAGCCTCTACAATGGCGGTTCAACAAGCTCACCAGCTCCTGATGGAGGGAAAACCATTTGGGATTAAATGCCAAGCACCTATACCGCTTCATCCACAAAATATAAAAAGTGGATAATGTATGTTATGTAAAGTAAAAATGAATAAGTGTATTCCCAGGTAGGTTTGGCCATTGCACCCCTCTTCCAATCTGCTGCAATCTAATTAGCCGTGTCAATAAGATCCATTAGTTCTTGGCGAGAATGCACATCCAACTTCGCGTAAACATTACGCGAATGGGTGCGGATAGTATTGTCGGATACGCCCAACTTTTCCGAAATTGCGTTCTTGGTATACCCCATGGCTAAAAGGCGCATGATTTCCCTTTCGCGTGGAGAAAGGCCATGCTCTTCTGCAATTTTGTCGACAATTATGTCAAAGCGACGCGGCAGCTTTTCTCGGGCCTCTGTTTCGACCAGCGTCCTTTTTTCGAAAATGCCCGATAGCGGTGTCGTTGATGCCCCCTCGCCCATCATCAGGCTCTTGAGGTCACGCTCTGAAAACAACAGGAAGTTTACGAGTAGCGCTATAAATGCGGCGCTGATGCAGGCAAACGTCTGCATATCATATGGCAGCGCAATTAAAATGTTTCCTGCGCCGCATATGAGACCAATAATCTCGCCTAGGGAGAACATGGCATACCCGTAGCCGAATACAATAATCGAGAAAGTACGTTGCCTGTGGGCCACAACGGCTAAGATGCACCAGAGGAAAAGTGAGACGATCTTCGCGAAGAAAGACATCACGGATCCCCAATTCGTGTTGCCGATGCCCACCATAGGGGCAAGGGCCACCATGCCAACGACAATTATCACCAGTGCAGTGTACAGCAGATACATGCGTTCGATTTTCAGCGAAGGTATTCCGGAAATGGCAATGACAGACACAAGGCAAACCGCCATTACTAAAAGCATAACCACATCGGTGTCTTGAGCGAAACCAAATCCTCCCGACGAAGGGCTTGTTGTTCGCGCCATGGACTCAATCAAGGCAAACGCAAAAAAAGCAACGCCCATGCGTATAAGGGCATGTTTATCGCGTTTGGAAAAATCCGATATCGAAGTTTCATTATTTGACTCCCCTATTACTTGCTTTTGCACGGGCAAGATCATAAGCGATGAAGCTGCTAGCGGAAGAAGGGCCAAAAAGACGATTCCTGAAATATTGAGCCAAGGAAACGAGGGCATTGCTGTAACGGGAATCCCGCGGGCAATGAAATATAGCGCTCCCATGAGCAAGCGAGAAATAAGAGCGTACAGAAGAATGTGCCAAGGCGAAAGACACGAATACAATTCACCGCAACGAAACAAGAAAACTGCGGTGCCCATACCTGTCAGCGCGGCGCCGCCTAAGAAAAAAGCTTGGGCAAGCACAGAATCATTGTGCTGGTAAACGCCTGTTCCCGCCACAACTGCAAAGGTGCCGGCACATACCATAATTCCACCGGCAATCACTATGCTGCGGCTCGAAAACAGAGGAGCGGTTTTCTTGTACGCCAGCACAACAATGAACGCCACTGCAACAAACGTGATGCGAGAAGCACGGAACAGATACGATATCGGAGCGTCCACTCCAGAATCGGCTATAAACCAAAGCGGTGGTCCGGTAAACAGATTTGCCCAGGTAAGCCATAGGGCTAGCCCCATGAAAGGCAGAATGGGCGCATTGGCTGCAATGGTGTTCTCGAATGCAGCCAATGCGCCCTTGGAATTGTTTTCTGCTGATCTCAAAACGTCCCCCCAAGAGCTCTCCTCATTTACAAAGACCAGTTTAAGACAATATCGAATTAATCTTTGCCTTATTGTTTATATATTGAGCCAATATCTACCCTTCCGTCTCTTTCCTCTCGTTTCTTCTGGCAATGAGCGGAAACGAAATGGCGCATACAGGGCAAACATCGGAGCAACTTTTGCAGCGAATGCACTCGTCTATTGGGCGATCGCCCAGATTGTTCACAGGATCGATGCGCTCGGGGCACGCGCTTGCACACGCCTTGCAGGAAGCCCCCTCGCTTCGAAGGCACATCTCGGCATTGACGCTTGGCCTGAAAGTCGTATTTGCCTTTGATGCAAGCGACATGAGGGCGCCCAAAGGGCATATGACCCCGCACCAGCGTTTGAAAACCAGCAGCTCGATAACAAGAATGAGGGGAAAGACAATGAGGCCGATAGTGGGCTCATTGAATTGAATCAAGCGCCAGAATAGGATGAAGGTGGCAAAAATCAGGCCTATCGGGCAAACGAGGCAGAAAACGGGAAAACCGAAGATTGCCGTTGACAGCAGTGCGCCTCCCAACACCGCATGGCGAGAGTCGATGGTCTGATGCCGGATGTCCTCTCCCCTCTCCCACCGCTTCAGCGAACGATCGGCTGCTTCGCTGCAAGCCTGCGCCTCGGCCTGTTTGGCCTTTTTGCTTTTAAAGATGTTCTGGAAGTGAGGAACCGGGCAAACCCAAGAGCAAAACGCCTTTCCCACCAGGAGAATCACAATAAGAACGCCTGCCAAGGCGATTAATGCGCGCGCCACAATCACCTTGGTGCCCAATAACGATTCAAGTGCGCCTAAGGGGCAAATTGCGGCCACTGAATTCCAGCCGATGGAGGAAAGCGTCCCGGTGCCCGTAGCACATGCCAGGCCAATTCCAACCACCACGAATACGGCGGCTGCGGTAATCGCGCGAAGCGTTGAAGTCCTCATCTTCTTCCGAGGCTTATTTTCTGCGTTGGCCATAACTTACGCCTCCTCGAACGGGACAACTTCGATGCCACGTTTGCCTGTGCCAGTATAGGTGCCATACGAGGCAGAAGGGCAATCGAAGACACAGGCGCCGCAGCCGTTGCATTTAGCCTGATCAACTAAGAGCTTTCCGCCTTCAATCGACAATGCGCCGTAGGGGCAGGCGTCAATGCATTGACGAGAGCACTTTTTGGATCCGGCTCGGTACAACATGCACTCGTCTGCTACAACCTGAGCAACGCCAATCTTGTCTTTTTGAGGATCGAAACCGGCCTTCAGCGCACCTGTGGGGCATGAATCTACGCAGGCCATTGTGCCTCGGTCGGCGCAGAAGTTGCAGGCGCCGCGATGGAAGTTCAATTTGGGAAGGCGTGCATTAAGGAAGCCGTCCTCTAGAAGGCCCACTGAGATAGCGCCCTGTGGACATGCGCTGCGGCAACGGTCGCATTTGATGCATGCTCCAAACAAAGCATCTTCGTCCTGGCCGCCAGGTGGGCGCAAGAGCGTATTGTGAAGACTAGTGCCAAAAGCAACGCCGCCCGTCGCAAAGCAGCCCACGATGCCTACGGTGCCGGCGATGAACGTGCGGCGCGAAACCTCTTGCACCATTATTCCCCCTCGAAACCCTCAACTGCTCCGATAACGGCGTCCAGCACGTCCATATCGTCTTCGATGTAGCCTTGCGTCATTTTCAGAATGCCCTTATAGAACGCTGTGGCCATAAATACTTCTGCACGTTGGGAGAATGCCGGGAACCAAGATACAATTTGCTCTTCCAAGAACTGTCGCGCGGCCTTCAAGTCTGTGAGGGTGCCTACCCTATCGCCCTTTAACAGCAGCTCCTCTGCCCGTTCGGACAAAAGGCCCATGAACTGAAACATGAACATGAGGTGATCTTCGGGATAGTCTGCGCCCTCGGCTTTTTTCACGCAGCTCTGCTTGTAGGCGGCAAAGGCATCGCGATACCCTTCTGCAAAAAACGCATGTTCGCTTTCGGGCATGTACAGCGAGCGCAGGGGAAGTGCGTTCTTTTCGTTCACATTGCCCATTCCGCCAAAAGACATGGTGAAATCGACGGCAAGCTGGCGGCGCGTGCCGGAATTACGCCTGCGCAGGTAACGGGCCATGTCGTTGATGCCTTCGCGCATGAGCCCTTCGCCCTCGCCGTACTCAATCAGGTTAGATGAGGCCATGGCCTCAACTTGCTCTTCGGACAAGGGCTTATAGTAAAGCGAGGACAGCATGCGATAGAACGCTGCGCGGTTTTGAAGGATCTGCTGAACATCGGTCATGGACAGCTGGACAGTTTCATCGTTCGGCATGACGACTCCCTTCATATGAGCAATAACCCGTTTCCTTTCCGCAAAGCATGGGAGGGATTGCGCTTTGCGGAAGTGGGGGGGGGGGGGGGGGTAGCAGACCACCCACCAACAAAAA
>CANSTH010000074.1 GCA_947649875.1 uncultured Parvibacter sp. | reverse complement strand
GCAGCCCCCATTCGTACCTCCCGTTTAGGGGGCGAATTCCCCATTCGCCATAAGAAGATACTACCAGATTAGCTTTGTGCGGGAATCTGGGCGGGGCGAATCGATGCAGAACATGCTTCACAAGTGCTCCTGACGCCGCCTGCAACCGGGTTTAAGGGACGAAAGGGCGCATTGGGTTCTCCAAGCAGGGGCAGCTTGGCGATGCCTTATCGACAATGCGAGGAACTTCTGCTGGCCGGGGAGGGTATTTATAGGATTTCGCGATGACCGGGAAAGGCGCAGGAAGCGCCTGGGAGTTGCCGCAGGGCGCCAAACAAATGAGGTGCACGGGGCGAGAGGGCGGCGGGTTGGCGAAAAGCCGGAGTCGTCCTGATGGGCGGTTGCAGCCGCGTTGGCGAAAGCGGGACCTAACATTCTCTCCACCGAGAGAGAGGATGCACATGGATTTCGACAACCGAGCGCCCGTCCCCGAAGCCGCGCAACCCACCTTCAACGACGATGTGCCCATGGGAGCACCGCCTATTCCTCCTGACTGCGCCGCAAAGGCATTTCCCTATCTCACCGCTGCCGATGCAATTCGCCGTCGCAGATGCGCGCCAGTTGGCGAAGGATCCACTCCGGAGGGAGAAATCGACGAGGTGGATCTGGAGGAGTTGGGACCTTGGCCAGACGAGGACGATGAGGACGATGAGGTTCCCACAGGCGTGCGCAACAAAATGCTGGGGCAGAGAGGGGAAGACGCAGCCTGCCGCTTCCTCCACCGGCGCGGCTATTTCATCCTTGAGCGCAACTGGAGCTGTTTTGCCGGCGAAGCGGACATCATCTGCCTCTGCGGCAACGATTTGGTGTTCGTCGAGGTGAAGACCAGGCGCGACGAGAGCAAGGGCTTTCCGGCCGAAGCCGTCAGTCGCAAGAAGCGGGAGCGCTACGAGCGCATTGCCGCCTGCTATCTCAAGCAGTGCGACCTGATTGACGTGGGTGTTCGCTTCGATATCGTGTCGATACTGGCGATAGGACGCTCCCGCGCGTTCATTCGCCATCATATCGCCGCGTTTCAGACCGCATGAGCCCGCGATTCGGCCAGTGCGTGGTGAAGAGCGCGGCGCTTCGCGGTGTGGAGGCCTATCCGGTGGATGTGGAAGTGGTGGTGTCATCGGGTCTTCCCGGCGTGACCGTGGTAGGGATGGCAGACGCTGCAGTGCACGAATCGCGGGAGCGGGTGAAGGCAGCACTGCGGGCCTGCGGCTTCGCCATGCCCACCGAGAAAGTAGTGGTGAACCTGGCCCCCTCGTCCTTGAAGAAAGCGGGGTCTGGATTCGATTTGCCCATTGCGCTGGGCATCCTGCAAGCTACAAGCCAAATATCTCCACAGATCACGCAAGGGCGCTTGTTCGTGGGAGAATTGTCGCTGGAAGGGCACTTGCGGGATGTGGCCGGGGTGCTTGCCTTCGGAGTGTGCGCCCAAAAGGCGGGGCTGGAGCTTGTGACGCCGGCCGGCTCCCCCAAAGTGCCATTGGAGGGGCTGGAGCAGCTGACGTTGAGCCATGTGGGCGCGCTGCATCCAGGCGGCGAAGGGCTGCGCCCCGCTTGCCACGCCCCGCAGCCATCCAGCGCTGAGAATCCGCCCGATTTCGCCGATGTGGCGGGACACGAGGTGGCAAAACGGGCCATGCAGATTGCTGCCGCCGGCCGTCATGGGCTGCTGATGATGGGGCCGCCAGGCTCTGGCAAGACCATGCTCGCGATGCGCATGGCAAGCATTCTTCCTCCGCTTACGGAGGAAGAGCGGTTGGAGAGCGCCGTGGTGCACTCGGTGGCGGGCGAGCCCATTGAGGGCATCTTGGCCGGTCGGCGTCCCTTCCGAAATCCGCATCACAGTGCCAGCCAGGCGGGGTTGGTGGGAGGGGGCTCGCCGGTAAGGCCGGGCGAGGTGTCGCTGGCCCATCACGGCATCTTGTTTTTGGACGAATTGGCGGAGTTCAAGGCCTCGGTGCTCCAAAGTATCCGCCAGCCCATGGAGTCTGGCAGCCTATGCATCACCAGGGCCGACGGCAACGTGGTGCTTCCGGCTGATTTCATGCTGCTGGCCGCTTCAAACCCCTGCCCCTGCGGCTATTTGGGGGATGAGCAGCATGCCTGCAAGTGCACTGACGTGCAGGTGAAAACCTACCAGGGGCGCATTGGCGGCCCCATCCTCGACCGCATCAGCCTGCACTTGGACATCCCCCGGCTTCCCCCGTCCGCGGTGCTCTCCACCGGCAGCGGCACTTCGTCTGCGCAGCTGCGGGAAGGGGTGATGGCGGCACGGGAATACGAATCGTGGCGACTCGCGAGACAAGGGAGCGTTCGCCGCCGCCTTTCCACCCCGGAGCTTGTGGAGACGTGCCATATGGACGAAGAGGCCCAAACGTTTCTGGAGGACATGGCCAAAGCCTATGCCATGAGCGGTCGTTCCATCATGCGCCTGCTCTCGGTGGCGCGCACCATCGCCGATATGGAGCAGAGCTCGCGCGTGGCGCAAGATCACCTGGCCGAAGCGCTGGGCTTCCGTCTGCGAGAAGGCGTGGGAAGCTCGTAGGGCATGAAACGGAGGGCAAGATGACATCGAAAGCCGTACTTGATGGAGAGAGATTCGAATTGACGAGGGAAGACGTCGCATACCCGGCGGTATTGCGCACGGTGCCGCGTCCTCCGGAGCGTATGTACGGGGTGGGTAATCCCGCCGCCCTGAAAGAGGGGCTGGCCGTGGTGGGGGCCCGCAAGGCCACGCCCTATGGCCGCGGGTGCGCCCGCCGATTCGCGGGACGGGCGGCCGAGCGGGGCATAACCATAATATCCGGCGGAGCCCGCGGCTGCGACAGCGAGGCCCATCGGGCAGCGCTGGAAGCGGGGGCGCCCACGGTGGCGGTGCTGGGCGGCGGCGTGGATAGGCTGTACCCGGCGGAGAACAGGGGCCTGTTTCAAGAGATAATCGACAAGGGCGGTGCGGTCATATCCGAGCACGAATGGGATTTCGCGCCGCTTCGGGCCACCTTCCGCGAACGCAACCGCATCATCGCCGGCATGGGGCTCGCCTGCCTCATCGTTGAAGCGGGGCTGCCCTCTGGTACCTTCTCCACCGCCGACGAGGCGCTGGCAGCAGGCCGCGAGGTGTGGGCGGTGCCGGGCGCCATCACTTCCTTCAGCTCGCGAGGGGCCAACCGCCTGGTGTACCAAGGGGCGGTGCCCATCGTGGACGACGACGCCTTCGACGACTGCCTGTTCGCCACCTTCGGAAGCTTGAAGCAAGAAGTGGCCGGAGAGCCCGATGGCCCTGCGCCCGAGCCCCTCACCCCCGAGGAAAAGGCACGGGAGGGCCTGGCGCTGGCGCTGGCGGCGGAGTGCCTGTCTACCGAGCAGCTGGTGGCGATGACAACCCGGTGGCTGCCGGGAGTGGCGCCCCTGCCATGGCTCATGATCGAAATTGCTGCCCTGCAGAAACAGGGCCTTGTGACCCAATACCCCGACGGCCGCTTCGGCCCCCGCGTTTCTGCGCACTAAGAGGTGGTTGATACCAGGAATCGGGCAAGTGCCCAGCCTAGGGAGAGCGAGCCGAAAGCAAAGGTCTGACGACGTACAATTTGAGGTCGCAAATTGCGACCTCAAATTTCTAGGCCACGTCGGGGGATGGGGATAACGACATGCACGTCCCCCGACATGCATCCTGACATACAAGCCGACTCGGTGGGCATCGCGCCATTTTTCCTCATCGACGGCCTGGCATGCTTGGCGCTGGGCCTGGTCATGTACCTGCCCCGCTCGGTTCGCGCGCTGGACGCAAACCTAAAGGGCCGAACATTAAAGAAAAATGGCGCCAAATCTTAAAAGGGGAATGGCGCCAAGTGTTAAAAGATACTACTGCTCGTTTTCTGGCAGTTGGCGGCAAAGCTTTTCAAGTTCCGGAATACTCTTTGTGGCATTCCATCGCGTCAGGATTTCGCATATAGGAGTTTCCTGTCCCTGAGATAGCGTTGTTGGGCCTGCGCCTTCGTGCGGGGATGTGGTAACCTTAGCCGCTATGGAAACGAGAACTCATATTGCGGTTGTGGGGGCGGGGCTGGCCGGCAGCGAGGCGGCGTTGCAGCTGGCGGCTCGCGGGGTTGCCGTCACCCTGTTCGAGATGCGGCCCGTGCAGGGCACGCCCGTCCACAAGACCGGCATGGCGGCAGAGCTGGTGTGCTCGAACTCTCTGAAGGGGATGAAGCCAGACAGCGCCGCCGGCATGCTGAAGGCGGAATTGGCCTTTCTGAGGTCGCGGCTTTTGCAGTGCGCGCGCGAGGCGCAGGTGGCGGCCGGCGGCGCCCTGGCGGTGGACCGGGAGCGCTTTGCCGCCCAGGTGACGCGGCTTTTGGAGGAAGAGCCGCTGATAACGCTGAAGCGGCAAGAGGTGGCCTCGCTGCGGCAACTGGCAACCGAATTCGACGGCATCGTGCTGGCCACGGGCCCCCTTACCTCGCCGGCCCTGGAAAAGGAGCTTCAGCAGCTCACTGGCGCGGAGGCGCTGGCGTTCTTCGACGCGGCGGCCCCCATCGTGATGGCAGATTCCTTGGATATGGACAAGCTGGTGCGTCAGAGCCGCTACGAGGAGGGAGCAGGGGACTACCTCAACTCCTTCCTGACCCGTGAAGAGTACGAGCATTTCATCGACCAGCTGCTGGGCGCCCAGCGGGTGATGGCGAAGGACTTCGAGTCGAAGGACCTCTTCCAGGCCTGCCAGCCCATAGAGGAAGTTGCCCGCGCTGGTCGCGATGCGCCTCGTTTCGGCACTTGCAAGCCGGTGGGGCTTACCGACCCCCGCACGGGGCGCCGCCCTTGGGCGGCGGTGCAGCTGCGGGCCGAAAACGCCGAGGGCACCTGCTACAACCTGGTGGGCTTCCAAACCAACCTCACCTTCCCCGAGCAGAAGCGGGTGTTCTCGCTGCTGCCGGGGCTGGAGAACGCCGAGTTCGCCCGCTACGGGGTGATGCACCGCAACACTTTTGTGGACGCGCCGCGCCTGCTTGACGGCAGCGGCCGCATGGTGGGGGGGCATGCGTCCGAGCTGCCGGTGCCGCTTTGGGTGGCGGGCCAGCTGGCGGGTACGGAAGGCTACTGCGAGGCCATCCGCTCGGGGCTCCACTGCGCCTTTTCGGTAGCCGCTTGGGCGATGGGCAACGATGCCGTGCCGCTTCCGTCGGAAACCGCCTTCGGAGCGCTCATGACATACGCCACCTGCCCCGACACGGAGAACTACCAGCCCATGCACGTGAACTTCGGCATGATGCCCCCGCTGGCAAAGCCGGTGCGCCAGAAGCGGGAGCGCTACCGGGCCTTCGCCCGCCGCGGGCGCGAGGCACTTGAAGCCTACGGCCGGCAGCTGCAGGCAGCGAAGCTGATGAATGCATCCCAGTTAGAGCTGGGAGCGCAGGCGGCACGCCCCTTCTTCCCCGAAGAGGAGGACTAGCCCCATGGACGCGGACGTCGCCGAGGAGGAGCTGCCCGGCTACGATGTGGTGAGCGCCTATCTGGGGCAATTGGCGGCGGGGCACAGGGTTTCCGCGAACACGTTGAAGGCCAAGCAAGCGGACCTGATGTCCTATTTGCGCTGGGCCCATCGCCAGGATTTGAACCCCTTCGACACCACCCACAAGCGCTTGCGACTGTACTTGGCCGACATGGATCGCGCGAAATACGCCAAGAGCACGGTGAACCGGCGCCTCTCATCCCTCAAGGGGCTGTTCCGCTGGCTGTCCGAGCAAGATCCCACACGAGAAGACCCGGCCTCGGTGCTCTCGGGCCCCAAACTGCCCAAGCGTCTGCCCCATGCCCTGCGCCAAACCGAGACCGAGGCGCTGCTGGCGGTGAACCGCAGCCTCATCGAGGAAGACCCGACGAATGCCGAGGCCCTGCGCAACCAGGCATTTCTGGAGCTGGTGTACGGTTGCGGCCTGCGCATCTCCGAGGCGGCCGGTCTCACGCTCTCATCGGTGAGCTTTGCCGGCGGCACGGTGAAGGTGCTGGGCAAGGGTTCGAAAGAGCGCATCGTGCCCGCGTACCCCCTCGCGCTGGAAACGTTGCGGCGCTATCTGGAAGAGGGGCGCCCGCAGTTGGCCCAAAAGGCGAACGCGGGGGAGGAGGCGCTGTTCCTTTCCACGCGCGGCAACCCCATGTCCTCCAATGCCCTGCGGCTGGTGTTCAACCAGGCGAAGCAGCAGGCGGGGGTGCCGGAGCACTACACCCCTCACGATTTGCGCCACGCCTTCGCCACCGATCTTCTGCGGGGCGGCGCCGATCTGCGCAGCGTGCAGGAGCTGCTGGGGCACTCCAGCCTGTCCACCACGCAGGTGTACACCCACATCACCCCCGAGCACATTTCTGCTGTGTACAACCGCGCCCATCCCCGCGCACTTTAGGACGTGCAGATGAGTCTTCGTAGGGCGGAGATTCTATCTCCGCCTAAGCTGCGAACACGCACGGGCTGTCCGTTAGGCAGAGATAGAATCTCTGCCCTACGAATCGGGCGCGTGGGCCGAAGCGGCCTTCGGAGCTTCATCGCGGGCGGTTAACGCCTTCGTTTCGGCGCGATTACGCAGTTCACAGCCGCATAGCGGCCCGGGCTCTTTCCTGTTACAGGTGCCCTGCGCACGGCTCTCAGGGCCTTTGCCCATGGCAAACTAACTCCAGGTGAAGCCGATGATGCCTCACCTGGAGCCTATTGAAGGAGGTAGCCATGAGCCGGAAAAAAGCAAAGATGCTGTTTTGGGGAGCTGTGGTGTCCTTGTGCTTCATTCCCTTCTTCATGTAAGGCCGCGCGTTTCCCATTCAAAGGAAAGCGCCAACGTTTAACCTGCGGTTCTTACCGCGGATGCGCTGACGGCACTGCCGGATGAAAAACAACTCGGCTTCCGGCGTCGCCGTCTGTTGAATTGCTTCTTTCTCATGAGAGGGGGCCGCTATGGATCGTGGCCTCCTTCCTTCTCCTCGAAGCTCCGCTTACGGCAGTAGGGCCTTCCGTTTGCCTGCTCCTGTGGTGATTATTTGAAAAGCGAACAAAAGTTCTTATAAAGTGCGCTAATATAGCGCCGCTAAGGTAGAATCACCTATCGAAAAACGAAGCTGCCTAGCCGCAGCACGCATACCCGATGTGCCCGCCCATGCGGGCCTTTAGCACGTTCAGGAGCGCATTCAATGGGCCAAAGCGAAATAGTCATCAAGGGTGCCCGCGAGCACAACTTGAAAGATATAGACCTCACCATACCCCGCGACCAGCTGGTGGTCATAACTGGCCTTTCCGGCTCGGGCAAATCATCTCTGGCCTTCGACACCATGTATGCCGAGGGGCAGCGGCGCTATGTGGAAAGCCTCTCCAGCTATGCCCGCATGTTCTTGGGGCAGATGTCCAAACCCGACCTCGATTCCATCGACGGCCTTTCGCCGGCCGTGTCCATCGATCAGAAGACCACGTCCAAAAACCCCCGTTCCACCGTGGGCACCACCACCGAAATCTACGACTACCTGCGCTTGCTATTCGCTCGGGTGGGTATTCCCCATTGTCCCGAGTGCGGTCGCGAGATCAAGAAGCAGACCACCGACCAGGTTACCGACGAGGTGCTGTCGCTGGCGGAAGAGGGGCGCAAGGCGGTTATCCTGGCGCCGGTGGTGAGCGGTCGCAAGGGCGAGTTCACCAAGCTCTTCGCCGACCTGCAGAAAGAGGGCTTCACTCGCGTGCGGGTAGACGGCGAGATGCTGCGGCTGGAAGGTGAGCCCCTTACGCTGGACAAGAAGTACAAGCACTTTATCGACGTGGTGGTGGATCGCGTAACATTGAAGGCGTCGGCCACCAGCCGCATCGCCGAAGCGGTGGAGCTGGCCACCAAGCTGGCCGAGGGGCGGGTGTTGGTGCAGCTTATGGGGCCGGACGGCAAGCCCATGGCCCAAGACGCCCCCACATCCTCTGGCGCCACCGGCGGTCTCAAGGAGGGGGAGTACCTGTTTTCGCTGGCGCTGGCATGCCCGGTGCACGGCCATTCCATGGACGAGCTGCAGCCCCGCGATTTCTCCTTCAACGCCCCCTACGGCGCCTGTCCCGATTGTTTGGGCATTGGCAGCCGCGACGAGGTTGATGCTTCGTTGGTGGTGCCCGACCCGTCCCTTTCCATCGCCGAGGGCGCCATTGCCCCCTTCCGCAGCGGCAACTACTACCCGCAGATCCTGGCGGCTGTGGTGAAGCATTTGGGCGAGTCCCCCGACACCCCGTGGGAGGATTTGCCCCGCGCGGTGCAAAAGGGGGTCATGGAGGGCCTTGGCAAAGAGAAGGTGCGGGTGGACTACACCAAGGTGGATGGCCGCGAAACCTACTGGTACATTCAGTGGGAAGGGGTGCTGGAGGCGGTGTCCCGCCGCTTCTCGGAGGCCCAGAGCGATTCTCAGCGGGAGAAGCTGAGCGCTTATTTCGCCACTGTGGCGTGCCCCACCTGCAAGGGCCGGCGACTGAAGCCGGAGATCTTGGCGGTAACTGTGAACGGCAAGTCCATCCACGATGTGACGGAAATGTCGGCGTCGGACGCCCTGGGCTTTTTTGAGGGACTGCATTTCGAAGGGCAGGACGGCTTTATCGCCAACCCCATCGTGAAAGAAATCAACGCCCGCTTGCGGTTTCTGGTGGACGTGGGATTGGACTACCTCACGCTGGAGCGGGCCACTGCCACGCTTTCCGGCGGCGAAGCGCAGCGCATTCGCCTGGCCACCCAGATAGGCGCCGGGCTGATGGGGGTGCTCTATATTTTGGACGAGCCCTCCATTGGGCTGCACCAGCGCGACAACGAGCGGCTCATCGCCACGCTGGAGCACTTGCGCGACTTGGGCAACACGGTGATTGTGGTGGAGCACGATGAGGACACCATCCGCGCTGCCGACTACGTGGTGGACATGGGGCCTGGCGCCGGCGAGCACGGAGGCCATGTGGTGGCAGCGGGCACTCCGGCCCAGATCATGGCCCAAGAGGGATCGCTTACCGCCGATTACCTTTCCGGTCGCCGCTCCATCCCGGTGCCGGAGCACCGGCGCAACCCAAAGAAGGGCACCCTCACCCTTACCGGCGCTACCGAGAACAACCTGAAGAACGTCACGTTGAAAGTGCCGCTGGGCACCCTCACGGTAATTACCGGCGTCAGCGGTTCGGGCAAGAGCTCGCTCATTACCGACACGCTGGCCCCGGCGTTGGCCAACCGTCTGAACCATGCCCATAAGCGCACTGGGCCCTACCGCAAGATCACCGGGCTCGACCAGCTGGACAAGGTGATCAACATCGACCAGAGCCCCATCGGCCGCACCCCCCGCTCGAATCCCGCTACCTACATCGGCCTTTGGGACGACATTCGGGCGTTGTTCGCTTCAACGCAGGAGTCGAAGGCGCGCGGTTACTCGCCGGGACGGTTCTCGTTCAATGTGAGCGGCGGCCGCTGCGAGGCCTGCAAGGGCGATGGCCAAATCAAGATAGAGATGCACTTCTTGCCGGACATCTATGTGCCCTGCGAGGTGTGCAACGGCCAGCGCTACAACCGCGAGACGCTGCAGGTCACCTATCGCGGCAAGAACATCTCCGAAGTGCTGGACATGACGGTGGAGGATGCGCTGGCTTTCTTCGAGAACATCCCCGGCATCAAGCGCAAGCTGCAAACGCTCTTCGATGTGGGCTTGGGCTACATACGCCTGGGGCAGCCGGCCACTACGCTCTCCGGCGGCGAGGCCCAGCGGGTGAAGCTGGCCAGCGAGCTGCAGAAGCGCTCCACTGGCAAAACCTTTTACATCTTGGACGAGCCCACTACGGGGCTGCACTTCGAAGATGTGCGGCAGCTGCTGGAGGTGCTGCAGAGGCTTGTGTCGGCGGGCAACACAGTGTTGGTGATCGAGCACAACTTGGACGTGGTGAAGAGCGCCGACTACATTGTGGACCTGGGTCCCGAAGGGGGCGACCGAGGCGGCACCATCATCGCCCAGGGCACCCCAGAAGAGGTGGCAAAGGTGGAGGCCAGCCACACTGGCCGCTTCATCAAGCGCATGTTGTAGCGCTCTTTGCTCAGGCTTGTAGGCTCACTATCCGCGGGCCGTCTCGAACGAGACGGCCCATTGTTTTGCTGCAGGAGGGTCTTCGTAGGGCAGGCATTCTATGTCTGCCTGGGCTGTGAGCACATGCGGGTTGTCCGCTAGGCAGAGATAGAATCTCTACCCTACGACCAACCTGGCTGCTAGTGTCTCGAACCTTGTAATAGGCCGTTAAGGTTAGTGGGGTATGAGTGATGGGCTGCCTGCGGGCATCGGATGCGCTACAATCAATGCTCCCATGAAAATTGCACGTGAGAAAATAGCCCTCCTCATCTTCATCGTTCTGCTGGCGGTGGTAGCCGTGGCCTCGGTCAGTTATTTCTTCACCAGCCGAAACTTCAATGTGGCGGCCAGTTACGTGGACGACCAGGTGGGATCGATGGGGGACTATACCGTGGTAGTGTACAACGGCACGATAGAGCCTGCAGAAGAGGATACCTCCGAGGCCGAGGGGGCTGCCGCGTGGATGGGGGAGAGCTCTGGTGCCGGGGTCAAAGAGGGCTCTGAGGCACAGGTTGAGGAGGGCAACAAGATCCTTGATCTGGGGGCGGCCCAAGACGAGCTGGGTGGAAAAATCTACCTCTCCGATGTGAACGACATCTATCGCGATAAAGGCGCCTCTGTGCTTTCTCTTGATCTCAGCCGTCCTGGCTGCTATGAAGAACCGCAGGTCTTCAATGTGGGCGAGCGGAAAATCGGCGTGTTGGAAGTCTCTTGGTACGTGTCGGCGCGCAAGTTGGAGAAGATGGCTGCCGAACTGCGCGAAGAAGGGGCGTCGGCGGTAATTTGCATTGTTCGCACTACGGCGCTGCTGGCCTCTCCCGCCGGCGTTGATGTTGTTATCGTTACGGGGCCCGAAAAGGGACTGACGCCCGAGGGGGCATTTGCTGACGGTGCCTTTGTGGTGCGTACTCCCGACGCTGGAAGCGTGGGGGCGCTGGTAATCAATCACGCCAATGTAGTGTCTGCCCGCGTTATCTCGCCAGAATAGCTCTCTTTCCTTGGGACCCGCCGCTTCGCGAGGCGCCGATTCGGACGTGGCGCTTCCGCTTCGATGCGCACAGGTCCTCTTTTCGGCTTCGTTGTGACGCTGCCCTCGACTCTCTTTGCTCGCAAGAAGACCAGAGCGCCATCGCCCGCGCCTTGTCTGCCGCCGCTTGCGCTTCCCTATGTTTCGGGCGTATTAAAATACCCTCCCGTGCACGCGCTGCTTTTTATAATCTCTTCTGCAGGCGAAAACGCCCCCTTTTCCGTTACAGGAGGTTGAAAGTGAGTTACGTAGAGAGCGTCATCGAGCAGGTGAAGGCCAAGAACGCCGAGCAACCGGAGTTCATCCAGGCGGTCACCGAAGTGCTGGAATCGCTGGAGCCGGTGATCGAGGCCCATCCCGAGTACGAGGCCGCCAGCCTCTTGGAGCGCATCGTAGAGCCCGAGCGCGTCATCATGTTCCGCGTGCCCTGGGTAGACGACAACGGCAAGGTGCAGGTGAACCGCGGCTTCCGCGTGCAGTTCAACAGCGCCATCG
>CANSTH010000073.1 GCA_947649875.1 uncultured Parvibacter sp. | reverse complement strand
GGTCTTCATGTCCTCGATGAAGAAGTTGTACTCGAAGCCGGCTAAAAGCCGCGGGGCGCGGCCGGTGGCCTCGCGAGCCGCTGGTGTGTCCAGCACTGCAACAGCAGCGTTGAGGGCGGTGGTCACTGCCACCTCGCTGGCGGCGGGGGCATCATCCCCCAAGCTGGCAGCCAGCCGCTCCCGCAGCGCCTGGGCCCCGAAAGTGGTGGAGGCCACCATCAGAATGGAGGAGGGGTCGGTGCCGGTGCGGATGAGCTCTACGGCGCGGGCAATGAGCGCCTCGGTTTTTCCGGTGGCGGCGGCTCCCGAAACCTTGGCCAACCGCTCGTTGCAAACGGCTATTTCTTCGATCATGTGTGGTTCTTCCTCTTCGTCTTTAGGCAAGTGCGTGCCGGGCAAGCTGGTACACGGCGGTCGAGCCGTCCCGGTACTGAATATTCCATTCAGAATAGTCTAACGCAAAGTCGGCTTCCGGAAGCTCGAAGCGGGCCCCAAAGTCCTCTCCTTGGACGATATCTTCACCCGCTGGCGTGGTGGCCTCGGCATCATCCGCGGAAGCCCTATCTGCGGCGTTGCCCGCATCATTTTCGGTAGCGTTCCCGCAGGTGGCCGCATCATCCCGAGGCGTATCATCCGCTTGCGGGGCTTGAGCCTGGGCCACTAGGGTGGGGGATTCCAGGAACAGCTCGTCCGCCAGCGCCTCGGCCTCCGCCTGGGCGCGCGCTGCCGCCTCGGCTGCTGCCGCCGCATCTGCCGCAGCCTGCGCCTCGCGGGCTGCCTTGTCAATGAGCCCCTGTTGGTACTGCGCTGCATAAGAGGCGGCGGTGGGAATAGAGATGCGCGCCACTGGGACCTCGCCCAGCGTGCCGTCGTTCAGCGCCGTGCGCACCGCTGTCACCACTTGGGCGGTTTCCGCCGGCACATCGGAGTTGGAATCCAGGTGCAGCGCCAGTTCCAGCGCTCCGTTCTGCAGGTCGATGGTCAGCCAGGTGAAGTTCACCTCCGGCGCGCCAATCTCCCGCTGGCGGCGGTTGAATATCTTCATGTTGTTGCCCAGCTTGTAGAACTGGTTGTAGAACCACTTTTCCAGCTGCGATTTCTCCCAGCGCTCGTCGGCGCCCTCATCGGCGGAGTACAGGTACTTCTTGGTGCCCATCTTCAGAATGCAGCGGGCAACGTTCACCACCGGCAGCTCCTCGCCCTCTGCGGCGTCCCCCTCGAAAGCGGGTAGCCCGTCTTCGGGCGCGTGAGTACGGATGAGTCCGTTCATGAAGGCGAAGCAGCGGTTCAGCTCAAGCTTCGTCTCGTGGGTGGCGATGCGCTCATCGATGTCCAAGATGAGCAACAGCGACGGACGTGGTTCAGCCATGATTGTCCTCCCTAGTAACGCAATGGCCAGTTTCCTCTTCTGATGCTTGCAAGTATAGAAGGGCCAAATTGGGGGAAATAATCCCGCGCGGGTGAGGGTGGGGATGATAAACGGCCAGCATTCAACCTGCCCTTATGATTTGCGCGCCGCGCCGCTTCCTAGAATTCTCTTCGTCAACTGGCACGAGGGCCACATGGCAGCGCAGCCCAAATCCCGAGGGTTGCGAGGCGGTTGGGACGGGAACCAGCCGCGCCAATTTGCAAGCCCATGCCGATGCAAACAATGCTCAATCCAGAGAGAGGAGGGAACTTATGGCGAAGCTTTCACTCACTCGTCGTAACTTCGTTAAGGCGGCTGCCATTACCGCGGCGGCCTCCACGCTGTCTTTCGCGGCAGTGCCGTCCACGGCCATGGCCGAGGGCGTCGACGAGAATGCCGGTGAAGTCAAGCGTATACGTTCCTGCTGCCGCGCCTGCGGCAAAGTCGAGTGCGGTGTTTGGGTTACCGTGCAAGACGAGAAGGTTATCAAGGTGGAGGGCGACGAGTCCAACGCCCACAGCCGCGGCCACTGCTGCGCCAAGAGCCAGTCGTCCATGCTGGCGCTGTACCACCCCGACCGTCTGCGCTATGTGATGAAGCGCACCAATCCCAAAGGCGAGGACGATCCCGGCTGGGTTCGCATCTCGCTGGCGGAGGGCTTCGACGAAGCGGGCGCCAAGTTCAAGGAGATCGTAGAGAAGTACGGCGGCGAGGCCAACTTCTCCATGGGCGGCACCTCGCGCGTGTGGGCGCAGCCGCCGTACGGCACCCTGAAATCCATCTTCCCCACCCCCAACGCCCACTTGGCCTACGAGATTTGCAAGGGTCCCCGTCACTTCGGCGGCGTGCTGACCGATGAGAAGGGCTCCCCCTGGATGGAAGTGGAGCAGGGCCCCTTAGTATATGTACAGTGGGGCACCGCGGCCGAGTATTCCAACTACGACTCCACCAACCGCACCGTGGTGGACTGCTCGCAGCGTTCCTACAAGCACATCCTGGTGGACCCCCGCATGACCCCGCTGGGAAAGGAAGCCGACATCTGGCTGCCGCTGCGCGTGGGCACCGACCTGTGCCTGTCGCTGGGCTGGCTGAAGTGGATCTGCGATAACGAGGCCTATGACGACGCCTTCGTGCGCCGCTGGACCAACGCTCCGTTCCTCTGGAACCCCGAGCCCGACGGAAAGACCGAGAAGGGCTACTTCCAGGACGGCAACGGCGGCATCTACATGACCAGCCGCATCCTCACCGAGGCGGACCTGGACCCCGAGTGGGTGGCCCAGTGGTGGGAGCCGGCCGATGCTGAGCACTCCTACCGCCGCTTCATCGTGTGGGACGAGAACAACAACAAGCCCACCTACTGGGACGCCGAGGCCTGCCAGTGGGAAGGCGAGAAGCACAAGATTCCCACCACCGGCGTGTGGGTGGAGCACCCCTACAAGCCCATCATCGCCGATGCGTGGCTGCCGGACCCCTCCAAGTTCTCCGACCCGGCCGATCCCACCTACGATGCCTACTGGGTAGGGGAGGACAACGCCAAGGGCGTGAAATCCAACCCCATGGGACTGCCGAAGAACCCGGCCCTGTTCCCCGGCGGCGTTGAGGTGAAGCTGAAGAACGGCACCACCATCGAGGCTCCCACCGTGTGGGAGGCGTGGACCGACCACCTGAGCAAGTACACCTTAGACTACGTGTCCGAGGTGACCGAGGTTCCGGCCGAGAAGATTGAAGAGGCCGTTCGCGCCTATACCACCCGCCTGAACCCGCTGCATGGCAACGGCGGCATCCACTACCAGCTGGCCCCCGACCAAACCGGCCATGCGGTGCAGAACACCCGCGCGCTGCAGATCATCGCCTGCATCACCGGCAACTCCGACGAGCCCGCCGGCAACCGCGGCTCCTCCAAGGCCGAGGTGGACGGCTGCGCCGGCCGTGCCAACATGCTGGTCACCGACTTCTCCGTGACCGACCCCGAGTGGGAAACCCACCCCGCCTACAAGTGGGGCGTGGGCGTCGGCACCATGGAGCTGGGCAACACCCCGCGCGACCTTTCCATCGAGGACCAGATTCCGCTGATTCAGAACTTCGTGCAGTACCTTATCGACGAGAAGTCGCCCCTGGCCGAGCGCTATGGCAACCACGTGCCCACCCACGACGAGGCCTGGTGGATTGCCGAGCGCAAGGGCGGCGCCTACAAGCCCACCAAGAGCTGGCCGGGCAAGACCACCCCGTTCGAGAAGAATGCCAAGCAGATTTCCGCCGAGCGCTTCCCGCTTTTGCGCTACTGGAACTCCTGGGCCGACTCCGCCACCATTTGGGACTCCATCAACGGCATCGACACCCCTTACCAAATCCACGGCGGCGTGTGCATGTCCGGCGACTTCATGAACGAGTCGAACCTGCTGGAAGCCTGGGAGGCCCTCACCAAGCTGGACTTCTGGGTGGACTTCAACCTGTGGAGCTGCCCCAATAACGGGTGCGCCGACATCGTGTTCCCCTGCACCCACTGGCTGGAGACCAACACCGGCCGCGTGTCCCAGGGCGCCGGCGGCATCTTCGGCGCCGGCCAGCGCTGCGTGCAGCCCATCGGCGACGTCACCTTCGACCCGGTGTCCGTCATCTGCCTGTACAAGGCCATGGGCGTGGCGTGGAACAACCGCGACCCCGAGTACGACGAGTGGAATAACCTCGACTACAACAACTTCGTGCAGATGGGCGGCGACGTCACCTACGAGGAGCAAGAGTACCGCGTGCTGAAGGACGCCACTGACTGGTGGAAAACCGAGGAGTTCCCGGACGGCCCCGACTTCCCGCAGTACGCCGCGAAGTTCCAGGAAGAGGGCTGGTTCGACTGCCGCAAGTGGCACCCGGAGCGCTGGGGCACCTATCGCCGCTGGGAGATGGGCTACCGTCGCCAGCAGGCCGGCTACAACCTGTACGCCGCCTACGACGAGAAGTGCGGCTTCACCCTGCCCACTTCCAAGGTGGAAATCTGGTCCACTATCGCCGAGTCCTACATCGGCGACGACACCGAGACCTTCGCCGCCGTGTGTTCGCCGGATCGCGCCGCCTATGACGGCTCCATCCCCGACATCGACAAGTTCCCGTGCTGGTTCGAGCCGAAGAACTCTCGCGTGCAGGCGCCCGAGCTCTACGATGCCAACCTGGTGGATTCGGCGAAGCTCACCTCTGAGAACTACATCAACCGCTCCTACGATGGCACCGAGGACAACTTCGAGGTGTACAAGGAAATGGTGAAGCAGTATCCGGACAACACCTTCATCTGCACCTCTGGCTCTCGCCAGCCGGTGTACTTCCACTCCGAACATCGCCAGCTGCCCTGGTGCCGCGAGCTGTGGCCCTCGCCGCGCTTCGAGATCAACCCCGAAGACGCTGCCCGCCTGGGACTGGAGCAAGGCGACTGGATTTGGGTGCGCACCCCGTTCGGCGCCATCCGCGAAGTGGTGGACCTGTACTACGGCATCAAGCCCGGCACCGCCAACGCCAACCACGCCTGGTGGTACCCGGAGATGGACCACGCGGCGCACGGCTTCGAGTTGGTGGGCATCAATTCCACCATGGACAAGTACGCCCAGTGCTGGATTTGCGGCGCCTCCCAGCTGCGCGGCAACCCGGTGGTCATCTACAAGGCCACGCCGGAGAACAGCCCGTTCAACAACCCGGTGCCGTGCGATCCGTGGGGCAACGAGGCCATTACCAACGCCGACGACCCGCGACTGAAGGAATGGATGGCCAACGACCCGCGCCTGGACGACACCAAGATCGAGCTGACGTTCCACGACCGCAACGCCAAGGGCCTGCAGAGCCGGTCTTTGGTGAAGATCGACGAGTAAAGGAAGGAGGACGAAATGGCAAACTACGCGATTGTTACCGACCTCAACCGCTGCACCGGGTGCCTCGCCTGCACGGTGGCCTGCAAGGCCATCAACGGTGTGGATGTGGGCAACTTCTGGATCAAGACCCTGCGCATCGGGCCCCATCCCACCGAGAGCGGCTCCGGCCACTACCCGGATGTGGAGATGTACTTCCTGCCCGTCCAGTGCCAGCACTGCTCGAACCCCGAGTGCGTGCGGGTGTGCCCCACCGAGGCCTCCCATGTGGCCGCTGATGGCACCATTCAAATCGACAAGGAGAAGTGCATCGGCTGTCAGTTCTGCGCGATGGCCTGCCCTTATGGAGTGCGCTATCTGAACGAGTCCGAGAAAGTGGTGGAGAAGTGCACGCTGTGTGAACAGCGCATCCAGCAGGGCGAACTGCCCCAGTGCGTGGCCCAGTGCGGCGCCCGCGCCCGCTTCTTCGGCGACCTCGACCAGGGCGTGGACAACTTCGAGGGGCCGGCACACCCCGACAGCCCCGGCTGCCAGTACGACGAAATGACCAAGACCCGCGTGAAGCTGAAGGACTACGTGGAGGCCTACACCTCTTCGGACATCCATCACCTCACCGATACCGGAAACGCGCCCAAGCTCATGTACATCCTGCGCGAGGGCAGAAAGTGGAGGGCGTAAACCATGGAATTGCAATGGCCTCTTATTCTGTTCACGTTCTTCTTGTGCGTAGCCGGCGGCACCCTTGCCATGCAGGGCTTGCTGGCGGTGCTCGGCCGCGGCAAGCAGATGCAGGTGCCCTCGCTCATTGTGGCGGCAGCGGCACTGGTGGTGGGCGGCATCTCGGTGTTCTTGCATCTGGAGCACTGGGAGCGCATCTTCAACGGCTTCGGCCACATCACCTCTGGTATCACCCTCGAGTTCATCTTCTGCATCGTATTCGCCGTGGTGCTGGTGCTGTACTTCCTCATGATGCATCGCTCTGAAGAGGGCGTGGCCCCCAAATGGGTGGGCGTGATCGCCATCGTAGCCGGCCTGGCGCTGTGCGCGGTGACGGGCGACTCTTACCTGATGAGCGCCCTGCCGGTATGGGACACCGTCATGTTACCGGTGTACTACGTGGTGGATGCTTGCTTCCTTGGTGCTCTCGTAGGCATGGTGATTGCTGGCGCTGTGAAGTGCAGCGATGCCTTCGCCATCACCTCCAAAGTGGCGCTGGTGGCAGGTATCGTGCAGTGTGTGGTGCTGGTCATCTACGCTGTGCTCATCAACAACATGGGCGGCATGTTCACCGAGGTCACCTACTACTTCGATCCCACGCTGCCCGATGTGGGCATGGTGGATACCGACGCGGTGGTGGGCTCCATCCTCACCGGCTCTAACGCCCTGGCCTACTGGGCCGGCGTGCAGCTGGTGGGCGTGGTGGTGCCCGTGGTGCTGGCCTTCCTGGCGCTGCGCGCCAATGCTGCCGCGAAGCTGGTCAGCTACGGCGCCTTGGGGCTTGCCTGCGCCGTGGCAGGCGCCTTCATCTGGCGCTGCCTGTTGTACATGGTGGCCGTGCTTGCTCTGCCGTTCTTTTATGGTTGCGCCGGCTTGACAGCCGTCGAAACCCCTCGCCCGCCGAGGCCTCCCGTGGTACGTCACCTTGCCGTTCACCGGTGCCTCGGCGCGCATCTGGTTCCGTTCGGTCTGTCGACCAAACGGAACGGGTTGACGCTGCGGTTTCCCGCAGCACCGACCCTTGCCTTTCCGGGCTTTCCCTCGCGGCCCAAAGGCCGCTCGGCCGCCCTTCAAGGCAATTGCCGGCACTGCGGAAACCCTCGCTTGCTTGAGTGGTCCTGCTATGCGGCGCTAGCTGAAATCGAGTTCCTGTCGTTGTGGTGGACGGCGGGGATTGAAAACCGAACAAGGGGTGCTTCGATTCGCATCTGCCCCGCTCTTCGCAATGCCGGGGCACCCCTTGTTTTCAGGCTCTCCAGAGCGGAGCAACTTACCCCTCCTCCGGTTGCTTCGCTCTGGGAAACCTGTACCTGCCACATTGATGTTCGAGAGAAGAGGAGAGAACATGGCAGACAAGACGAACGTGCCGCAAGGCGCCGATGCAGCCGGGGATGCAACGGCTGCTGAAGGCGCGGCGGCCCCGGAGCCCCAAGGGACGAAAGGGGCGAAAAAGGCGAAGGAGCCCATGAGCGTGTCGCGCCGCTCGCTGCTCATCGGCGTGGGATCCACGGCGGCGCTGCTGGGGCTGGGGGCCATGCGCTACGCTGGGCACACCCCGCTCAACCGGCCGCCGGGAGGCCAGGACGAGGCGCACCTGGTAAGTGCCTGCATTCGTTGCGAGCGCTGCTACGAGGCCTGCCCGCGCCGCGTGATCGTGCCGGCGAAAATCGAGGACGGCCTGTTGGGCATGCGCTCGCCCATGCTGGACTTCGAAGCCGAGTACTGCGACTTCTGCCAGGAAGAGAACGGCGGCGTGCCGAAGTGCGTGGAAGCGTGCCCCACCGAAGCGCTGGTGCTGCCGGCCGGGGCCAGCGCCACTAGCACCATCATCGGCCGAGCGGTTATCGACACCTCCACCTGCCTCGCTTATCGCGATACCGGGTGCCGGGAGTGCTACGACGCCTGTCCCTATGAGGCCATTCAGCTTACCGATGTGTCCATCAACCCGCACCCTTATGTGGTGGAGGACAAATGCAACGGCTGCGGTGCCTGCGAGTTCTCCTGCGTTTCCATGAAAGCGGGATCGTTGGCCACCACCGGTGCCACCCGCCGTGCCATCATCGTCCAGCCCGTGGGCACGTATTAAGAGGAGGAGCCATGGCTGCTGAAACCAAGAAGGTCGCCCAAGACCTTTCCGCAAAATTGCGCACCCAGAAGCTGCGCACCGCCATCGCCGCCATCGTGTTCGTGGTGATGGCCGCTGGCCTTATCCTGGGAGTTTCTACCGGCACTATGTCTGGCTTCGGGTGGGAGTCTATCTCCGCCCTGTGCCCGCTGGGGGCTGTGGCCACTATGCTGGCCACCAAGACCATGGTGCCCCGCGCTGTAATCAGCCTGGTGATCATGGCGCTGCTCATCCTGGTGGTGGGCCGCGCCTTCTGCGCCTGGCTGTGCCCCAGCATGCTCATCACCCGCATCCAGGAGTTCCTGCGTACCCCCAAGAAACGGCGCGAGCTGGCTGCCGAAACCCACGACAAGATGGTGGACATCGCCAAATACGAGATAACCCAGGCCAAGGAATCTGCGGGCGTCAAGGCCAACGGCTTATCGGCGAAGGCTCTCGGCGCCACGTACGCTGCCGGCGCTGGCGACTCTGCCGCGACTGTTGCCGCTGCCGCCACCTCCGCGAGCCCCGCCAACCCCATCAATGCCGCCTCTGCCGCCAGCGCCTCAGCTGCGGTTGCCACCGCCTCGCTCTCGGCTCAAGATAAGAAGGCCCTCTCCGGTTGCGGTGCCGGTTCCTGTACCGCTGGGTGTGCCAGCTGCGCTTCCGCCAAGCAACCCCACAAGAAGCTAGATTCCCGCCATTACGTGCTGGGAGGCGCCCTGCTCTCCACCGCCATCTTCGGCTTCCCGGTGTTTTGCCTGGTGTGCCCGGTGGGCCTCACCTTCGCCACGGTGCTGGTGGTGTGGCGCCTGTTTGCCGCCGGCGACATGACCATTGCGGTTATCCTGGTGCCGGCGCTGCTCATTATCGAGTTGGTGTTCCTGCGCAAGTGGTGCACCCGCTTCTGCCCGCTGTCGGCGCTGATGAACCTGGTGTCTCGTTTCAGCAAGACGTTCGTGCCGGTGATCGACGACACCAAGTGCCTGGAAACCTCCCAAGGAGTGCCCTGCAGCCGCTGCGCCCAGGTGTGCGAGAGCGACATCAACATTCGTCACATCGCCTACGGAGAGCGCACGTTGGCAGACTGCAGCCGCTGCCGCAACTGCGCCGATGTGTGCCCTACCCACGCCATCAGCTTCCTGGTATTCGCCGGTGCGAAGGCGAAATCCGGCGCCCGCGATGGCATTCCAGCCCCCGAAGCCCAACCGGCCACCGTCATGCTCGACGAGGACGCCCTGGAAGTACCCTCGGCCTAGCTTTGGCTACATCCTCTTGCCACTCTCCGGTGGGCGCGGGCCTCACTCCCGGTAGCTTTTAAGGCTCGCGCATTGCTTTAGCCCCCGTGCCCTTCCTCTTCGTCGGCGCGGGGGCTTTTTGTTTCAGTAATCCACTAAACATGACCTCCCATCTTCGAAAATAACCTGCTATTCTTTCAACCCTGGACTGCAACCATTATTCCCCTCGTTGACAAGAGGTGTATGCAGTCATGCCCATTTACCTAACCCACAAAACCGCCTTGGAAATCTGGCGCATCTGGTCGAGCCGCCATTCGCTCTCGCTCGAACAGTTCCATATCGCTCAAAACCCTGCAGAGTTTCCGTCAAAGACCCTTTCCTCGGCTTTTGCCGTAAAGAGGCCCGTGACGGGGGAGAGCGCCGCAAAGGAGCTGCTTGCCGCTCCCTTTTCGCCGTCGGTGCGAGAGCTGTTCGAAAGAGAGCCGATTCATTTGCTGGGGGCAAAATCATGTCCCTCTCGGCAGTTGGGTGCAGCGGTGATTCACAAGTGCTACAGCGAGTACCCCCGATTCGCGTTCTTGAAAATGGCGGAGGGGGTATATGTTGCCTCGCCGGAACTCGCCTATGTCCAACTGGCGGACACCCTGCCCTTCGGTTCTCTCGTGGCCTTGGGAGACGAGCTTTGCGGATGCTACCCTGCCAAGCCGTGTGATTCAGAGGCGCGCGTGCGTTATCCTCTATCATGCGCATCCAATCTTGCGGCCTTTTGCGATGCGGTAGGTTCCGTGAGGGGCATTGATAAGGCCCGAAGGGCAGTTCGCTTCGTTTCTGAGAGATGCGCTTCAGTTATGGAGACCGAGGTTTGCTCCACGTTGGCCCTCCCTTACCGACATGGGGGTTATGGCCTTCAGCGGGACATGTGCCTGAATTACCGCATTTGCCTTGATAGGGGCCACGATCACTGTGGGCATCCCTATGTGGTGGCAGACATCTGCTGGCCCGAGAAAAGGGTGATAGTGGAATACAATGGAAGAGCTTCTCACCTGTCCCCTCATCGTCAAACTGCGGATTCACGCAAAAAAGAAGCCCTGACGCGGGCGGGCTGGCGAGTCTTCACCGTTACGTACCCGCAGTTTGCCGGGGTAACCGAGTTCGATGAGATGGCAAGGGAAATCGCCAAAGCGCTGGGGAAGAGGATTCGAATCCGCGATGAGGAGTTCTTTGCCCATCAGTACCAATTGCGTCAGGAGATGCGAGCGTTTCATCAAGGGACGGTTTGGAGGTAAGGCACGGCGGCTCGACATATCCCTTGCCTGATTCACGCATGGCTTTTTTGCCGTGAAGTCGGGATTGGTGCGATTCCTTACCGTTTTGCGACTGTAGGGAAGGAGCAGTTTGGAGCCCCATGACGCTTTCTTCCGAGGACGTCACACCAACCCGAAAGCGCTGCATCAATCCGAGGACGTCTCGTCAATTCGAGAGCGTTGGGGTGGACAGGATTGGGGGTTGGGTACATGAGACAAACGGGGACCCGCTTTTTCACCCTTCTAATGGACAGGATTGGGAGTTGGGTACGTGAGGTCAACGGGGAACATGGCGTTTTGCGATCTTGCGAACGCGAGCAATGGGATGATGATTGATGGTGGGTCACAAAAGCGCTGGTCAGATAGGTGGTATGTAGAAGTTCGCGTCTTCTGGGATGCTGCTGGAAGGATGTGCGCGTTGAGCTCATGTACCCAACTCCCGATTCTGTCCAAAAAAGCGCGTTTTTTCGCAATCCTATTGAATCCATGTACCCAACTCCCTATCTTGTCCACTGGCGACCACCCGTGGAGCCGCCCGTCGGCTTAGTGCCATGAAAGGAAATGCGGTCGATGAGAGCTGAGGAAGTGAACTTCGGGAACGATATTGCCGAGAGAAAACGGCAGCTGCGGAAGCGGTTGCTGGAGGAGCGGTCCGCAATTGGCGAAGCGCAACGGAGGCGCGCTGATGAGCTGCTGGCCCAACAGCTGCAGGCCGGCGCGCTCTTCCAGGATGCGAAGGTGGTGTTTACCTATGTCTCCTTTGGCCCTGAGGTGGATACCCGAGCGCTCATTCAAGCTGCCTTGAGCGCAGGTAAGAAGGTGGCGGTACCCCGTTGCATACCGAACAAACGGCAGATGGAATGGCATTATGTGGAAAGCCTTGCCGAGCTAGCTCCAGGCACCCATGGCATTCTGGAGCCGGCGCCTAATGCGCGCACCTGTGTGAACGTGGAAGAAGTCGCTAGTATGTGGGGGTGGGAAGATGGCGACTCAGCGGGTACTCCTAGTGTCATTGTGCGTGAAGGGGCGCCCCTCAAAGCGGAAGAGTCCAAAAGAGCTACGATGCACGAGGGCAAGCTATTGGCTGGGAGGGAAGACGGGGAGCAGCTGCGTGACCAAACCGAGAGAGCCATGGATCACGCGGGATATGATTGCAGTGGGGAATCACGTTCGGCGGCCGCTCTTTCCGGACGCCCGAGATCGAAGCCGGTTATAGCGCTGGTGCCAGGACTGGCTTTTGATCGCGCGGGTTTCCGAATAGGCTACGGCGGCGGCTTCTACGACCGCTTCCTTGCCGATTTTCCGGGCACCAGCATCGGCCTTGTCCGGGAGCAGTTCCTCGCAGAAAGCCTGGCGCAGCA
>CANSTH010000072.1 GCA_947649875.1 uncultured Parvibacter sp. | reverse complement strand
TTCTCCTTGCGGAGGATGTAGACGAAGGAGGGCTTGTTGCCCACGTCGGGCAGGTGGTAAACCTCAGACTGCGAGTACGGCTTGGTGGCATACTCGTTGTCCTCGCCAGTGGACTCGCCAAGCGTCATGCGGGCCTTAGAGCAGCCTTCGTAGGACTTATCACCAGACTTGACCGGTGCCCACGGTGCCTCGAAGGATTCAATGCCCTTCTCCACATCGCCGAACCAACGAGCACGGCCACCGCACTGAGCCACGCACTGAGGCAGCTCACCTTGAGCAATCTTCTGCTCGCAAAGGGTGCACTTTTCTACCACACGCTCCTCTTCATTTAGATAACGCACGCCGTAAGGGCAGGCCATAGCACAGAACTGGCAACCGATGCACTTAGACTTGTCAATTTGCACGGTACCGTCAGCGGTTTTGTGGCTAGCTTCGGTGGGACACACCTCCACGCAGGCAGGGTTTTCGCAGTGCTGGCACTGCACAGTAAGGAAGTAGGTGTACACATCGGGCCACTGGCCACCCTCTTGGCGCGGGTTAGGACCAACGCGCAAGACTTTGTTCCAGTAAGAGCCCACGGGCACGTTGTTGATGACCTTGCAAGAAACAGAGCAGGCCAGGCAACCGACACACTTATTCAGGTCGGTAAGAATAGCGTACTGGGTCATGGCTTATGCCTCCCCTCGGGCAGATTCGTAGTCGGGCAGCCATTCCTTCAGGCGCGGGTCATCGCAAGTGTGGATGATCTCGGTGCCATCATCGCCGCAGGGAACAGGGTTACCGAACGGCGAGTTTTCCGGAGTGGCCTTATACACCTTTACGCCATAAGCGCGCAGGTTAGAAGAACCAATAATGCGGTCCTGAGCATACTGATCCAGCAAGCAGTTCACGCCAGAGAGCTTGTAGCCGTGGTCGGCCTGGGAAAGCTCGGGATACCACCACTGATGCTCAGCGTTCACAACGCCAGGCTCAATGCCGTAGTACAGGTCCACTACTTCGCGAATCTTGTGCTTGTTGGTCTCAATCCATACCCAGTCGCCCTGCTCAAGACCCAAGCGCTCGGCATCAACAGGGTTCATCTCCAGACGCGGCACCGGCCAAAGCTCACGGCACCAGGGCAGCTGCCTGTGCTCGCTGTGGAAGTAAGTGCCCTGACGACGACCAGTGGTCAGCAGGAAGGAATTCTCATCGGTGAACAAGTCGGGATCGGATACCGGTCCGTGGTAGGCCTCTTTGAAGCGCGGGAATACTTCAGCAATGGAGAACTCTTCGCCGTCGAACTGATCCTTCACCGGAACGCCGCCATTGTTAACGCCGTTGACCAGCCAAGACTCAATAACCGTGGACCAAATCTCCTGCTTGTGGGTAGTGGTGTTCCAGCCCTGATGCCACATCGGCTCAGGAATGGGCGGGAAGTCGCCATTTACAGCGCCATTACCCAGCTGGTAACGACGATAGGTGCCCCAGGCCTTAACCTTCTCCACCTTGGAGTCAAACCAGCCCTTCTCCTGGAACTCCTTCTTGTACTCTTCCCAGTCGCCAATACGGAAACCAGCAAGTGCAATCTCGTTGCAGCCCTTAACAGCAGCATCGCCTTCGAGCCACTTGGCGCCATGCTTTTCCTCATCGAAGTACGGAACGCCAGCAGCCTTGTATAGACGAACCACAATTTCCAGGTCGTTCTTGGCCTCTCCGGGAGGATCCACAGCCTTCACGGTAGCACCGAAGGCGCCAGAAGAACCCTGGGACTTACGGATGCAATCCAACTCCATCCAATGAGCAGCCGGTAACGCTACGTCAGCAATCATGTCAACGCAGGGGGTGTGCCACAGGTCAATGGAGCACCAGAAGTCCAGCTTCTTAAGAGCCTCAGCCGCATAAATGGAGTTCGATTGATTCATGAAGTCACCGGTCTGGCCAATACCGCAGGTGACGTTGTAAGGCTTACCAGTCTCGATAGCATCATAGATAGAAGTAGCGTCAGCCCAAGAGGGGTTGCGGTCGGAGCCAATCATGGGGAAACGCTCCTGACCTAAAATCTTCTCGGTGGTGTAGGTAGGGGTCTCCTTGGAGTCCGGCAGACACATAGCAAGGTCGAAGTAGGGCCAACCAGGGGTGGAACCACGCATGCCGCCAGGAACGTCCATGTTACCAGTGATGCCGCATACCAGGTCACAAGCGCGGTTGTTCTGAGTAGCGTTGCAAGCATGCTCAGCAGCCAGCATGTACTGAATGCCGCCGTTGCCATAGCCAGTGGTCGGATCAACGCGGGTAGCGTAGGCAATAGCCGCCTGCTTCAACACCTCGGGGTCAACACCAGTAATTTCGGAAGCCTTCTCGGGGGTGTAGTCCTGCAGGAAGTCTACGTACTCTTCCCAAACAGTGCGCACATGCACCTTGGTGCCGTCTTTCAGAGTTACCTCACGGCCACCATCTTCGGTGAACAGTGCCGGGTACAGACCATCCGGGAAAGGAGTCATATCCGGAACAAAGCCCTGAGATTGACCGGTGTCGGCCAGACCAGGCTGATTGGCTTCCTTGCCAGGGCCAATGACGCCGGGCACCCACTCTTCGCCTTCCCAGGCAGGAACCGGAGCAGTGGCGTCGTAGTAAGACAGCTCGTTGGTAACCTCATTGAGCACCATGAAGCGGCCCGAAGAACCGCCTTCCACAAGGTCGGATTCCTTCAGCAGACGGGTGATCATAGAAGCAGTACTCGTAGTAGCATCAGAAGGGGAAGGCTGGAAGGTTTCTTCCTGGATTACCAGCATGGGAGCGTTCATCCATTTGCGCACATACAGCTCGTCGATGAGGTCGTTCTCAATAATGACCTGAGCCCAGCAGTTGGCCACAGCACCGTCGGTACCGGGACGCAGGTTTACCCAAATATCAGCTTCCTTACCAAGGTTAGTCTGACGGGGGTCAACCAGAATGTGGGTATTGGCACGGGTGGCCACGTCAACGGTGGTGCGGCAGGAGTCGTCGTAGTTAGACAGCTCAGAAGCGCCACCCCACTGCACGAATACGCGCGGACGACCTACTACTTCCATCCAGCTCCAAGCATTGGAGTCATTAAGAGCAGTTGCATAGAAGCGCGGGCCCTTGCAAATCTCGTTAGCCTGAATGCCGTTGGGGCTGGAGAACAGGGTCTTGAAAGCGCCGTACGGAGCCATAGACCAAATACGAGACGTACCACCCATAAAGATGCAGGTATCGTTGCCATATTTAGCCTGATCAGCGTGAATACCGTCAGCCACCATCTGGCAAGCCTCATCCCAGCCAATGCGCTGCCACTCAGGGTTCTCGCCCTTGGGGGTGGTACGCTTCATGGGGTACTTCAGACGATCCGGATGGTATGCCGCCTGCAAGGATGCCTGACCCTTGGCGCAATGGTTACCGGCGGATTGGAAGGCACTCTCATCGCCTTCGGACTTGATGACGCGTCCATCCTGGACGGTCACCCACACGCCGCACTCCATCTTGCCGCACCCGCGGCAGGCGGAACGGATGTGCTTGACCTCGCCAGTAGTCTTGGCATCGACCTCGGTTTCGGCCAATGCCACGCCTGCGGGCGCGGCCACGCTGAGCGCTGCAGCAGTGACAACAGCCGCCTTGCTAAAAGTACGGCGCGTCATGGTGAGCTTACTCATATGTTTCCTCCTCTCGATATCTTCTTCCCTTAAGAAGACCGAGGGAAACAATGACGAAAGAGCGTCACGCAAACATCGGGCGGCCAACGCTGTTTCGAGTTTTTCCCATCGTGCGCAGGGCGTTATTTCGGATAGCTCAAATATCATGCTCTCAGCACGATGGGGATTGACCAGGCCTTATTCCAATAACCGCCTTATCTACAACTTGTTTCATCAGCAATATCCGCCTCATGGCACTATAATTGAGCTACGAAAATACCTTTGAGGGGAGGGTGCGGATGCCCGCTTCTTCAGCCACAAAAGGCAAGACAATCGGATCAATTGGCCCCGAGCTGCTTGTGGGCCTCGGGCTAGGGGCAAACGGCGCTTGGGTGGGCATGTCCTTCAAGAGCCTCACCCTCTACGGAAACGTATCCGCCCCCGGTGGCAGCGAACCGGTGCTGGATGCGGTCTACCTCATCTCAATCGTCACCGTCTGCATCACATTGGCAATAGCAGCGGTCATGGAACGGCGCGTATGGATGGCGCTAGCCCACTTCCCCACTTTTCTTGCCCTCGCCATTGGCACGGCCGTCACAACGGTGTTCATGCCGATGGGCACTCCAGCCGGCTCTGAGCTGCAACAGATTATCTTAGTGCTAACCGGTGTGCTCTCCGGTTTCTTTTCCAGCATGTTCCTCATCTATTTCGGATTCGCCGTTTCTCAGCTAACCCTTCGCGGAAAAGTGGTGTGCGCGGCGGCCTCAACCATATTCTCATCAGTGCTATTCGTTGTCTTCAACGTGCTTAATCCCGAGCTAGCCATTCCCTTTGCCGCCCTCATGCCCCTCGCCAGTGCCGCTCTCACCACGGCGGGCATGGCCCATGCCACGCTGGAGGGCGAAGCTGCCACCGCATCGTCCAATGCCCCCAGCTCTTCCCATGCACTCAACGAAGTAACGCCCGATGGCAGCCTGGGCTTTCCTGCGAAATTCGCCATAGCCATTACGCGCAGCAAGCCCTCCCCCATTACCGACCCGCAAGAAAGGGCAATATGGAGCGGCCTCGTGAGTAGAATTGCCGCCGCATCGCTGCTGGTGGGATTTGCAAGCGAGAGCTGTCGTACCATGTATATGCAGATGGACCTGGTGAATGCCGGCCAATATGCTTACGCGGGAGTGCAGGCGGCAGATTCCCTCATCGCCACCATCGTAGTGGTTGCGTTGGCGTTGCTGCTTCTCTTGCGGCGCACTGAACGCACGGCAAAAGACTGCTATTTCGCTGTGTGCCTCCTACTCGCCTTGGGAGTCATGCTCTTGCCGGCCCCGATCCTGTTGGACAACGTCAATTCCTTCATTCCCCTGGCCATAAGCTCTGCCGCCTACGGTGCCTTCGGTATGTTCATATGGATCCTCACGGCCTGCATCTGCAGCTCTTTTCCACAAGCCACCATTGCCGCCTTTGCCTCCATTCGTGCCGCCTGGGCCATCGGACCGCTCCTGGGCATCATTACGGGGCGAACCGTTCTGGCCGGCAGCGATGTGACGATATTCGGGGCCTATCAGCTGCTGTTCCTTGCACTTCTGGCGCTTATCGTGGTATCCACTTTCGTGTTTTCCTCGGAAGACCTAGGAAAGATTATGGCCATTGTGCCCGTGCGCACCCAGCAGCGCTTCCGCTATAAGTGCGAATTGGTGGCCAAACGCTATGGCCTCACCGAACGCGAGAGCGAGATAATGATGATGCTGGCGAAGGGACGCAACCTGCCCTTCATTCAGGACCAACTGTTCCTGTCGAAGTCCACCGTGAGCACCCACCGGCAGCATATCTATCAGAAACTGGGCATTCACTCCCAACAAGAGCTCATTGACCTCGTGCAAGAGGCAGAGTAAAGCAACGGCACGAGCCCTTGATCAATCCCGCCCATTTAAGACTGTTTAAGGGCGCTAAAAAAGTTAAAGGACGGCATTGCCTTCAACGTCGTCATTCTGCCAGGGCGAATCCCGCAGGCCCCAAGTTGCCTTCAACGCTCTTCCAGAGGTTTTAAGATGGTGCTGGCCAAGGCGTGGTTCATGGCTGCCGCGGCTCTGCTATGATTGACAAGCTGGTTGTCAGCGAAAGCATTTGACGTGTCTAGGAGGACATACATGAGCATGATCGTCGATGTGTACGGCCGCGAGGTGCTGGACTCTCGCGGAAACCCCACCGTTGAGGTGGAAGTGGTGCTGGAGGACGGTTCCTTCGGCCGCGCCGCTGTTCCTTCTGGCGCTTCCACGGGAGCGTTCGAGGCGGTAGAGCTGCGCGATGGCGACAAAAGCCGCTATCTGGGCAAAGGCACGTTGACTGCTGTGGCCCATGTGAACGAGGAGATTGCCGAGGCGCTGATTGGCCTGGAGGCCGAGGACCAGCGCGTGGTGGACAAGATGATGATCGAGGCCGATGGCACCGAGAACAAGGGCAACTTCGGGGCCAATGCCGTGCTGGGCGCCTCCCTTGCTGTGGCGAAGGCAGCAGCCGAATCGGCCGATCTGCCGCTGTACAAGTACGTAGGCGGCGTGAATGCCCATGTGCTGCCCACTCCCATGATGAACATCCTGAACGGCGGCGTGCATGCCGACAACAACGTGGACTTCCAGGAGTTCATGATCATGCCGGTGGGGGCCGAGAGCTTCGCCGAGGCGCTGCGCTGGTGTGCCGAGATCTACCACACCCTGAAGAAAGTGCTGCACGATGCCGGCCTTGGCGGCGGCGTGGGCGACGAGGGCGGTTTCGCCCCCAATCTGAAAACCAACGAGGAGCCGCTGGCCTGGATTGTGAAGGCTTGCGAGGCGGCCGGCTACAAACCCGGCACTGACATCATGTTCGCCATGGATCCCGCTTCCACCGAATTCTATAACGCCGAGACCGGCAAATATGTGCTGGCGGGCGAGGGCCGCGAGCTAACCTCAGACGAGATGGTGGACTACTGGGAGGCCCTGGTGGAGAAGTACCCCATCATCTCCATCGAGGACGGCATGGCCGAGGAAGACTGGGACGGCTGGAAGAAGCTCACCGAGCGCATCGGCCACAAGGTGCAGCTGGTGGGCGACGACCTGTTCGTCACCAACTCCAAGCGCCTGGCCAAGGGCATCGAGCTGGGCTGCGCCAACGCCATTCTCATTAAGGTGAACCAGATTGGCAGCCTTACCGAGACCTTGGAGGCCATCGAGCTGGCGAAGACCCATGGCTATGCTTGCGTGATGAGCCATCGCTCCGGCGAGACCGAGGACGTGACCATCGCCGACCTGGCGGTGGCCTGCAACACCGGCCAGATTAAGACCGGCGCCCCCGCCCGCAGCGATCGCGTGGCGAAGTACAACCAGTTGCTGCGCATCGAAGAGCAGCTGGGCGATGCCGCCAAGTACGCCGGCCGCAGTGCTTTCTATAACATCAAGTAAGCGGATACGGCAGCAGAGTCAAGAAAGAGAGAGGCCTTCGGGCCTCTCTCTTTCTTGTGAGGCCGCCAAAGGATGGAAGCGCTATTCATCAACCCATGGGTTCAAGCATGCTGGTTCCCGTGACCGTTGCGAATGGGTAACAGGGAGGAAGCGTTCGGGCTAGCGGCAACGTTTGGCAAAAATGCCCCCATACAATGGTGTCAACGCACTGGATGGGGGCGCGAACTGCGAACCTGGGGCACTTGACAAAGATGTCGCGCGTCAGGCGATTCGCACAGGGTGCTCCCCTGGCCCCCATCCCCTGCACCTACAAAACAATAGTAAAGCGCGAGGAAAAGGAGCCCAAAATGACCGACAAAGACAAGGCACTGGAAGAGTTCGCTCTGAGCGAAGCCGAGAAGACCGCCGATGCCCTGAAAGATCTGGAGCGCATCGAGCAGGAAGTGGCCGCTGAGGCAGAGGCCTCTGTTGAAGATTATGATGCCATGGGCGACGAGGGCAAGGCCGCCGATGCTGCTGAAACCGTGTTCGAGTTCGAGCAGGCCCAAGTGGGCACCGATATGGTTGGCGGGGAGCTGGCCGAGGACAAGTAAGCCATCCGGCTCCTGCGCATAACGCAAATTGGAAGCGCCTCGCATATGCGGGGCGCTCTCTTTATGAAACGAAAACGCCCCGCGAAGTACGGGGCGTTTTTTGCGGCTGTGATATTAGAACCACATGGGAGGAAGCTGGCTTACTCGGCCTTGACGTCGGCCTTCTCTTCCTCGATCTTCTCAGCGTCCACCGTTTCGGCGTTCTCGGCAGCAGCAGCCTCGGCCTCTTCGGCGGCTTCCTTGCCAGCCTCGGCCTCGGAGGGCTCCTCAATGGCCTCGCGGAACTCCTCGGCAGTCTCTGCCTTGGCTTCCTCGATGGCCTCCACCTTCTCGGCATCGGTCAGCTCAGCGCCGTTCTCCTGCACCTCGGCGGCAGCGTCAACGGCCTCGATTTGCTCCTGAGTGCCATCGGCCTCAAAGCCCAAATCCTCGGCCAGCTCCTCGCTCTTCTTGGGAGCAACCTTCTTCGGGGTGGCCTTCTTCTTAGCAGGGGCAGCAGCGGCCTTCTTGCCGGCCACCGGCTCGGTAACCAGCTCCATGATAACCATGGGGGCATTGTCGCCCTTGCGGTTGCCCAGCTTCATAATGCGAGTGTAGCCGCCCTGACGATCCTGGAACAGGCCCTGGCTCACCTTCTCGAAGATCTCGCGCACGAGCTCTTTGTCGTTCAGGTAGGCGATGGCCAGACGGCGAGAGTGCAGGTCGCCGCGCTTGGCCCAAGTGATCACCTTGTCCACGTCGGGACGGATTTCCTTAGCGCGCGACTCGATGGTCTTAATGCGGTCGTTCAGGAACAGGGCAGTGACCAGGCTGCGCTTCATGGCATGGGTGTGGCTCCAGTCGGTGCCCAGCTTGCGCCCTTTCTTGTTGTGTCTCATGATCTTCTACTCCTAAAGCTTCAAGTTGAGGTCCATGGAAATGAGCTTGTCCTTCACTTCCTCGATGGACTTCGCACCAAAGTTGCGAATGTTGAGCAGGTCGTTCTCGGAGAACTCCACCAGCTGGCGCACCGAATGGATACCGGCACGCTTCAGGCAGTTGTAGGAGCGGACGGACAAATCCAAGTCCTCAATCTGCTTGTCCAGCTCGGCGTTGGACTCTTGGCCTTCGGGAGCGAAGATGGAAACAACTTCCTTCTCCATTTCCTCCGGAGCCTCGGAGAGGCTGAGGAACGCCCCCATGTACTGGTTGATGATGTTGGCGGCACGGCACACTGCCTCGGTGGGGGCAATGGAGCCGTCGGTCTCAACTTCCAGCACCAGACGATCGTAGTCGGTATGCTGCCCCACGCGGGTGTCCGTCACGTTCATGGTGCAACGGCGCACCGGCGAGAACAGCGAGTCCACATGGATGATGCCGATGGGGTCCTCGGTGCGCTTGTTGCGCTCGGCGGACACGTATCCGCGGCCGACACCGATGCGGATGGTCATGTCCAGCTGGCCGCCGTCGGCAACCGTGGCGATGACGTGATCGGGGTTCACCAGGTTGAACTGGCCCGGCACCTCCAGATCGGCGCCGGTCACCGTGCAGGGGCCCTCGGCGAACACGTGCGCGGTCGCCTCGTCGGCCTCGTCGGACACCTGGGAGAACACCAGGCCCTTCACGTTCAGCACGATATCGGCGATGTCCTCGATGACGCCTTCCGCGGTAGTGAACTCGTGCTGGACGCCCTCGATCTGGATGGCGGTGGCCTTAGCCCCGTCCAGCGAGGAGAGCAGCACGCGACGCATGGAGTTGCCCAGCGTGTTGCCATAGCCGCGCTCGAGCGGCTCGACAATGTAGCGGGCAACGGTGTCGTTGACTTCCTCCGTGGTAACGGTAGGCCTCATGAACTCTGTCATGTATGGGTAGCCTCCTAAAAAAGTCGCGATTATTTCGAGTACAGTTCGACGATGAGCTGCTCGTTGATGTCCAGATCAATCTGGTCGCGCGTCGGGAGGGACAGCACGCTGCCCTGCAGCTTCTCGATGTCGATCTCCAGCCATGCCGGGACCTGAACGCGCTCGTTGGAAACCAGAGCGCTCTTCACCACGAGAAGCTCCTTGGCCTTGGGGGCCACCGAGACGAGCTCGCCGGGACGCACGCGGAAGGACGGGATGTCCACGCGGCGGCCGTTCACGCAGATGTGGCCGTGGGTCACCATCTGGCGGGCTTCCTTGCGGGTGCGGGCGAAGCCCAGACGGAAGACCACGTTGTCGAGACGGGTCTCCAGGATGGTCATCAGGTTCTCACCGGTCTGACCCTCCATGGACTTGGCGCGCTTGAAGTACCCACGGAACTGCTTCTCGAGCACGCCGTAGATGAACTTGGCCTTCTGCTTCTCGCGCAGCTGCATAGCGTACTCGCTCTCCTTGCGGCGACGCTTGGGCTGGCGGATGGATTCCTTCTTGCTGGAGTAACCGAGCACCACAGGATCGATGCCCAGCTGACGGCAGCGCTTGAGAACCGGAGTTCTGTTGATTGCCATAATGTACGATCCTTTCAGTTACACGCGGCGACGCTTCTTGGGGCGGCAGCCGTTGTGCGGGATGGGGGTGCAGTCCTGGATGCTGGCCACTTCGAGGCCGGCAGCCTGCAGGGAGCGGATGGCGGTCTCGCGACCGGAACCCGGGCCCTTCACGTAGACGGCAACCTTCTTCAGCCCGTGCTCCATGGCCGTCTTCGCGGCGGCCTCGGCGGCCATCTGCGCGGCGAACGGCGTGGACTTGCGAGAGCCCTTGAAGCCCACGGTGCCCGCGGACTGCCAGGAGATCACGTTGCCCTGGGGATCGGTGATGGAGACAATGGTGTTGTTGAACGTAGACTTGATGTGAGCGGCGCCCACGGCAATGTTCTTACGCTCAGAGCGCTTGATGCGCGTAGTACGTACTTGCTTCTTAGCCACGGTTTGCTTACCTCACTACTTCTTCTTGCCGCCGATTTGCTTGCGCGGACCCTTGCGGGTACGGGCATTCGTGTGCGTGCGCTGGCCGCGAACGGGCAGGCCGCGACGATGACGCAGACCGCGATAGCAGCCGATCTCCATCAGGCGCTTCACGTTCTGAGAAACCTCGCGATGCAGGTCGCCTTCGACCTTGAGGTTCTGCTGGATGTAGTCGCGCAGCTTCGCGAGGTCTTCCTCGGAAAGGTCCTTCACGCGAATGTCGGGATCGACGCCGGTAGCGGCGATGATCTCTTTGGCCGTAGTGAGGCCAATGCCGTAAATGTAGGTCAAGGCGATCTCAATGCGCTTATTGCGGGGAAGATCGACACCAACGAGACGTGCCATGTTTGTTCAGAGTCCTTTCTTCCTAGCCCTGACGCTGCTTATGGCGCGGATTCTCGCAGATGACGAGGATCTTGCCATGGCGTCGGATGATCTTGCACTTGTCGCACATCTTCTTGACCGAGGGACGTACCTTCATGTCGTTTCCTTTCGGTATGCGGATCGTTCTATACGTGCACGCCCAGCCGCTGGCGAGTGTTTTCTCAGCTGTGACCGCGCGCGAAGGATCCGGGTCTTCGCGCGGGGGCGCCCTACCGGGCCGGAGGGGGATTACTTGAAGCGGTAGGTGATGCGGCCGCGGTTCAAGTCGTACACCGACAGCTCCACGGTCACGCGGTCGCCGGGCAGGATCTTGATGTAGTGCATGCGCATCTTGCCGGAAATGTGGGCGAGGATGGTGTGACCATTCTCGAGTTCCACCTTGAACATCGCGTTGGGCAGGGCTTCGAGCACCGTGCCCTCGAGTTCGATTACATCTTCCTTAGCCAAAAGTTGCTCCTCCAAAACGGACTGATAAAGCAGCAACGCAAGATAGTACCAAAAAGGCAAGAGGATTTGAAGAAAAAATCGCACAAGGGCGTAAAAAACCAAAAAGCGGATTTGGCTTTGAAAATGACCTGCTTGTCAGGCCTGCGGTCGAGCCGCGCAGCTCTCAGTGATCAACCGGAGCCGCCAGGTATTATTTGCGCTGCCTAAGCGCTGCCGCCTTGTCGGCGAGAGGGCATGATAGCACAGGGCGTGAGGTGACGCAAGGGCGCGTTACCGCTCTTCCAGGTACTCGCGTTGGCGTTGGCGGGCGAGTTGGAGGCCGCGGGCTACGAAGCCCTGGCCGTACTGCTCGCGGATCTTCCACGCGTAGCGGCACTCGGGCTCCTCGAACTTGCGGCGCTGGAAGGCGAGGCAGTCGTGCACCGACTCGCCGAAGTCGGCATAGAACTCCTCCATGGCGGCAATGATGCGCTTGGCCGCCTTCACCACGGAATGCGCGGAGCCGTCGGGCATGACGATCTTCACGGTCTTCAGGTCGTAGTGGGCGGCGTTCTTGAAGTTCTGCACGGCCTGCACCTGGTCCTTCACCGTGAGGTCCGCCGGAGGAAGCGAGGCGGCCCACACCAGGAACAGCTGGCTGAACAGCACGTCGCGCTCGTCGATGCCGGCGCGCACGAGCGGGTTCAAGTCCACCATGCGCAGCTCGATGTGGCTGATTCCCTCACGCAGGCCGTCCAGGCTGTAGGGGCCGAAGTTCTTCAGGCGGATGGGATAGTACAGCTCGGAGGGATAGCGGATCATGCCGCTGTCGATGTAGCTCTGAATGGAATCCGCATAGGCCTTCGCGCTCGTGTAGTCCAGGATGGGGGCGAAGAAGTTCCAGTAGCCGAGCTCCGAGCAGCGCACCGTAGCGAGCCCCTGGAACAAATCGCCGCCGAT
>CANSTH010000071.1 GCA_947649875.1 uncultured Parvibacter sp. | reverse complement strand
CACCACAATCACATCTTCACCGTCGATCTCAGCGGAAATGCGCACCGTCAGCTTGCCCTCCGATGGCATGGCGTGCTTCACGGCGTTCTCGACAATCGGCTGAACGATAAAAGGCGGCACCATCATCTTGCTGAAGTCGTCAGTTTGATCTACTTGCAGCTCCAACCGATCTTCGCCGAAACGGGCCACTTCAAACGAAAAGTAGCGCTGGGTTTGCTGCAACTCGCGCTCCAGCAAAATGCGATCGGAGGAATCTTCCAGCGTGGAGCGGTAGAACACGGCGAAGTCGCGCAGCAACACACGGGCTTTCGCCGGATCGGTGCGAATGAGCGAGGCAATGGTGTTGATAGTGTTGAACAGAAAATGCGGGTTGATCTGGCTCTGAAGCATTTTAAGCTCCATCGAGGTAGCAAGCTTGCGCTGCTCTTCGTACTCGGCAGCGGCCATTTGGCTGGAGAGCATCAAACCAAACCCTTCCGCAATGGACTTCTGGGTCTCGGTTATCTTCTTGCCGTTGCGGTAGTAGAACTTCAAGGTGCCCTCCACCGCACCGCCCACCTTCAACGGCACAATAATCGCGGCATTTATCTGGGTTTTCTTATCGGGAAAGCCAATCTCGTCGGCGGTGTAGAGCACATAGGTTTCGCCGTCTTCAATGGCATCGTAAGTGGCCGATGTGCGAATGGCGCCCCCCACCGGATTCTCGAACGCCTCCGCACCGGTATAGCCCAGCACCTTCTCGCGATTGGTGATGGAAATGGCGATGGCGGCGGTGGAGGGCAGCAATAGGTTGCAAATCTGCTGAGCCGCTTGGGAAGTCATGCCGTCTTTCATGAGGCCCAACATGCAGCTGGCCACCACCAGCACCTCTTCCGACTGATGGGCGCGCACTGAGTCGGGATCCATCACCAGACGAATCACGATAACGATAGACAATGTGAACACCACGCCGGCAATCACTACCGCAGGGATGGAAATTTGCGGGGAAAACAGCATCCATATCATGGCCAGCGCCGCCAGCGCCGACACGGTAAAGGTGAGCATCTCCAGCGTGAAAGAGCGCGGGAATCGCTTCTGCGCATACTCCACATCGCGGTAGTTTTTCAAGATCTCGGCCATTCGATCAACCCCAAACACCCAACTGGTTGACCACCATCAGCGCGGCCACCACCAACAAGAACGCCCCGAACATCATGCGCAGCGTACGCTCGGGAATCCACGGCAGCACTTTAGCACCAATCGCCGCCCCCGGCATAGAGCCAACAGCGATGGCAATGCCGGCAATCCATGCCACGTTGCCCAAAATGGCCTGGTAAACCACGGAGGGTATAGCCAGAATGAACACGGCGATAAGCGAAGTGCCCGAAACCAGCCGCATGGGGGCCTTCAAAATCTGCAGCATCATGGGCACCATGATAAACCCGCCGCCCACGCCCACGTATCCGCTCATTACGCCGGCCACCAGCCCGATAAGCGCGCCTTTCGCTACCAAGGGAAGCTGCATGGGGAAATCGGCTTGGGTCAGGGAGACGGAAGCTGCAGGGGCAGGAGCCGCAATGTCAGGCGAGACTGATTCTGCGGCCGAGTTTGCGGTTGGGCCCAAGGCCGCGGCCGGACTTGCAGCCGCACTTGTGGCCGCGCTCACAGCCGAACTTGCAGCTGAGTCCGGAGCCACGCCTGGAGCTTGGCTAGCGCCCGAGGCATCACGTGCAGATTCAATTGCAATTGCGCTCGCATCGGCCTTCGCCTTACGGCTTTCCCAGAATTCGCGCAGACGCCGCTTTGTCAACCCCTTCTCCAGCCGGGGAAGAGCCAGCGCCTTGCGTATCATAGTGACCGATGAATAGGCAATGATCGCGGCTGCGGCAACCATAATCATCCACTCTGGTGAAAGCGTGGCCAGGTAAACGCCTACCGGAGAAGTGAGCGCACCGCCCAAGCCGGCCGCCAGCCCCAACCAGGGAACGCACGTGCGGTTGCGCAGATGGGAAACCGCTCCGGAAACCGAAGTGAACAGGATGGCCATCATCGAGGTAGCCGTGCAGGCGAGGGCCGGCAACCCGTAGGCCAGCCGAAACAGCGGCACGAACAGGGTGCCTCCCCCTACTCCCAAAAGCCCCGACAGCAGACCAACCAACAGCCCTACCACAAGCGAGGCAGCCACCAGCCCGACAATTTCCATCGTTGTCCCTTAGTCCTCGAAGTCGCTCAAATTCAGGCGAATCTCGGTGGTGGCGCCAGGATCGATGTTCGTGCTACGCGGAGCAACCGGCGGTCGCTGCGGCTGTCGGGATGGCCTTGGTTGACTTTCCGGCATTGGCTGGGCGGCCTTTGCCGACTGGCTTGCCGGCGCCTGCGCCTGCGGCATCGGTTGCCCCTCCTGCATCGCCTCGTGAGCCACCAAGGCGCTGTTCACCAAGGCGCGGGCCAGCATCTGATCACCCTCAACGCGCGAAATCAGCTCGGGCCAGGTGTACTGGAAGCTGAAATACTTGGCGCAGTTGCGCTCGGCAAATACCTGCGCCTCCTTGCGCGCAGCCTTCGCTGCGCGACGATAGGCCTTCTTGTCATCGCGGGCAAAGCTGCGCAGCAAAGCAGTAATGGCAATGCGCCGTGCCAGCCCCGGCTCCAAGAAGGGCCCCGGATATGGTTCCAGCGATTCGGGCTTCACCTGTTGCAGGTCAATGAGCGCCCGGCTGTACTCCAGCTTGCGATACTCGTATATCCAGCGGAAAATGTCTTGCCGGAAACGGTCGCCCTCGCTTGCAGATTCCGGCGGCAGATGGCGCAGTTTCCACTTGTTATCGAACCATATATCGCTGCCGTACATGCGCAAATCCAGCATGTAGTCCAAGTCTTCGCCACGGGCAATCCACGGGTCGAAAGCCAATCGACGATAGGCCTCTTTGTGCACCGCCAGGCATCCACCGCATACATGGTTCGAACGCGAGAGCCGCGGCCCTTTCATGGCAGCGGTTATCCATTGGTTGAAAGCAGCCCCCTGCTGCCAGAAGCGGTTGTACCAGGCATCCTCCCATTTCGAAAGGTACGAGCCCTGATCGTTGATGTAGTAGCCGGTTTTCGCCAAGATGGGAATGCCCTTGCGGGTGAGCTTGCCCAACCCGTACATGGCCTCATGAAGAAAGCGGGGCGAGTCTATCACCTCATCGTCATCGATGAACACCGCCGCATCGAACCCCAGCACGCTGGCAACCACCAACCCCACATTGCGGGTAGCGCCGTAACCGGAAAGCCCAATCTCGTAATCCAGCTTCCCCACGTTCAACTGCTCCATACGCTGGCGAATGAGCGCCAAGGCGTCCTGCCCCACCACCATCACGTTCAACTGCGGGTGCGCCGCTACAATGGCGCGCACCTTCTCCTCCGCCTGGCGCGAGATAGCGGCCTCGGCAGAAACCAGCACCACCACAAGCCCCAAATCGTCCACTTTTTCCAGCGATGTTAGGCAGCGGTCCAGCTCACCGGGCTCGTTGAGCGGAGTTGCGTGGTCGTAAGTGGCCACTGCGTTACTGCCGGGCCGATGCCGACGCCCGGTATGGAACGTCGGGATAATAACGACTGGATTCATGCAAGTCCTTCCCGAATGCCTACACATACATAGGCGGCCCATACCGGCATCTACACACCGGGGCCGCGCAAAAGCTGATTAGCCAACTTATTTTAGCCGTTTTACTGAAGCCGCGCTTAAACGCCGCATAAACAGTATTTCTCGGGCAGAAAGGAAGAGGGCTACGCCTACCTCTTGCCGCCGCGTTTTTTGAGATTGGAACGCTTGGCGGAGTGGGGGCGTTTACGGACGGGAGGTTGCTCTTTCTGCATCCAACGAGCCTCTTCACGGCGCTGTTTCAGCGCGTGTGTTTCCTGCACAAGCGCCTGATAGGAGGCGAAGCGCTGCGGGCTCAACTGACCGCTTTCCACAGCGGCCCGCACCGCACACCCAGGCTCGTTTTGGTGTCGACAATCGCGAAAGCGACACTGCTCGGCCAGCGCCGCAATGTCAGAAAAAGCGGCGTCCAGCCCCTCTTCCGCTTCCCAAAGTCCCAGCCCGCGCACGCCGGGCATGTCCACCACACGGGCGCCGTTAGGCAACGGCACAATCTGGCGGCTCACGGTGGTGTGCCGCCCCTTGCCATCGGCCTCGCGCACTTCCTGAGTCTGCTGAAGCTGACTGCCCGCCAGCAAGTTCACCAAACTCGATTTCCCCACACCCGAACGGCCGATGAGTATGGTCATGGTGTCCGGTTCCATAAGCGCCCGTACCGCCTCTACGCTGGCACCGTCTTGGGCGCTCATCACCAAAACTGGCACTTCGGGCCCTACAAGCGCTCGCACTTGCTGCTCGGTTTCGGTCATTTGCTGGAAGTTGGCAGCCAGGTCTGCTTTGGTTAGCACCACTGCCACCTGTGCCCCTGTCTCGAACGCCAGCACCAACTCGCGCTCAAGCCGGCGCAAATTCACATCGTTTATGGGCTGGGCCACAATCACCTGATCGAAGTTGGCGGCCAGCACTTGGGGCAGCGCCCGCTCGGTAGGATCTTTGCGCGTAAAGGTACGCCACCGCGGCAGAATTTCCACAATGATGGCCTTGTCGTGCTCTTCCGGCACATCCACCATCACCTCATCGCCAACTACCGCCCGTTCCCCGCCGCCTTTCACCAGCGAAACGGCATGCTCTGCCCGCAACTGCGTACCATCCTCCAGCCTGATGAGGGGAAAACCGCGATCGAGCTTAACCACTTCGCCCCGCATTGCCACTAGCGCTGTCCCTCCTGAAGGCGTCGGAAAACCAGCAACAGCGCCCCTGCCACCACGAAGAGCACAGCCCCGGGAACAAACTGCTGCACATCGAACGTTTGCGGGGTCACCGAACCACGAGACACAACCGATACGTTCTCGGCATGGAGGTCGGTGAGGCCCTCATGCTGCGGACAAGCTAGGTGAAATTCGCCGCGCACTTGGAGCTTTGTTCCCTGAACCCCGTAACGGCCCAGGTGGTCGATGAGATCGGCCTGAGATCTGGTCATGAACACGGAAATCTGCGGATAGTCATTATCAACCTTCTCCTGAAGCATCACCCACACGCAATTGGGGTCATCGGCAGCGTTCAATATGTCGCCGATAGCCTCGCCCACAATCTGCACCGTTTGGTTGTTCATGTAGGGGTCGGCGTCTGCAAGTTCGGCAATTGATGTGTCATACAGAAAGGAGCTATCGGGCATCTGCTGCGGATTGACCCGGTTGTCGGGATCAATCTGGGGTTGCTCTTGCTGCTCTTCCTGCTCCTGCACCTCCGCTTGGCCGTTGGCAGAAGCCTCCCCTTCGCCAGATTGACCAGCCTCTTCCCCGGCAGAGCTATCGTTGCCCTCAGAGGGGGCGTCATCACCCTCGCTTGCGCTTTCGCTATTGGAGGTGCCGCCCTGCGCCGAAGCGCCACCCGAAGCATCCACGCTATCGTCCGTCCCTTGGGCGCCGCTCGCAGCCGTCTCACCCTCTGCGCCAGGTACGCTGATCAAGGGCGCCTCCGCACCATCGTCTTCTGCAGCAAACGCCACGTTCGCCGCCGTTGCCAGGCACAGCACCAGCGCGGCGGCGGCAGCGCACGTCACCGTCTTTCGTAACACCATAGGCGCCGTTGCCTTCTTCGCCCCATTGGCCATCTCTTTCCGAACAAGCAGCTTTCTCATTTGCGCTTCCCCAACTTGCCCTGCGGAACAATGGAGGCGATAACCTCTACCACCAGCGCCAGTAGCGTGACGAACTCCAAACGGCCCGCCCACATTTGCAACATGTAGAAAAGCTCCAGCGTAACCGGCATGCCCGGCGTAACCAACCCCGACACAATGCCGCCGTTTGACGTCATGGCCACCGATTCGAAAATAGCCTCGTTCGCCTCGTAGCCATGGGCAATGCCCACCAAGGTGCCCAGCACGTAAATCACCACATACAGGATGAACACGGTCATGGCGGTCTTCACCGTGCTGGGCGCCAGCACGCGACGACCCAAATGGTTATAAGACACCACCACGCGAGCGCTATCCGGCGCCAAGGCCTCCTTAACCGTGGAAACCACCGACTTGAAGATAACTCCCAGCCGCATAAATTTGATACCGCCGGCCGTGGAGTCGGTGGCACCGCCCACAGACATCAGCAAAGCCAGGCTAAGAAAAGCGCCCGATGAAAGCACCGTGTTCAGCTGGTTGCTGGTGATCACCTGAAAGCCCGTGGTGGTAAACGACGACACCACCATGAACAACCCACGGCGCAGCAGCGTGGGAAGATCGGAGAACAGCTGTGTAGCCGCCAGCGATGCCGTGAACACGATGGTCATCGCCGCTATCCACAGCACCATCGTGCGTGTTTCGATGTCGTGGAAGAACGGCATGATGCGCCCCTTCCACAGTTCGCCGTGCAACACAAAACTGATCGACCCCATGATCATCAGCAGCATGAGGATGAACTCTAGTGGCGCGCAATGATAGTACAGCACCGATTGCGCCATTGGGGCAAACCCGCCGGTCAGAAAACCAGAAATGGATAACCATAGCGCCTGGGTCCACGCGCGGGCCGGCTCCATCCCAATGGTCAACAGCACAACCGACACCAGCACCGTGGCAATGGCCACCACAATAAGGGTAATGCGCAAGATGAACCGGGCAGTTTGAACAACATTTGGCACCACGTGCTCGCTGCGCGCCTCCGAGCTGTAAAGCGAAGCGCTGGACTGCCGCCCCAAAAGGCCCACGGTAAGAGCCACTACAATCAACCCCAAGCCGCCCAAGAAATGCATGATGAAGCGGAACATGTTGTCGGCATTGGACAGGTGGTCCAAGTCGACTAATACCGATGCCCCCGTAGTGGTGAGGCCCGATACGGCATCAAACAGGGCATCGCTATAAGTGAGGAAATGACCGGAATAGTACAGCGGGATTGAGGCGAAAAACGCCAGCACCAGCCAGGCGGTACCTGTAATGGCCAACGCCTGGCGACGATTGAGGCGTCCCGACTCTACGCGAAGAAAGCGCAAAGCCGCGCCAATGGCCAGCACCAATCCCGCAGAGAAGAAATACCGGGCCGCCGGCTGCCATTCATGAAAATACACCGCGGTGGCAAACGGCACCAACATCAGCAGACCGAAGAACATGATCAACGTGCCCAGGTAATGGCCGATAACCCTCAGGTCAAGCAAGGTGAATCGCTGCCACATAGGCTACCACCCCGCCCAGAAGAGGCCACGCCCGTGAGAAAAGGCACCAGTCGAGGTGCACCGCGCCAAGTCGCCAGCAATTCGTATCCTGGCTGCTTGAGCTTCCACACGCCCTCTCACTACGCACCATGCCATGCTGCCAGCAATTTGCGTACACAGAGCAGAACTTTTAGCGGTCAGAGCACGCCGCATCACAACGGCCACCCCGCTATCAAGCGCACGATGATCATGAGAATCCACAACGCCATGATGAAGGCGCACAGAGACAGGATCATGGTGAACACGCTGAGCAAAGGGCCGCGGACCCGATCAAAGATATTTCCCTTCAGCTTTCGCATGCTGGCATTGTATTACATTGCCGCGCCGACGCGTTTCACACCTCGCCCACAACCCACGCCACCCCGCCGATGGCGGCAGAGGTTCACCCGCTCATCTGCGCTGTCCCGCAGCCGCGTCCACCAGGCGCGCTTTTGCCCTTCAAATCCGAAAAAATCGAGCTACTTAGCATCAAGATGGCGCTTTTGAAGGCCCTGCGAAAGATGACCTGAACGCATCGTCTTTCTGACCAGGCACAATGGTGTCCTACCCCTCGGCCCTCCTCTGCACTGTGCCAATCGGATGCTAAGTAGCTCGATTTTTTCGGGTGAAATGGCCGGCCTCGATTCCCGCGAGCACCCAAATGCTAAGTAGCTCGATTTTTTCTGATCAAAAACCTCGAGAAATGTCCCCTTCGCCAAGATTCTGATGATAAACATCCTGACTTCCAGCGATGGCTCGAAGCTGCTCATTCTGTCGTCCCAAATGTAAGCGGGCCCAAAAAGTTTGAAATATAGACAATTCGTAGAGATTGGGCTGGTAAGCTTCTCATCATGGAAGCCGAAGAAACATACACCCTGCTCATAGCCGACGATGAACCAGACGTTCTGAGCTTGCTGCGGGCCTTTTTCACAAGACAGGGCTACCGGGTGCTGGCGGCTCGTAATGGTCTTGAAGCGCTGAAGCTGGCAGAAGAGGGACCCGACCTGGTGCTATTGGATGTGGCCATGCCCGGCATGGACGGCCTGACAGTATGTCGGCGGCTGCGGGGTCACCTCCATTGCCCCATCTTGTTCCTCACTGCCCGGGTTGAGGACGCCGATGCACTGGAAGGGTTTGAGGCGGGCGCCGATGATTACGTGACAAAGCCTTTCTCCCTCTCGGTGCTGGAGGCGCGGGTGGCGGCCCACCTTGCGCGCGAGGGTCGGCAAATCGCACGGGCCGAAGTGCGATTTGCCGGGGACATCACCATCGACTTCCGCAAACATTCGGTTTCCGTTGAGGGCACGCCGGTGGGCCTGACGAAGCGAGAGTTCGCCATTGTCTCGCTTTTGGCTAAGCACCCCGGCCGCGTTTTCGATCGCGATTCCATCCACCAGAAGGTGGGTGGATGGGAAGCCATGAGCAGCCCGCAAGGGGTGACCGAGCACATCCGTCGTATCCGCAAGAAGCTGCTGGACGCAGGGGCTGATGGTGAACCGATCGAAACCGTATGGGGCATAGGCTACCGCTGGAAGGGGTAGCGGGCCGACGATACAGGTCAAGGAACCGCCTGGGTCTCCTCAAGCCACTTGGGGCAATGTCGGTCATCCGGCCCGCAAGCTACCAACACACGTCCGAGCTCTGTGAACCGTCGTGTTTCCCAACCCGCTTCAAGCGCCGCGCTTACCCGCGTCCCTTTGGCCCCACAAAGGCCACCGCACATCCGCGTATCCGCAGGCCGTCAACGTCCTGCAACTATTTCTGAAAGGAGTCACCCATGGCCTCCCAAGATGTCCGCCCTAGCCCATTCGCAAAGATGCGGGCCAACCTATCGCTGCGGAAGTCGTTTTTAATCTTCCTGGCGGTTGCCGTCTTGACGGCCTGCGCCCTATCGTTTGCCACGCTGTTGGGGCTTAGCCGCGTGCTTCAGGGAATCTACGACCAGTCCTATGGCGGCGCAAACAACTTCATCTACCTCTACGATAAGGCAAACGGCACGCTGGTGCCCTGCGAGAGCATCAACATCAGCCTGAGCGAAGAAGAGTATGTGCCTGTCAGCCGCCCCATTCCCTCCCAGCGCGAGAACGCTGTGCCCATTACCGACATTCGCAGCATCCAAGGCACCTTCTCCCTCCACGGGGCCTACGAGATACTGGGCAATGAGCCCTATGCGCCTCCGCTTACGCTGCAGCCAGACGATGGCAGCTCCGGGGAGACTCTCAAGGCTATGAACTATTACTACCAGGAAGGCTGGGAGCGCTTCGTCGCCATGCTGAAAGAGGCTCCGGACACCATTGCGGCTCGCAGCTATGCGATGGCGCTGGGCTCTGTTCCCGAAACGGCCGCAGAGGCGGAGGCGCTTTTTGAAGAAACGTTTGGCGAGCTGGCCGCGCCCTTCGATTATTTCCCCACCAGCATGTACACCGAGCAAGACCTGATGGCCATGTCAGCGGCTGAAAATGTGTCTTATGCCTTGATTGTCGTCTGGTTTGCCCTGTGCTTCTTGGTGGCGGGGAACCGTTTTTACAAGGCGCGGTTGGCAAAACCGGTGGCGCTGCTGGAAGGGGCGGCGGACGCCATTGCGCAACAGAACCTGGACTGCTCCATAAGCTACCAGCGTAACGATGAAATGGGGAAGCTAGCGCACTCGTTTGAGACCATGCGCTGCTCTTTGGAGGAGTCGCAGCGGCAGTTGTGGCAAACCGCAGAAGACCGCCGGCAGCTGAACACTGCTTTCGCCCACGATTTGCGCACGCCATTGGTGGTGCTACGGGGACGTGTGGAGATGCTGGAGATGCTGGCACGCCAAGCGGAGGCCGGCCAGGTGCCCGCGGAGGCTGTTGCCGCCACCTGCGCCACACTCCGGGCCCAGATAGAGCGGCTGGAGGGCTACGTGGAAACGATGAGCCGGCTGCAGAAGCTGGAAGACCGGACGGCCGAGCGCAGCCCCCTTACCGCTGCTGCGCTTATGGCGGCCCTTGAAGATGCGGCCGCTGCGATAGCCGAAGAAAGCGACAAGGCGATAACCGTAGCAGCGAACCCGCAATCCCTGCTGCTCAGCAGTGCGGATGCTCGTGAAGTGACCGTGATGGCGCTCGACTTGCCAATGGTGCTCGAGGTGGCGGAGAACCTGCTGGCCAACGGAGCGCGTTTCGCGAAGTCGCGCGTGCGCCTTACGGTGAGTCTGCCCAGCGGAGGGACCCTTTTGAAGTTGCAGGCGGAAGACGACGGCCCCGGCTTTTCTGCCAACGCCCTCGCCCACGGCTGCGATCCCTTCTTCAGCGAAAGTGCTATGGGGCACTCTGCCGACAAGAGTGCCACAGAAGCCGACGGAATCAGTACCACCTCTGTTGCATGCGATGATAATGACGTTATTGAGGCAGAGGCTTTGAACGACACCTCTGGGGAAACTCTTCTTGCAGACAGCACCGCTTCCGAATGTTCCGTTGCACCCCTAAGGGTAACCAGTCATCAAAGAGCGCACGAAAGCACCAAGGAAAGCCAGCCAATTCACTTCGGCACGGGATTGAGCGTTGCGAGCGAACTGTGCTCCAAGCATGGCGGCTGCCTGAAGCTGGCCAACCGCCCAGAAGGCGGCGCCTCTGTCGCTGCCATGTTCGCCACTGGTCCGACCCCTAACTGCACCACCGTCGACTCTGCCTCCTCCCCTACTAAATAGCTGCTTCAAGCCAACCATCCCCAAGACGCCAAACCCCCACCGAGCGTCTTGGGGGTTTCCGCTTTTCCGGAATTCGTCACAACCCTTGAGCAAACTTCAAAATCACGCTTTAGGTTATTGTTTTACCTGGTAAAGTAAGGCAATGAACCTGTTTCTCACACATATGAGCGCTCTGCAGTTCTGGCGTTGGTGGTCAGTCAGCAACGCGGTACCTTTGTGGGATTTTCATTCGGGCAGTTCTTCGGCCGCTAGCTCTTTACCCGCAGGAACTATGCGAACAACCTCGACGCTTAATGCCCCTTGTTGTACCAAGAATCAAATCGCAGAAACCCTCGACAGGGACAAAGGGGCCATCAGGACAATCCTTACCCAGGCGAGAGTGGCTGTTGGGCAAGGCGGAATACTCCATGTGGCCATTCCCAAAACCCCGGGAAAACACGATGTGACGAACATCACATATCACCAAGTTTGGCAACAGCTTCCAAAAAGGGCCTTCCTTCAAATTGCCCCTAATCTTTTTGTGGCCTCTCCCGAGCTAACATTTGTTCAGCTTGCCACAAACTTGAGCTTTGGCGGTCTTCTTGCCCTTGGCGAGGAGATATGCGGGGGCTACCCCATCGCCGCGCGCTTCCCATCAGTGGTTGGATGGCGTCTTGGCCCCGACCATACTCCAAGCCTGCAGCCGAATCCTCAAACGGTCCTCGTGCGACACCCGCTTTCGTCGCCAATACGCATTGCCGCCTTTGCCGGCTCTTGCAAGGGCGTAAAGGGGGCCACCGTTGCCCGCCGAGCCTCCAAAATGCTAAACGGAATGTCCGCCTCAGTTCGAGAGACAGAGGTGGCAATTCTCGGACTTTCTCCTCGATGCATAGGAGGATTGGGGGCCGCAAAGGCCGATTTGAACAAAGCAGTAAGGCTAAGCGCTGCAGCAGCACAGGTTGCCCAGCATAAAACTGCAACATGCGATTTGCTTTTTCGCGACAGCCACATAGTAATTGAGTACGATGGCTCCCAGGGACACGCCTCCGCCGAGCAGCGCACCCAGGACGCCCGGAGACGCAACGCGCTCAAGATGGACGGATACGATGTCCGAGTGCTCACCGATCCTCAATTCCAAGATTCGCAAGAATTCCAATCAATCGTGAGAGAATCTTCGGCAAGGGCTGGGAAATGGGTACCCGCCCTTACCGAAGAGCAACTGGCCAAGCATCGCCTCCTGCGCAGGCAACTTGCGGAGTTCCACAAAGAAGCCTCCGCTTCACCATGGTTCCAATAAGCTCCTCCCAGTAAAAAAGCGTACGCATCTCAGCCGCTTCCCTGGCTTCGCAGCTAAGCCCCGGTCGGCCCAAAATCGATGCCTCCCCCGCCTCCCCTGCCTCCCCTGCCTCCCCACCACCTTCCTCTTTCCCACCCCGGGCCAACCATCCAGGCCTTCCCGCCCGGTCGTCATCAGAAAAAATCGAGTTACTTAGCAT
>CANSTH010000070.1 GCA_947649875.1 uncultured Parvibacter sp. | reverse complement strand
ATGCGGGCCGTTGTAGTGGTTGTAACGAGTGGCCAGCGGCGTGAGCACCGTTGCCTTCGTGGCTTGAGTAACCTGACGCGAGTCCAGGCGCTTATCGGATGTATCGCCCGGATAGCGCCGCTGGTAAGCACTGCCCACCTTATAGGGATTGCCCGCGATATCGCTGTCGGCCAATAGCTGGGCGTTGTCTTCCTGGGACGCAGCGTAGGAGCGAATATTCTCCATGCTGCGCAGCACTTCCGGATGCGATTGATCGGCAGCGGTCAGCTGGCTATCCCCCACTGTCATAATGGTGAATTTGAACACGTCCATGCCCTTAGAGCGCAGTATGTGCTCGTTGACCGCCGTCCCATTTGCCGTGTGCTTGGCGGCAAATCGCACAACGAACCGATACTCTTGAGCCGAGGGGGCCACGCTTTCCGCTGCGTCAACCAGCTCATAGGTAACCGTGGCATCGAACAGCTCCTCCGCCTGGGCTTTTGCCATATTGGCAGCCGGCCCCACCTTTTGAGGAGCGTCAGAGGAGGCATCGTAGGCATTCACCAAATCCCAATCGGCCGCCTTCATCTTCTGCACAAAGCCCACTACCCGCGGATAAGGCTTATGGGTAGCCGAATCCACCGGTGCCAAACTATTGGGAAGCACCACCGTAATGATGGGGCTGACAAGCGAGCCCATCTGGCCGCCATCAACTGAATACGTATGGGCGCGGCGCTCGCTTACCACCGTCGGCTCGGTGCTGTTGCGCAGCAGGCTATCCACTGCCGTGTCGTTCCACCAATAGCGATTCTCCACATGAACGTTCAGCTGGCGAATATCGCCCTCGTCTTGCACATGGTAGGCATCGGCGTCCGCACCTACGCCATCAACGCCAATGGTATTCCAAACGCGCACAAACGGCTTGCGCTGAATGGCCTTAGTGCCGCTTTGGGCGTAGACCTTGGGGGCCGATGCTGCTTCTTCGTTCTTGTACGCCTTCCACCACACCACGTAAGCAGGGTCGAAGAGCTCGGCGGCACCGTCAGAGGAATCACCCTCGTCTTGGGTCAATGGCGCCGCCGGTCCCTCCTTGTAACCACCCTCCTCGGGCTCTGGCTCCGGGTTCGGGTCGGAGCCAGGTCGTGCCGGGACGGGGTCAGGGGAAATTGCAGCAGGGTTGGCAGATTTCATACCCTGCAGCAGGGAGACTTCTGCCTCTTCGGGGCCAAAGCGCCCCGTCACCGTGTTACTCAGCACAGTACGACCGTTCACGCTGGGAAGATTGAAGGAGCCCCATGATGTGTCATTGCGATAGGTGTCAGCTATAACCACCTGGTAGTCCATGCCTCCCATTTGAATATTGTTCAGGTCGCCATCAGTCTTGTCCGTATCGGCCACCGTTGCAGCGCCCTCATAGTGGTCGAGATCAAACACCTGGAAATAGGCGCTGGAGCGACTGGGGCGCTGGCCTTGGGCCACATCGCTCCCCGTGGCATCGCCAACGTCCCATGGACGGAGCAGCACACGGTCGTACCACTCTCCCGCCTCATTGGCGGGATTCGCAAACAGGCGCGACGCCACCGAAACATTAATCTTGTAGCCGGCATCTCCCGTGTAGATATCCGGGTCCACAACGTTTTTATCCGCGCCCACCGCCGTGCCATCGGCGCTGCGGCCAAACCACTTCCCCAGCGGCTGGCGCACGGTAATCTTCAGCACCCACGGCTGAGAGCTATCCACATATTCTTGCGTGGTCATCTGCGCCAAATCAACTTCCGGCGCAGCGCCTAGGGCGGGATCGCCCGCAGTGTTCAAAGACTCGTAGGAGGAACGGTCTATGCGTCCGGAAACATCAGTCGCACCGCTTTTCAGCTGAAGGCCATTGCGATAATCTGCCGGATTTTGCGATGAGCTGGGCGCATCGTACCCGGCATAGGCGGAATAAGGAGTTTGCAGGATTTCCACCGTCACCCGTGATGGATCGATGGCCTGGTAGCCCTCCGCCAACTTCGGATCGTTATCAAGGCCAGAGAGCCCAGAAGCACCGGAGAGTACCTGCGCATTCACCTTGGGCACTAGTTTGCCAGTGGCATCCAGGGCAAATTCCGGCTCGGCCCCATAGGGCATGACATAGGTGAACTCCACACCGTCCAACGTGCGATCGCCGTAATTCAGCGCTTGAAGTTTTGCCGTATAGCTCTGCCGCTGTTGCAGGGCAGTAGTGTACTGACCGTAGAACAATCCCTTGTAGTTAGTCAGCAGCGGGTTGCTCTCCGGCCAGCTCTCACGGGCATCCCACAGTTGGTACTTGCGCTGCGATTCCACGTCTGCCGTCTCATCCACCGCGCCAGTGGAGCCGGCCTTGAAATCGCTGGCCACCGCCAACCATGCCTTCTGCAGATGCAGTCGCGTTTCGCTCCAAATCAGCGGGGTTTTAGAGCCCCACTCCGCTTCCGACCCATCAATAGTGCTGCGAGCCCCCGTTGTGCGCAGCTGGGTGACGAACGTCCAATAATCGCGCAAGTAGCGATTCTCTTGGAACCGGTTACGGCTTTGGCCGTTGGGGGTAATCAGCCACACCGATGAGGGCAACCGCGAAGCAACATTGGCCACCGTGCCCAGCGCTGCCGGCCGCGGCGTATAGCGGGCAGTTTGCACGTAGTTCTTCGATGCCACATCGGCATCCATGAAGGCTCCTCCGCCGCTGCCGTCCAAGCCATGGGCGTTTTTACTGGTCCATCCGTAAATGGGAATGGTATGCGTGCTGTCGGGATAGTCCTGCACGTTGCCCTTATTGTCCTTGTAGCCCACCACTTGGTTGACTTCCGAGGAATTACCGGTGCCGGGAATATAGGTATACGAGCCGTCGAACATCTCCCACAAATCTACCGACCCCGGTTTATCCGCCGTGAAGGCGGCATCGTGGTGGAGATAGTCCATGTCCATTAACACGCCCTGGTTGTCAATCTTCTTCACGCCGCGGGCAATACCGGTGAGCCCGAAGCCATCGGAGAAGGGGTTGGCTCCGGCGTTGGTCCAGCGGTCGGTTGAGGACCATTGGTGGAAATACTCGCCAATGCGAGGGAAATACCAAGGCTCAAGGCCGCTTGTACCGGTAAAGCGTCCGGTATTGGCTCCAACATTGGTGTACACCTGGGGCAAGCCGTCCAACGCCGCCGTAACGTCGAACACCAACTCGATGGTGTCTCCTATTTCCACGCAAGCGTTTCCGGGAGCCGTCTTGTCGGCAGGACTCAATGGGTCGCGTCCGCCAGGCACCATGGGAACTCCACCAGTAAGGTCTTCGTCTGGCACCCACTCGATGCGGAACAAGGCGAAACGGGTTTGCATGCTAGAGCTGCGCGGAACCAAATCCTGGAACACGCGGTTTGTGGAAGCTCCAACCGATTGGGCGGCGTTTTGGTACACCATCATCCCGCCGTAATCTGGCGTCAGCTCTGCAGCATCCTGCTCGCTCACTCGCGTTACCCGCAGGTGCACTTTCTGATCAATGGTACGCTCTTTCAGCACATCGTGTCCTTGTGCGTCCGTCCAGCGCACGGCTCCCGTGCGGCTCAGCCGCGCTTGCAAGTACTCCGCCGTTATCTCATACCCGTCATCGTCCACCAAATAGTTCAGCGGGATGCGCTCGTAAAACACGGGGTTGTAGATTTCACCCTCTATGTCTTGGGTTCCCGCGTTGGAGCGAGTGCCCTTCGGCACGTTGTAAACGGAGTCTTTGTACCAGATGCGCTCACCAGGCAAATAGCCGATTTTCTGCTGCGCTTCCGGGTCATATGGGCGCTTCGCCAATTGCTCGCTTTGGAACGCTTGGGTTTGGAAGCGGACAACCGGCATGCGTCGATAGGTGGTGAAGCGCTGCTGCGCCGCCGAATCCTGCTTGGTCATCACCAGGCCGTGCACCCGCGGTTCCTCTAGCAAGAACCACTCTCCCGTTTGGTTGTTCGGAGTACCGCAGAAGTCCAGTTGGGTGGCCTCCTCGTGATAGTGGGTGTAGCCCACGTCCATTTGGAAGTTAGAGCTGGTCCAGCCTTCTTCCTGCTCCTGATAGGTACCGGAATAATGGAAGGCGGAGGTTTGGCTGCGATTGTCCAGGTAACGGCCAACGCCCACCAGCGCCACATCATCGAGAGCGAACGGCGCGCTGGTGCCCCCTGCGCCATTGGCCGTAGCAGGCACATCGAAGTAGGTCCAACGCACCTGAGTTACCGTGCGGAAGGGGTTCACGTTCACCAAGAAGCCCGCCTGCACGTTGGCACCGTGGTCGTTGAGAATTTGCGCCTCGCTCTTCCATACACCCACCGTAGGGTTACCGCCCGGCGCATCGAAGTATTCCACCTTGATGGCGGGGCGTTTGTTGCCGCCGGCAGAAAGCCCGTCCGAAAACGCGGTGGCTCTACCAGCCGTCAGATTGACGCTCGGGGGCATGGACGTTGGATAGCGCAAAGGGACGGCGGTGCCATTCTGCTTGAGAACCGCCTTGTTCCCTGCGGCAAGCTTGGGGGACTCAGTAAGCTCGAAGCCCTTCAGCAGCTGCTCATCGAACAGCTGCACCGTCACCGTTATATTGGCTGTGTGATAAGTGGGGTTCGTCAAGTGGGAGATGGTCATCTGGGCTGGGTTGCCATCGACGTTAGCCACCCCCGATGCCGAGGTGCCAGTGAATTGAATATCTAGTTGGGGATCGGCAGAGTGGTCCGTCGGCTGCAGCGACGTGGACCCCGTAGGACTGGTAATCGTTTGCATCCGTGTTTCATCGGCAATATGTTGATAATAGGTGAGCTTCGAGCGCAGCCGTGAAGCATACTGCTTGATACCGCCCACTACATAACTGGTGCTGTGCTCATGGGCAACATCGTTTGTCCCCAGCCCCTCGTCATCGGAATGGGCAAAGGGATTAATCCAGTTGTTGTAGCTGCTGCCTTTTGCTTGGTACTGGGTAAACCCATGCTTTGGGGCAGAGGCGCCGTAGAAGTACGCCTCAGGATGATAGCCCAGGTAGTGGACGGGTCGGTCGTCGTGCCAGGCGCTGTTTTCCCGCACCTTATCGTAACCGCTGTTAGAAACCTCATCGGTGAGTTGGGTAATCACGCGAATATGTACGCCTTTGCCCGGCTGCACCACGCGGTCGGCTTCTGGGGTGAGCACGTAGTTGCCGCCTGCGTCCACCTCGTACATGGAACGCCCCACCTGGAATTCCAACACGCGATTAGAAGCGTAGTTTTCCGTTGTGGTGATGATGGGCGTAGCTAAGGGCAATGCGGCCTCGTCCGCCAACACTGCCAGCAGATTATCCGCCGCCGAAAGCCGGCTTGGCCGCTCGGGGCTAATCTGGCTCTCCAACTCAGGCAAATCCGCAAGAACGCCTGAGACTGCCGAGTTGCCGGAGTTACCGGAATCCGCCAGATTGGCCGCATCAGCTGGATCGATCGGATCGGTGAGGTCGGCCGGATCGGTCGGGTCAGTTGGGTCAGTTGGATCAGTTGGATCCGGATCGGGGTCGGGATCTGGATCGGGGTCGGGATCTGGATCGGGATCGGGATCTGGATCCGGATCGGGGTCGGGGTCTGGCGGTTGAGTTACCGTGATGGTCTGGGAATAGTCTACCTGAGGCAAGCAATCCCGCTCATCAGTTCCATCTGCCGCGCTCAGCTTGGCGCTCACCGGCAGCCCACAGCTGTTGTCATCTTCCCACTTGCCAGACGAACCCTGCTTCTTCTTTACCTCCCAGCCCACAATGCGCTGCCCCTGCGGCACCTCGAAACGAGCGCTCAGCGACTCCATGGGCAGCACAGAGGCGGCGTCAGCGCCAATGTAGAGGTCGTATTCCACATAATCCCCCACGTAAAGGCCGCCATCGGGGATATTGGTCCAGGCTGCATCGGAATCAGGGTCGAAGGACACCGGCGATTCAACGTCGCTTTCCGCCTTGTCGTAGGCAAACACATGGCGCGTGCCAGTTACTTGACCAGTTGCAGAACGCACCGGCAATGTGGCACCGCGCACCATGGAGCTGTCCAGGATTCCAAGCAAATGATGTAGCTCGTATGTACCGTTATCGGATATCACGGTGGGCAACACAGACATGTCAGCATGGGGGTCTTTCGACTTCAGATCATCCACCACCAGCGTATCAGTGCCGGCAACAGGAGCGAACGCCGTACCTTGCTTCCCAAAGGATGGAGTGGAACGATCGTCCCAATTGCCCTTGGCTGGGTCGTTTCCCGTTTCAGTTGCTGTGGTAAAGCCATCGGGAGTGCGATCCACATAAACCCCATCGTAGGCAAAGGCGAATGCCGTAGAGTCCTGATTTCGAGAATCCACTACCATGGCCTTAGCTTTGGTGTCTGCCAGCCATTCTTCCGAGTCCAACATACGCTTTTCGCGCCGCTGCAGCGCATTGGGCGAATCGAATGAAAGCGTAATTGATGCAACCTGAGGCCGCCCGTAATCGATATTCACCTGAGAATTGCTACGGTACCCATCAATAGTATTGGTGGCATTGCATGCTTTGTAGGTCTGAAGAGTCCAGGTGCCATCGGCAAACTTCTGGCGCAGGTACTTTTCCACATCTATCACGTAGCAATCGGGGTACTTGCTACTGGTACCAGGCGCTGCGGTAATTCCCGCATTCACCAAGTCTTGCCAGGTAGCGCCCACGGTTTGGTCTCCTGCCTGTGTGCGCACCGTGAACTCGAAGCGCTGCAGTTCGAACCAGCCGCCATTCTCGGCGGAACCATCCCGATTCTTTACCAAATTATCGATAAAGCCCCGAGGGATGTACACCTTCTGCAACCGTAAGTAGCTGGACAGCTGCGAGGTCATCTTTGCGAAGGATATGTGAGTGGCGCGGCCAGCGGCGTCTTCGCCGCCCTTATCCTTTAAGTTCTGCAACCGTGCCTCGAAGGTGCCGATGTTGGGAGTCACATTCTTTACGTTGTTGTCTTTGTAATCGTACATGTCGGTGTAATCGCCGTTAGCGCCTGTACCGGTTTGGGCGTCCAGCCACACATTGGCCTCGATGGGAATGCCAAAGCTTACGATATAGGCACGGTCTTTGTAATGGCCGTTATCACCGTAGCCGTCAGAGGGGCCGCCGTCTCGCGTTTTTTCCAGGTATCGCTTGCCGCTGGCATCTGCCAGAGCGCTGTAGTCGCGATAAGTGGAAGTCCACACCGTGTTCAGAGAGTCCTTCTTCATGCGGGCCCAATCGGATTTATAGGGCTCCTTGGACACATTGATGGGCTTCCAGGTGTAGGGGCGCCCGTACACCAGCATGTCGTGATCGGCACGGTTCCAGCTGTTGTATTTCTCCATTACATCGCCGTGACTGTTGGTACTGAAGCCGGTTTCGGCAGTATAGTCGGCCGAACCGTGCACATCAGACAGCACCACATCATAGCTGACCACGAACTCATAGTTGCTCAGCTCGAAGATGTAGGAGTACGGGTCGGACTGCTGCACGAAGCTAATTTGACCAGCCGGGTCTTGGGTATAGGCGCCGTTTTCCACATGGTCGAAACGGAAGTGCACGTCTTTCTTGTCGTTCCATGCGGCAGTGTAGTTCAGCTGATCCTTCCCGATGCGCACCTTGCGGGTATAGCCGGGGGTGCTGGCGGCCACATAGGCCCCAGTGGCAGTGCGGTACTGGAACTCGCCCGCAGCATTGGCCACCGGATCGCCGTTCACGTCCACCATGAAGTCGCGGATATAGAAGTCTACATAGTCCACGTAGCGCAACATGGATTTGCGCTCTTCCTTATCGTCCTTCACCTCGTCCTCGACTATACCGTCATCTGGGTCGGTTGGGTCACCAGTGCCCGGACCATCGGGATCGGGGTCGCTGGGGTCGTCGTCGTAACCGGTATCGGACGGGTTGGGCAGCGATTCATAATAATCGCCATCGCCGTAGGGCAGCGTCATGCCCGTGGTAAGGAAACCGTAGTACACACCGTTCTCATCGGGGCGAATAACCGGCAAGTCTTCCTTGACGTGAATCTCGTCGGCAAACGAGACCAAACGCCACGAATTATTGTAGAAGTCGAATATGTGACCCTTGTCCACAAAGTCATTGTTGCGATAGTAACCGCGCGTATAGTCACCCCATCCGGTTTTATTCGGGTAACTATCGGTTCCGAACACATAGTCCACCGGCGTTTTCATGGCGGTCTGCCATCGATAGAACGACACTTTATACTGGGTATCTTTGCCAAAAGGCGCCTTCTCCCAATTGCCCTTCACCCCTTGGCCTTTTTCCCAATTGGCGAGGTTTTGGTACTCCTCGTAAGTATCGAAGGTGTTGCCGTCCAATTTGCGGCTGCCATTGGCGAAATCAGTGAGAGCGGCCACTCGCACATAGTTGCCGCTTTCATAGATGCGATAGTCCACCGATGCCAGCAGATGGCGCATCTTCATTACCACTTCTTGGGCCACATCGGTGTTCTTGTGGTAGTCCTGCCAGGAGAACTTCGATCGATAAGAGTCTGCCGCGCTATGGTCACTCGCGCGATCAAAGCGCACCGCTGCTTTGCGTAAATGGTGGTTGCCGGAGTAGTCCCCACCCACGCGAAGGGAGGTTCGCACGGTGGAAGTACCCTGGCCCGCCCAAATGCCACCAGTATCGGTAACGTCCTTGGCGGGAACAAAGCGTCCCGACACCTCAAAGGGGGTGGACTCCAGTGATTTCCAATTGAACCACGATCCGAAATCCGGATCACGGGCCACATTGCCGTTACGAGCGATTTGGTTGATCTTGAATCGATAGGTTATCTCCTGAACGCGATCGGATTGGAGCACCAGATCATCGTAGGCACTGCGGAACGCGTAGTCATCGGTGTCGGTGGGCGATCCGTTTTGGGTGCGGAAGAAGGGCTTGTGCATACCGTTTTCCTTGTACAGCAGGTCCAAACGCAGATAGCGCTGACCTCCGGCTGTGGAGTTGCCATTTCCAGAACCAGCCACGTAGCTGGACAAGTCCACATGCATGGTGGTACCGTCACCGTAGAGCACCGTCACATCCTGCATATAAGCAATTGCGGAGGGATGAATCTTCAGGAAGTAGGCATCGAAGTGGGCCGAGGGCAACGTTTGGGTGATAGTCACCTCGGCACCAGTGTTGAAGGTCTTGTTGCCCTTGTTGCTAATGTTGTAACTGGGGCATATTTTGCTGAATTCGTACTGTGAAATCCTCTCATCTTCAGACAAAAGTCCTTGACGCAAGTCCACCAAAAACGAGCCTTGCGCTTTATAGCCTATCTGAAGTTCGTGATCTTGATCTTCAGGCGCTTTGTAGCTCACGTTGTGCCTGCGCCACTCATGGCCATCCTCGCCGCTAGTAGCCCACCGATCGAATCGGCGGTTCAGCTGCTTGTCGCTGTAGGCGGCATCGGTCACCGTGTCGAACAGCATCTTCGACACCAACACCGCCGTGTCGTCATGCTTCTCCAGTGTACAGGCGGGGTTTTGACGAATACCACCCATGTACATCTTGGCACTGGCCTTGATGGCTATGGTCTCACGACCGAAATCAGTGTCGGAGAAGCCCTCGAACATCACGGTCTGAGCGTTTAAATTATCAGACGCAATTTGCGACCGCATATTCAGCCAGTCGTAAAGATCCACCCGATAGAGGTTTTGGATGCCCATGTCCCGCAACTGCGCCTCGGTCAGCACAAGGGAACCCCCGCTCAGGGCATAGGTAATCCCCGTGGCAGGATTTTGGAAAGCCGTGGGCCGACCGGCTGCATTCATCACCGGCTGCAGCATAACTGTTGCCAGGTTCGTTTTCGCAGTTGCCGTGTCATCCACGCCGTAGAGCCAAATCTGTCCCACCGTTTCAAAGCGATCCATAAGATCACGGGATACCGTCATAGCCGTGGTATGGTAGCCAGTCCACACCCAATTGGCTCCACTGCCTCCCTCCAAGGGCACGTTTTCGCGCTCGAGGAACAGGCTGATGTTCACATCGCATTTCTCCAGCTTGGAGAAGTTGTCCAGGTTGTAAATCTTGGCCCACAGGTTGTAATCGCGATCGTAGGGCACCGGCAGATAGGTGCGGTTGTTGTCGCAGTTTCCCCCATAATACTGAGACGATTCCGAAACATCAGCATAGCTGCCATGGGTTTCCACGCCCAAATACGGCCTCTTCACCGTAAGAGAAGAGTCAGCCACGGCGTTACGGGCAGCAATACCTGCAGGCATGCCGGTTTGCTGAGCCGCTACCTTGCCAGGCAAGTACAACCCTGCGCCGCTTTCAACCACCTCGGTATACCAATCCACATCTCCGAAGAAGCGCGCCTGCAGGCTACCGCATACATATTTGGGCGCAACGTCTCCGTAGCTCACCGTAACAGAACGCAGGTACTGCCCCCGAGACGTTGCAAACAGCGGGCTGTTGTCCAAATCGAAAACATACTTCCCACCTTGGGCAAACTGCGAAAGCTGCGCAGCGCTTATGGTGACCGTGGCGTCACTGGAGTTGCCAATGAATCTGAAGGTCAAGCTTTGAAGCGACGAGCCAACAGTTCCGGGGCGAGTTCCGATAGCGATAAGAGCGCCATCGAACTCCACGCGGTGCGTTAAAAGCCCGTGAACGCTCTTGGGGCCATGGCCGCCGGACTTGTCCCCCACGCTATCTAGCGTGAACACAAAGTTGTTTTTATCGGAACGTGCCTGGGTTTCATTCCACATGCGGAAGGTGTAGCCCGACTCGGTGTCAGCATGGGCAACCTCAACTATTGCACCGGGGTTTGGCGCCGACGTGATGGGGCTGCCTGCACCGCGGAACGCCTCGGAAAACGCAGCAAACCGGAAGGCCTGAACGGGGATATCGGTATCCGCATTGCGGGCAAGCGCATAGCCGTAATCGCCAGTACGAGGATAGAGGGCTGCATGGGTGGTGATATAACGAGTGGGATTATCCACATAGCCAGTAGTGGTGCTCGAGGGAGCCTCATCGGTATAGGCGGCTATGCCATGGCTTTCCATCTTGCCGTACACATAGAAGTCTATCTGGCGGGAGCCGCTCATCTCCTCGCCCAAGGTGGTGAACCGGATGCGCACCGACTTCACTACTTTAGCAGTATTGGTATACGTCGCATCGTCGATGGGCAATGTAAGGCGGCCGCCAGAGATATGGTTGGCCAGCGTAGCCATGCTGATAGACACACGGGATGTGCTGGCATCGTCGACGGCAAAACCCACAGGCCCCGTGGTCGAAGCCACAGTCACCGGTGTGTGATCGCTGTAGAACAGGTCTATCCCCTCGATTATGCTGGAACCTTTTAACCACCAAGTGCCGGACGCATCGCGGGTAAAGCCGTCCACTACCAAATCTGTGGGCACGAAGCCGCTCTTTACCCCTGCGCCGTTTACGGTAGTTTGGTCCAGCACCATATTTAGGTCTATGAAATCCGCTGCCGATTCAGTGGGATTGGTAAGGTGGTACACCGTCCACGCCTTCTCGCGCGACTCGCTTTCACCCCAGCGATAAGGAATGGAGTTCAGGTAGCGGAAGAGGCTTGGGTTGAAACCGTCCGCCTGCTTATAGGGCTCAGGAGACGGAGCGCCACCCACCGCAGAGCCGTCAAGTGTCCAGCCTCGACTAATTGAAAGCTGGGGCTCGGCCGTCACCACCCGCAACGTAGAAGTGTCGCTAGCAGACACATCGGGGGCAAGCGCCGTCCCGTACATTGAGCGAAACGTACCCGTTACGGTGATGTCCCCCACCTTTGTGGGTTTGCCGTAAATGGCCACCAGCGGCTCGTTGGCCATATTGGCAGGGCTGGCCGAAGGAGTGGTGTAGCGATTGAACTTCTTGTATTTCACGCTCACTTTCAGCAGGTATCGACCGCTGCCGGAGGCATCGGCCCAGGCGCTGGGCACAAAATCGAAGCCGCCATTCTTGACGTAAGTGGCAAGGTTCAGCGCCGGATCGGTGTTGGTGCCGTCGATGACCACGTTCGCCACCGCGCCTGCAACATCCCTCACCTGGAAAGCAACTGATTCGATATCGCTGCTAGAGCGCAGCCGTCCGCTCACCCACACATGGGTGGTTTCAAAGCCGCGCAACTTGCCCTCATACACTTCAGCCGGCAACGGCGTCATGTCGAAGGATGCAGGTGCCATGTGAGACCCGCCGCTCACACCCATCTGAAACAAAAAGCCGGAACGCTCTTTGAACAGAGGCGCCGACTGTATGCGTCCTGGTGCCGGTATGGTGGACAGATTATCGTATTGCAGCGTACTGCGATTGTCGAAGGCGCGTGTATATATAACAGGAGCGGGCTTTTGCACCACCAACGCTGCTTTATCGCTTTCCTGCGGATCGCTTCCGTTGCGATTAAACTCCGAACGGAACACCCCTTCCAGCCACAGTTCCCGCGTGGGGTTGTCGGCCATGCCGTAAAGGGCCACGTAGGCACCTGCCCCTCGATTTGCCGAGGGGATGTGGGACTTCGAGGAATTGCTTCCCGTAGTAGTTCCGGAAAAGCCCACCGAATCGGCAAAGCGGTCGAAGTTCA
>CANSTH010000069.1 GCA_947649875.1 uncultured Parvibacter sp. | reverse complement strand
GCTGGGGGGGCGGTGCCGCGGCCCGCGCCGCCCGCCCCCCCCCCCGCCGCCCCGCGCCCCCCCCCCCCGCGCTCGGGGCGGGTGCCCCCGGCCGGCCCCGGGACGGGGCGCCGGCTTCCCCTCCCCGCCCCACTTCCAGAAGGGCAACAAAGCGCCCCGGCTCTGGTGGGAGTCGGGGCGCTTCGCGTCCGTTGGGACTTTCTCCTTGTTTGTCACCTGCGATACGGGGGAACTCCTATCCGCCCCACTGTGACGTTTCCATTATCCCACACCAGTTCGGTGAATGATGCATTGCCGATTTTCTCGGGCTCGTTTACCCGCGCACGGTCGAACAGATACACCAGCGTGCGCACGGTAAAGGCGTGAGTAACCACCAGCACGTTGCCGCCCCCCTCCGCCTCGGTCTTAGCTCCCACATCGTCAAGGAAACTGCGCAGCCGCGCCTCGATTGCGGCGAAGTCCTCGGCGCGGCCAGTGGTATCGATGGCGGCAAAGTAGTCGGCGATGAGCGGCAACCGCTGGTTGTGCTGGCTTCGGGGCAGCACTTCCCCGAAGCACTCCGCCAGAGCATCTTGCATAAGCGCCCGGTCCTCCCCCTCCAACTGGCCGTAGCACCACTCCCGCAGACGAGGGTCGGCATGCAGCGGCAACTCAAGGGGAACAGGTTCGCCGCGAGCCTCCAATCGGGCAATCCAGGCAATCTCAAGCGTGGCGCGGGCACGGCCGGCATCGGAGGAGTAGCCGCTCACAAAGTCGCGGTTGGCCAAACGGCGCCCCAGGTCGGCGGCAGCGCGCTCCCCCGCCTCCGTAAGGGGCGTGTCGCACCAGCCCTGCACCCGGTTCATCACATTGAATATGGTCTCGCCATGGCGGGCCACGTAGAAAGTCACGGTCATGGCGCGCCTCCTCTCTCATGCACTTTCCCCAGTTTAGGGCAGCACACGCGAAGACGCCACAGCCGAAACGCGGCGGTTAACTGGAGAATGCTTCTACCCTTGGGTGTAGTTGGAGAGGAAGGCGCGGGTGCGGTTGTGCTGGGGATTGTTTATCAGCTGCTCGGCCGGCCCCTGCTCCACAATAACGCCGCCGTCCATGAATATGATGCGGTCGGCCACATCGCGGGCGAAGCTCATTTCGTGGGTGACGATGACCATGGTCATGTGCTCGCTGGCCAAGTCGCGGATGACCTTGAGCACCTCGCGGGTGAGCTCGGGGTCGAGCGCCGAGGTGGGCTCGTCGAAGAACAGCACATCGGGGTTCATGGCAAGCGCCCGGGCAATGGCCACCCGCTGCTGCTGACCGCCAGAAAGCTCGCAGGGAACCATGGCCTCCTTGCCGGAGAGCCCCATCTTCGCCAGCAGCTCCACCGCGCGCGCCTCCGCTTCGGGCCGCGGCATCTTCTGCACGCTGACCAGCGGATCTGTAATGTTCTTCAGCACTGTGTAGTGGGGAAACAGGTTGAAGTTCTGGAATACCAGCCCGAAGCGGCCCTTGGCTTTGGCCAGCACGTCCTTGCCGCCGTAGACGGCCCGGCCGTTCTGCCGACGGCACACCTCCAAATCGCCGTAGCTCAAAGAACCGTCGTCCAGCGTCTCCAGCAGCGTCATGCAGCGCAAAAGCGTGGACTTCCCGCCACCGGACGGCCCGATGATGGCCAGCACGTCCCCCTGCTGCACCGTGAGTGAAATGTCTTTGAGCACCTGGTTGGCCCCAAAGCTTTTTTTCGCATTCTGCAAACTAACAACGGCGTTAGTCATGGTAGTAGTCCAATCGTTTCTCAATCTTATTCATCACAAATTCGATCAGCAGGCAGAACAACCAGTAGATGAGAGCGGCGATGGCATAGGGCACCATCGACACCTCACGGGCCGCCAAAGCCTTAGCAGCGTTGAACATCTCCATGATGCCCAGCACGAAAGCAAGGGAGGTGTCCTTCACCAGGGTGATGATCTCGTTGCCCATAGCGGGCAGGATGCGCTTGATAACCTGAGGCAGGACTATCTTCATGAAGGTCTGTGCCTTCGTGTAGCCAAGCACGCTGGCAGCCTCGTACTGGCCGCGGGGTATGGACTGGATGCCAGAGCGGTAGATCTCGGCGAAATAGGCGGCATAGTTCAAGATGAAGCCGATGGCACAGGCACCGAACTTCCAGTCGGTGCCCATCTCCAGCCCGAAAAGGTAATAGGGGCCGAACATGATGGCCATCAGCTGCAGCATGAGCGGCGTGCCCCGCAAGATGGAGATATAGAACTGCGCCACCAGCGACAGTGGCTTGAAGCGGCTCATGCGGGCAAGCGCCACTACCACGCCGAGGGGCAGCGCCCCCAGCAGAGTAACGAAGAAGATGAGGACCGTTAGCTGAAGACCGTCCAGCAGTATCCCCATCATTACGCCGAATTCCATGGCATTCCTCCTCTTTTCGCGAGCCGCAGGCCGACACCTGCCCCAAGACAGGGACCAAGCCGCCGTTGAATCAGACCGGCAAGAGCATCTTAGCCCTAAACGGTTCTTCGTAGGGCAGACATTCTATGTCTGCCTGGGCCGCAGGCTCGTATAAGCTGTCGGCTAGGCAGAGATAGAATCTCCGCCCTACGAAGAATCACCACTTTGCGGCGATGCCCCTAGGCGTCAAAACGGCCCTGCCCCCATCTTAGGGAAGCAGGGCCGGGCTGGGGCGCCGCAAGCGCTGCGCGCCGCACGCACATTGGTTAGTCGAACAGCACCCAGTTGTCGATGGACACGCCATACTCCTCGTACTTCTCGCACAGATTCTGCACAGTGCCGTCAGCGTAGAGCTGCTTCAAGGCATCAGTCACCTGCTGGGCCATCTCGGTGTTGCCCTTCTTGAAGCCCACGGCGTAATGCTCGGAGCTCAAGGGCTCGTCCAGCTGCACGTACTTGTCGGGATTGGCAGCCATCTGATAGGCGGCAATGGACAGGTCGCAGGCCACGGCGTCCACCATGCCGGACTCCAACTGCATGAAGGCGTTGTTGTAGTCGGCAATCTGGTCCAAGCTGGCCAGAGTGTCCTTCACGTCGGCGCGATCGCCCTCCAGCACATCAAGCGCGGCAGAGTCAACCTGGGTGACCACCGTCTTGCCAGCCAGGTCGGCCAAGCTGTTGATGCCAGAACCGCTCTTCACCACCACTACCTGCTCGTTGAGCATGTAGGGCTCGCTGAAGGTGTACTTGTCCTCGCGGCCCTCCATGGTGAAGCCGTTCCAAATGCAGTTGATGGAACCCTGGTTCATCAGGTTGTCTTTGTTGTCCCAGTTGATGGCATCGGCCTCAAACTCCCAGCCCAGCTTTTCGCACACAGCAGCAGCCAGGTCAAGGTCAAGGCCGGTGGGATTGCCATCGTCGCCGATGAAGCCGTAGGGCGGGTAGGAATTGTCGTAGCCCACGATGAGCTTGGTGGCCTGTGCTGGCGCGTCCTCTTTCGGGGCCGCCTGCTGCTGGGAGGCGCCATTATCGGCTGCTGGCTTATCGGCGCTTTCCTGCGGGGCGGACGAGCAACCGGCCACCAGGGCCGCCGCCAAGCAGGCAGTGGCGGCGAACGCCAAAATCTTAGTGAACTTCTTCATCGGGTTCCCTTCTATCTCGAGTTCAGTTATTCTGTTCCCATGCACTTTATCACACTAAAGTGAGCAAGCGGCAGTATAGCACACCGCAAGGCAAGGGGAAGAGGGAGAACTATTTGCGGCCGAACAGCTGGGGCTTTGGGCGCGCCTTGCCGATTTCGAGGATGCGGGGCTCGAAGTCGAACAGCTCGGCAGTTTCCACCGTGTCGGAAACCGTGATGCACTTGGCCATGCAGGAATCGGCACACAGCATGCACTGGGTGCAGTCGGCCATCGAGAACTCCACCAGCTTGGTGTCGGGGTTGTCGGACTCCAGTTCGCTATAGTTCAAGGCATCGGTGGGACAGAACATCACGCACATACCGCAACCGGTGCACTTCTCCACATTTACTGTCACGCTGCCGAAATCGCGCCCTTGGATGGTGTCCTTGCGCGGCGCATCCCCCAGCTGGCACATGGCGTCCATCAGCCGCAGCGTGCGCTCGGCGGGAAATTGCGGCATTTTGCCCGCCTGCGACACCTTCAGCCGCTCGCGAATAGACGCCACCTTCTCGTCTCGCCCCATTCCCAAAGAGTCCAGCACCGTCTTCTCGGCCACCTCCATGGCCGCCTCTTGGGCAAAAGCCTTGGCATCGGTGAAGAAGCTGCGCCGCGATGCCCCTACCGCTTTGGCGGGGTCCTCGGGAATGTCGGGCGGAAAATCGGACATGCGGGAAAGCAGGACTTTGCTGCCCATGAGATTGCGAAGCGCACGCGTGGTGGCCAGAGTGGCATCAACAGCTGGCACGACATCGCGGTACTTGCAGGTGGCGCAGGTGCCGTCCACCAGCACTATCTCCTGGGCGCCGGCGGCGGCAATCTCAAGAAGCGAGGTCTCCTCGATGCGCCCCAGGCAGGGCACTACCGCAAAGGTGTCGGGGTCGGCAATGTGGCGCGCCTCCATGCGGGCGCAGGCGATGACCGCCTTGGGCTTGCCCAGGTTCTGCTGGGCCGCCTGAACCCGGGCTGCCAGTTGTTCGGCGGTGGGTTCCAACGGCACCAGCGCCTGAGTGGGGCACACTGCCACGCAGGAACCGCAGGACACGCACAGGGCCCCCGAAACGTTGATCTCGTTCAGCTTTACCTCTATGGCATGGCTGAAACACACTTCCTCGCACTTCTGACATTGGGAATTGCGGTTGCGCACCTTCACGCATCGGTCGGGCATGGCGATGACCGCCGCGCTTTCCAGCGCATTCGCAACCTCTACCACATCGTTCAAGCTGGGCATGGGCTTTTCCTGCTCCCTACGTTTACGAGTATTCCAAACTTCCTAATCCCCCAGGAAGGACTCCTCCACGCGCTTGAGGTCCTCGGGGGTGTTCACGTTCACGAAGCAACCGCCGCGGGGCTCTACCTCCAGCACTTCGTCGCGCGTGAATTCGAGTATATCAAGCCCTTGCCCGTCGAACAGGTCTTGAGCGCGTACGCAACCTTGCGAGAGCGCCCGTTCGGAAGCCGCCAGACAGGCGCTGCGGCGGTACAGGGCATGGAAGGGCTCGTAGCCATATTGGTTCACCGGCACCACGATGTCGGCCTTGGTCTCGGACATGCGCACCGCCTCGGCCACCACCAAGGACGGGCTGGCGAACACCATATCGCAAGCCACCACCGCCACATAAGGGAACCGAGCAGCGGCGAATGCGGTGTTCAGACCGCGCAGAGCGCCCCGCTGCTCGTGGATGTCGGGCACAAGACGAATGTCAAGCTGGGGAAACTCCTCCAACAAAAACTGCAAGTTGGGGGCTTCATTGGTCGTGACGATGAGCTCATCGGCCACCGGGGCCAACCGCGTGACAAGACGGCTGATAAGGGGCTTGCCGCCGAAGGGCACCGTGGCCTTCGAGCGCCCCATGCGCCGGCTCTCCCCTCCCGCCTGAATGACCACAGACACGCAATGGCGGGTGTATGTTTCCTGCAGAAAGTCCCCCAGCGCGGCCACATCGTCGAAGCCGAACACGGGAATACCATAGATATCCGCCGCCTCCTCCGCCTCCGGGATATCGGTGACAACGGCCACGGTGTTGGCGCGGGGCATCTTAGATTCCAGGTCGGCATGGAATGCCGCCTGCCCGCGAGAAGCCTGTATGAAGTCGGTGCCCAGCGAGGCGCCGCTCCTGGCCCCTTTCGCAAAGGCCTGGGCCACCGCCACGTCGGCGGCGTTTCCCGAGCGCATAATCTCGATGGTTGGCAGGCCGCTCTTGCGATAGCCCTCCACCAGTACAATGTCGTGGCCGGGCATGCTGCGCACGATGTCGCGGCACTCCACTTCCCCATCGATAGTCTTGATGCGAGCCATCTGGCCGGGAGCAGCGATAACTGTCTCGCTGGCGCCGGCCGCCCGATGGCGGTAGGAGTCCTTCCCCGGATAATCGATGTCGAAGCCCTTGTGGCTATGGTGCTTCACGCTGCCAACGTCCAGGCCGCGGGAAACCAGCTCGGCGATGAGCTTCTCCACCAGCGTGGTCTTCCCGGAATTATGACGCCCGACGATGGCCACGGCCGGGCTTGGAATGTTGATCATGGCTCCCTCCCTCACACGAGCTGGAATTATAGCAGAGCGCTTGGCAGGTGGTAACAACCTCAAACAAGGCGCAGAAGTAGCCCGCACCGGTGTTGGAGTACAATGATCGCCGGTATTTTTGTGCAATCAAACGAAAGAGGCCCCATGGTTACCGTTGCAGACGTGCTGGCTCTCCCCGTTTTCGACAATGTGAGCCTGGCGGCTCCCTGTGAGGGATTCGAGGGGCGCGAGGTGATCAACTGCGGCACCTTGGACTACGAGCCCTTCTTCCACGACTACCACGCCTTCGTGCCCGGCGAGTTCATCTTCACCACGCTCGGATTCGCCCAGATGCACCCCGAGCTGGCGGAAGAGGCGCTGCTAGCGCTGATCGAGCACGGGGTGGCGGCCATTGCCATCAAGCCGGTGGCAATAGGCGAGCTGTCGGAAAGGGTGCGTGAGGCCAGCGCGGCGGCGAAGGTGCCGGTTTTCTTCTACGATGGCCGTTACATGGAACGGGTGCTGGCGAGCGTGATGACCCTCATCGACGAGGAGGCAGTGAACTCGGAGCGCAACCGCCTGATTGACCAGGTGCTGGCCCCCTCCGATGAGCGCCACGTGGCCAACCTCATCTTTTCCATCTCCGGCATTGCCGGGGCCACGGTGCAGTGCCTGGCCATCCAGCCGCTAGTATTGGAGACCGCCACGCTGCGGGCGCTGCACGGGGTGGTGCGCAACGTGGTGGAAGACTACGGGCGCCGTTTCGACGAGGTGGGGGGCACGTTCACCTGCGTCTACGACGACATGATACTGGCGTTCGTGTCGTTCAAGAGGCCGCCGCAATCGGTGATCACCATCTTAGAGGCCGACCTTGCCGCCAACATATCGCAAGCGGGGCCGCTGCTGTGCGGGCTCTCCCAAGAATTGCCCATGGGCGAAGGCGACCTGGCCATCCGCCAGGCACAGGCGGCGCTGGCCACAGCGCAGCTGGATGATTCCAACATCGTGCGGTGGACGGCGCTGCGCTTCGATGCCTTCCTGGCCGCCGCAACTTCCGACCGGCTGTTCTCGCGCACAGCGGTGCTGATCATGGACCTGCTGAAGGAGCACGATGCCGCCCACGATGGCGAACTGGCCCCCACGGCACTGGCCTACGCCCGGGCGCTGGGGGAAGTGCGCACCGCCGCCGAAGAGCTGTTCCAGCACCCCAACACCGTGCGCTACCGGTTGCGCAAGATCAAGGAGGTGCTGGGCATGGGAGACGCCACAGACCGCGAGCTGGCCGCCATTCTCACCCTCACCGCACTGGCAGTGGACAACCGTTTCCGCGACTCTTTCGATTCGTATCAGTAGGATTGGCGGACATCACCGCCCGGCCTTTCGCAGGGCGAGCATTCTATGTATGTCTGCCTGGGGTGAGGGTGCATGAGAGTTGTCGGTTAGGCGGAGATAGAGGGATCTCTGCCCTTCGATTGTCCTAGGCCGCTCGAAGCACAGTGCGCAGATTCTGATTAAGCAATCAGATAGAAAAACGGCTCGCCAGTGGCGAGCCGTTCGTTTGCCTAGCCGTCAAGAGGTTTATGTCCCCTCCAAAACATAAAGCCCCGTGATGCCCAGGCGTAAGAGCTGGAGCACAGGGTGCTCCCGAAAAGATCATCGAAAGTATAACAGTTCAATGTTTTACAAAACCTTAATATTTGGTTTTGTAACCTTGAGGGCCCAACGAACGCCCTTCCCCGGCAAAAGTCTACCGCACACCCGGCACCAACCTGCTGCCGACCATCGCCAGCCATCGCCCCGCCGACGGCATCCCACCACCATCAAGGGCTAGATAACCGGCATTGCGGGCCATTGGCATTGCCGGAAGGCGCCGCTACTGGCTGTCGTCTTCCACCCAGAACGCCGGGGCAACTAATCCCTGACGCGCACTGCCGATAACTTCGTGAGGCCCCTGGCGCACGTAGGCGCCAGCGAAGCTGCCGCAGTGACTGTACAACCCATATAGGTTGCCGAAGGGGCGAGGGGCGGCAACGAAGTCCGCCTCGTTACCATACAAAGGAATGGCGGGGGTTTCCGCGGGCGTCACAAACCGCTGCACCAGATAGGGCGAGCCGTCACGGATAGCCAGCGCCTCATCGATGAGCCGGTTCCACTCCTCTTCCGTACACTCGCCGCCGGCGGTGACGTTCTTCGTGGCGTACCAATCGGTGGGCTTCAGCACCCACTGCTCCCGGTTGCGGCGCACCTCCGTCAAATCCAGCCCAGGGTCGTCCAGAAACGCCGTGAACGGGATGACGTCTTCCACGAACTGCCGCTCTTCGGGCGTCAGCATTTCCTGCAGTTGAGGCGTGCGCAACAGGGCAAACAGCTGCTTGTCGTGGGCGATTTGGGTGGAGAAGGCACCGATGAGCGTAACGGCGCCGCTGCGCACCGCCTCCACGAAGGGCTGCACCTCATCCCAATACTTCAGCATGTCAACCACGATGCAGAAGCGCCACACCATGTCGATGGGTTGACCGCTCGCACCCGCAAGCGCATCGGCACCCATAAGACGTCCGTCTTCCGTGTAAAGGCTGCGCACATCGTAAATGGAGCAGTCCCAGCCTAGCTCTTCGATGATCTCCTGATAGGCCTCCAGCTCGCGCACATCGGGGTTGGGACTTTCCATGCACACAACGATTGCCACATGGGGCACCTTTCCCTGCTGCTGCAACTCTTGACACGCACCAGTACCGCGGTAGAGAGCCATCAGCTTTCGGGCCCAGCCCTCGAACTGCACATTGCAACGGCTCTCCAGCGGATGGGTGGCTTGGAATTCCCAGAACACATCGCTTTCCGCCACCGCCGCGCAGGCTTCGGAATTCTCCAGCATGCCACTGGAGGAGTCGGTATTGAACTCGCAGAAGCAGAAGCGCTGCTCTTGCTGGCTGTAGAGGACATCGAAGCGAGCCATGGGCAGAGGCTCGTCGTAGCCGGAGGGCAGAAGCACCAGCTCCTGCACCCGTGGGTCGAAGCGAAACAGCGAGCGAAACTGCTCGTCAGTTTGGTAGCGGCGAATCACCTTGCACAGGATGCCGTAGGTGGTTTCCACCATGGCCGAAAAGCACCTCTGCGCTGCCGGGGGCAACAGGCAGGGAACGAAATCGAAGGCAACGGGGAGACCATGGTAGTAGGCCTGGCCGTCCTCCATGCGCTCCCATGCGCGCCACCTGCCTGGCTCGTCGCCGTCCAACCGGGCCACCGTGGCGATGTACTCGGAAATCAGCTGCGCACTCTGCTCGAACGCAGCTTTGTCCTCGAATCTCATTGCTTTCTCCTTACAATGGACGGCGGGCCTCGAGGGCACGTCCGAGCGTCACCTCATCGGCAAATTCAAGGTCTCCGCCCACGGGAAGGCCGCTTGCCAGGCGGGTGACCGTGATGCCGAGCGGCTTTATGAGTCGCGCCAAGTAGGCGGCGGTAGTCTCTCCCTCTATATTGGGATTGGTGGCCAGCACCACCTCGCGCACGTCTTCCGAAGCGAGGCGGCTCATAAGCGGCGCTATGGTAAGGTCGGCAGGGCCAACGCCCCCCATGGGAGAAAGTTCACCCCCCAGCACGTGGTACACGCCATTGAACACGCCAGTACGCTCCAGCGGGGGGATATCGCGGGGCTCCCCCACCACGCAAAGAATCCCGGCATCGCGGGAGGGACTGGCGCAGATGGCGCACAGGTCGCCCTCGGCGTAGTTGAAGCAACGGGAGCAGAAATGCACCGTGCTCTTCACCTCTTGGACGGCCTGGGCAAGCCGGAGCGCATCAGCGGACTCGCTGTTGAGTATGTAGTAGGCAATGCGCTGGGCCGACTTGGGACCCACGCCGGGCAGCCTCTCCAGCTCGTCCAGCAGCTTCTGTATCGCCGGGGCAGATTGCATCTGCGGGCCCTTCGGCTACATCAAACCGGGGATCTTCACCCCGCCCATGATGGAGTTCATGCGCTGGGCAGAAGCATCGGTGGCGTTGCCGATGGCCTCGTTCACCGCCACCACGATCATGTCCTCCAACATCTCCACGTCCTCCGGGTCCATCGCGGCAGGGTCGATGGAAAGCGCCTTCAGCTCCATGTTACCGCTCACCACCGCTTTCACCATGCCGCCGCCGGCGGTGGCCTCGAACTCCATAGAGGCGATTTCCTCCTGGGCGCGAGCCGCTTCCATTTGCATCTTCTGGGCCTGCTTCATCATCTTTTTCATATCCATGGAAAAAGCTCCTTGTCTAGGCGAAAAACAAACTTCGGGAAACTATACCGCAAATTGGCCGCGCACGGCCGAAGCGCTGCCTTCGCGACACATGGCGGAAGGGCGGGGGCGCTATTCCTCTGTGAACATCACGCCCTCGCCAAAGGCGCCGGCCAAGATGGAGTTCAGCTCATCGGCGCTGGCCTCTTCCCCATCATCGGCGCCATGCGGCACGGTGGGCGTCGCGGCGAGAGGAACCGAAGCCGCGGCGGGGGCAGGGGTTGCCGGGGATGGCACCATGCCCGAGACTGAAACCGCCGAAGACGGAGCCGCGGACGGCACAGGAACCGATGCAGGAGGCTGAGAGGCCGGCGCTGATGCTGAAGGCGCAGCGGGAGGAACCGGAGGCTGGTCCCATGGGGGCGTTTCCACCGATGCCGCGGAATCGGCAACGGGGGCCGCCGGCTCAACGGCGGGCACCGGGGCGGCAGCAGGCGGTACGGTGGCGGGTGCCGGGACGGATGCGGCCGAAGAGGGAACCGCCGGTGGTGCTGGCGCGACAGCGGGGGTTGCGGGGACGGGCGCGGCACCGAACCCTCCACCGGCGGCACCGTCCTTCTTCTGGAAGCGGAACACCACCGGGGCGCCGGCAGCCGCATCCAGACACTGCTGCAACTCGGACTGCACCTCAGGTTTCTGCAGAGCGTTGGCGGCAAAAGCGTTGGCGGCATCCAGCTCGATAATCAGCACGCCCTTTTCGGCATCCAGCACCGGACGCGTGTTGAAGAACAGCACCGCATGGGCCGGGTTCGCCTTCTTTATCATGCCCATGGCGTTTTGCCACATACGCTGCAGCGTAGCCGGATTGCGAAGCACATCCACTAGCCCGGGCACCATAGCGGCCCCGCCCCCGCGAACAGGTGCAGGCGGGGTAGGCACAGCAGACGGCGAAGCAGCAGGGGCGGCAGATGCGGCGGGCATTGCCGCGGGCACCGGGGACGACTCAGGAGAGGCAACCGATGCGGCCGCGGACGGCGCAATGGGGGCGGCCGCGACCACAGGCGCAGCTGCCTGCGCGGGAGTCGGGACAACGGCGGACGCCGGCGCGGCCGGTGCCACAGGTTCGGGCGCAGTCGATGCAACAGCGACACTTGGCACCATCACCGATGCCGCGGCAACAGGGGCGTCCGCCATCGCGGGAACAGCCGCCCCCATCACGCCACGACCGCGCTCCAGCTCTTCCACCCGCTCGGCCAGGGCCTCCAGCGTGAGGTCTGCCTCGGGGCGCACCATGCGGGTAAGGGCAATCTCGAAGGTGAGCCGGGCATTGGTGGAAGTTTTCAACTCCGCCAGCAAATCCCCCATCACCGACAGCAGCCGCGCCAGCCGGTCGGGCCCGAACAGCGGCAGCAGCGCCTCCATCTCGCGGCGCTCGGTGTCGGACACGTCCAGCGCCACATCGGCCCCCGCCAGGCTCATCACGTACAAGTTGCGGATGTTCTCGGCCATGTCGCGTGAGAACTGGGCCAAATCGGCGCCGGTTTCCACAAAATCGGCCGTCCAGCGAAAGGCACCAGCCGCATCGCGCCGGCCCACCATGCCGATGACCTCCGCCAGACCGCCAGTGTCCAGCGCCCCCAACATGCGGGAGGCCACGTCCATGGTCACCTTGTTGCCCGAGAACGCCATCAGCTGCTCGAGCGATGTGAGGGCGTTGCGCATGCCGCCATCGGCGCGGTGAGCCACCAGCTCCAACGCCTCGCCATCAAAGGCCACCCCTTCTGCCTCGCAGATGGCCCCCAGCCGCGCCACCATCTCATCGGTGGAAATGCGGTGGAAGTCGAAACGCTGGCAGCGGGAGTGGATGGTCTCGGGCACTTTCTGCGGGTCGGTGGTGCACAGGATGAACACTACGTGCGACGGCGGCTCCTCCAGCGTCTTCAGCAGCGCGTTGAAAGCGGCCGTGGACAGCATGTGCACCTCGTCGATGATGTATATCTTCGACCGGCCGCGAGTGGGCGCGTACTGCACGCGGGAGATGATCTCTTCCCGCACGTTCTCCACGCCGGTGCGCGACGCGGCGTCCAGCTCGTAGACGTCCGGGTGGGTGCCATTGGCAATTTCCAGGCACTCCTCGCAAGTGCCGTCGGGGTCGGGGGTGGGGCCCTTCTCGCACAGGAGCGCCTTCGC
>CANSTH010000068.1 GCA_947649875.1 uncultured Parvibacter sp. | reverse complement strand
TTGTTGAACAGCACCGGCACCTGGTAATCGCCCGGGTTGCGGCCGAAATCGGCGCGCGGGGCCGGCACACGGCCCGGCGTGGGCAGACAGGCGCCCGACTCGCAGCCGCCGTGGCAGGCGATGTTGCCGGTCATGGCCTGCAAAAGCATCGACGCCGACGCCGAGTAGTCGCCCATGTGGCGCTTCGCGCAGGAGTAGAAGTACTGGAGGTGCACCGGCTTCTCGGTGCCGTACAGGCGGGCGAACTCGCGGATGGTGTCGGCGGGCACCGCGGTGATGGGGGCGGCCCACTCCGGCGTCTTCTTGATGCCGTCTTCGCCCTCGCCCATCACGTAGGCGCGCCATTCCTCATAGCCTTCCGCGTCGACCCACTCGTCGATGAACTCGTGATCGACCAGATCCTCCTCGAAGAGCACCTGCGCCACGGCCAGCATCATGGCCAGGTCGGTGCCGGGGCGAATCGGAATCCACTGATCGGCCAGAAGCTCGGCCGACTGCGTGTAGCGCGGATCGATGACGATGGTCTTGCAGCCGTACTCGTGGGCAAGGTGCATGTAGTAGGACGTCGGACCGAACCAGGCGACCACCGGGTCCATGCCCCACATGATGAAGAGCTTGGAATTAAACAGGTCAGGAGCCTCGAAGCCCGGCATAGAGTTCTGCAGACCGCGGGTAACCTTGGTGAGGTCCACGCCAAGGTGCAGCATCTCGCCGGCGGCATGGCCCGAAGTGGAATGCTCGCCCCAGGCACCAAAGCCCGCTTCCCACCACGGGGCCAGCGGGAAGCCGTTCTTCTCAAAACTGGGATACTGGGAGTGGAAGATACCGTAAGTACCGTACTTGCCCTTGATCTCCTTCATCTTCTCGGCAATGGTGTCCAGCGCCTCTTCCCAGCTAATCTGTACGAAGTAACCCTGGCCAGGACCCTTCTTGCCCACGCGCTTCATGGGGTGGAGCAGACGGGTCTCAGCGTGCAGCTCCTTTTTCCAGGAATGGCCCATGGCGCACGGGCGCATCTGCACATTGCCCTTCCAGGTGTTCTCCCAACCGCAGTCCTCACGGCTATCGTTGGGGTTCACCGAGTCATCGGGCTCAACCGCAATGAGCTTGCCGTCCTTGGCGTGGCACTTCAGCACACAGGCCGAGTCCCAACAGCCATTAGCCGGGCAAGACGTGTAGAAGATGCGCTCACCTTCTCGACGGTTGCGGCTGGCGTCGATGATTCCTTGTTTGTCCATCGATTCCTCCTCGTCTCTTCGCTGAACATTTAGGAATTAAAGGCGAGCAGCGCATCCGTACAGGGCCCCCGCTGCGCACCTTTTCCTCTGTTCAGAATCATACGAAACCTGAAGGTATCACTGAATCATCAGAGGCAGATTCGCCGTCCGACTTACTTACAGGCCTTGTAAATAAAACCCACCATGAAAGTTTTGCTTACATATAATGGAAAATAGAGTTTCATCTATTCTTCAAGACCCCCTAGACACAGGGGCACCTGTCAGCGTTTAATTCGGGCTGTCGTTTCGCTTTTTGCGTTTCGTTTACCTGGGTTGCCAGCACAAACGGGCTTTGTCCAAAAGCGCAAAAGGCGCCGCATAGGCGTCAGCGAACGACAGCAGGAAGCCGCCAGGTAACAGGAGGAATCGGAATGCTGTTCGACGACATTGAGGTCCTCCTCGTTCTTTCCCGGGCAAAAAGTCTTTCACAGGCCGCAAATCAGCTTTACATGTCGCGGCCCGGCCTCTCCCAAAAAATCGCAAGCATTGAGAAGCGTTTTGGCACCTCTTTGGTAGTGCGCACCTCGTCGGGAATCTCCCTTACCCAGGCAGGTAAAGCGGTAGTGAAGTTTGCCCAGAACGTAGCCGACATGGAACGAGTGCTGGCTTCGCAAATCGCAGCCATCGACGAGCACTTCCCCGCCAATGTAACCGTGGGTATGAGTTTCGCTGACGGCGTTACCCTGCTGCCGGCGCTGGTGGCCCAGTACATGAACGAAGTCCCCAGCGCTCGTGTTCATCTGGACGCCGGCTACGAACCCGATTTGGTGAAGAAGCTGAAAGACGGAGAGCTGGACTTTGCCATCCTGGAAAACCAACCGATAGAACCGGGCATCGTGAACGAGGTGCTAGGGTTCAAACGGCTGGTTTTTTTGGCCCCAGACAAGCCTCCGTACAACACCACACCCAACCCGGTTCCCGTGGAAACCCTACTGAAGTGGCCGATGATCGTATACGAATGGCACTCCGGCCGACACATGGTGGGCAATCGCCATTTCCGTGAACGCTACGGCATCTCTCTGCGGGAGCACAACATGGTTGGCTGCTTTGACACCCACGAGGCCATGGTAGAAGGCGTTAAAGCTGGCCTGGGATGGGCAACCCTGCCCGAGTGCATAGCAAACCGCTATCGCAATGAGCCTCACATCATTCGTTTCAGAGTGGCTACCGACCCCATGTGGTATCCCGTTTCTCTTACCTGGCCCTCCGAGGCGCCCCGATCGAACGAGGCACGCGCTTTTGCCGATTTCGTTCGTGCAAACATCCCCGAAAGTTACTTCAGCCGCACCGCTGAAGCAGAACTGAATTCCTAAAGCAAATGGGCTCTTAAAGGGAACGGCGCCTCTGCAGCCCCGAACGGCATAAGTTAACTCCTGGAGGCAGCTCTAAATTCTTTCACCAGACGCAGCAAAAACGGCCAACCACACATGCACGGCCGTTTCCATTCTGGGCGCCAGCGGCGCATCTCACGGCGCAGCCTTTGCTCAACCTGCATCGAATCCTTTCGTCCCCTCTCGCACACAGCCTGCGGCCGACCCCATAACGTCGCCTCGTGCGGCTGACGGCCCAACCGTGCCGCCCCTCTATCCACTCCCCCCTTATGGGCCTACGGTTGAAACTCGAATCAATTTCGCCAACCGCAACCCCGGACAGCTGCGATGCACCCCTCGTTACCGGATTTGTTGTCGAAGATGGGTGAAGCAGCTTTTCCATTCCGGGAAGTTGCCGTAGAATATTCAGCGCTTTCGGCGATAGCCGGCGCAGCGCCAGTGTGGCTCAACGGTAGAGCAACTGATTTGTAATCAGTAGGTTGCGGGTTCGATTCCTGTCACTGGCTCCAGAAAATATAGCCCCTGAACTGGGAAAACTCCTAGTTCAGGGGCTTTGTTAATTTTTCCACAGATATGGCGTAAGTAGGAGAAAATTGGGCAGAATCGGGGCAAATGTTCCTGCATCTTCCCAGATCTTCCCAAAAGATAGGCTTTTCCCGCACAACATCGGCAACCATTTGGCACCTCGCCCGAAAGCACAATTTGTTCGCTTGACGATTTCTCAAGGCATGGGTAGGATTTCGAACAAACATTCTAACGAACATATGTACTTTACTTTTATGGAGGAGGCCGGCCATGGACATCGCCCGCAAGCTGGAGCTTTTGGCGGATGCCGCGAAGTACGATGTGGCCTGCACCTCCTCGGGCGTGGATCGCAGCGGGAAGAAGGGGCAGCTGGGGGCGGCCACCCAAGCCGGCTGCTGCCATAGCTTCACCCCTGACGGCCGTTGCGTCACGCTGATGAAGGTGCTGATGACCAACGTGTGCACCTGCGACTGCGCCTATTGCGTGAACCGTGCCTCCAATCTCGAAATAGAGCGCACCGCCTTCACCCCGCGCGAGCTGGCCGACCTCACCATCGGCTTCTACCGCCGCAACTTCATCGAGGGGCTGTTCCTCAGCTCCGGCGTGGCGGGCAGCCCCGACAACACCACCGAGCGCATGATCAGCGCGCTGGAGATACTGCGCCACGAGTACGGCTTCCGCGGCTACATCCACGCCAAGGCCATCCCCGGCACCTCGCCGGAGCTGCTGCACCAGCTGGGGCTTCTGTGCGACCGCCTCAGCGTGAACATGGAGCTGCCCAGCGCCGAGAGCCTGGCGCTGCTGGCCCCCGACAAGACCAAGCGCAACATTCTGGCCCCCATGCGCCAAATATGCGACAGCTGCGCCGAGGACGCCGAGTCCCGCTCCCTCGCCCGCCGCACGAGCGGCTCCCTGGCCCAATGCAGGCCGAAAACCGCCTCCCGCGCCTTCGCCCCTGCCGGCCAGTCCACCCAGATGATCATCGGCGCCACGCCGGAATCCGACCACCACATCCTCAACCTGTCCGCCGCGCTGTACCGCACCCTATCGATGAAGCGGGTGTTCTTCAGCGCCTATGTGCCCGTAACGGCCGACCCGCGCCTGCCCCAAACCGACCGGGTGCAGCTGAATCGCGAGCACCGGCTGTACCAGGCGGACTGGCTGATGCGCTTCTACCAGTTCGACGTGGACGAGATAATCGACGAAGAGGACCCGTTCTTGGACCTGGAAGTGGACCCCAAAGCCGCCTGGGCGCTGCGGCATTTGGACCTGTTCCCGGTGGAGGTGAACACCGCCTCCTACGAGGTGCTGCTGCGGGTGCCGGGCATCGGCGTGCGCGGGGCGAAGCTCATCCTGCGGGCGCGCCGCCATTCCACCTTGGGGGAAGAGCAGCTGCGCAAGTTAGGGATCGCTTGGAAGCGGGCCCGCTACTTCGTCACCTGCAAGGGGGCCTATGCGGTGCCGGGCGTGGATTTCTCCGCAGCGTGGCTGCGGGCGCAGCTGACCTCCCCTATCGACGGCGGCCGCCACGGACGCCGAAGCGCGAAGGAGGCGCCGGGGCAGATGAGCCTCTTCGACGGGCTGGACGCCCAGCAGGGCCACATGCAACCAGCGGCCCCCGCTTCTGGCCCGAAGACCATGGCTGGGCACAAAAGCACCCCCTTCGCCGCTCTGAAGCCTCCGGTGGAGGCGCTGTTCTGAGATGGAAGAGCTGTACGACTCCATAGCCTACCTCTACGATGGCACGCTGGAGGGCCTGTTCACGGCTGTGTTCTGCGCCTTCGAGCGCCACGAGGAGCCAGCGGACGTCTGTCGGGCCGACGTCTACCAGCCGCGCCTGTCGCAGCTGGCGGTAACCATAGAGACCTCGCTTCCCAAGGCCGACCGCGTGCGGAAGGGGATCATCCGGGCCGCCGGACGCCGCGGCTACAGAAGGGTGCGCCGCGCTGCCCTTTCCGACAGCCCCGATGCCGGCACCGCCGTGTACCGGTTCATCGCCTTCGCCATGGCCGAGAACGCCAAGCGCCCTTGCCACAGTTGTCCGCGGCGGGGCACCTGCCGCAGCGCCTTCGCCCCGCCCAAACAAACCAGCTGCCCCCGAGTGGTGGGGCGCCTGATAGACGATGTGGCCTCCCCTGCCGTGAAGCCAGTGCACAAGCTGTCGGTGGCAGTGAACCGCGAATGTGAGCACATGCGCCAGTTCATCCGCTTCCGCGAGCTGGAGGGCGGCCTGTTCTATGCCCGCTGTAACCCGAAGGCCAACGTGGTGCCGCTGATCATGGACCACTTCGCCGAGCGCTTCAATGTGCAGCCATTCATCATCTTCGACGAGAACCACCACATAGCCGGCATAAGCGAAGGGGGCGACTGGCAGCTGGTGGACACCCGCAACTGGCCCGGCCACGAGCTGCGGCTGCCGCCGGAAGCCGCCGGCGAGAAGGAAATGGCCGATGCATGGCGGCGCTTCTACCGGGCGCTATCGGTAGACTGCCGCTACAACCCCGAGCTGCGGCGCCACTTCATGCCCAAGCGTTTGTGGAAGAACATCACCGAGGTGCAGGGGGAAGCGTAAAATGGGCTCTTGCTCCCCTATAATGAGAACGCAACAAACCCGAACCCGAAAGTCGCCATGCGCCACATCAGCCATGAATCCCAAATGCTGCTCAAAGACATGCCCCCGCAGTTCGCGAAAGCGCTGGGGCTTATGCCGCTGTACCGCACGTTCATAGCCGTTGTGCGCGCCACCTGGGCTGACAACCCGGCGGCAGCCGAATACCTGCTGGATAAGGTGAATGCCGTGTACCTGCGCACTGAACAGCCCCGCGGAGGACGACTGCGGGACGTGCCCACCAAGGTGTTCGAGGTAATGCTCTCCGATGCCATGAGCCGTTCGGAGCTGAACGCCCGGCGGGAGAGCCTAAAGCTGAACCTGGCACTGCAGGGCATCGCCTGCGACGAGCTGCGCATCGGAGCCTCGAGGCGCGGCATGTTGCAGCGTCATCCCCTGAAAGGCCTCTGCGAGGCAACGGCGCCGGCGGCCGCGATGCCCCAGCCCAAACGTAGCGCAGCCGTAAGCGATGCAGAAGCACTGGCCGTGCTGCGCCGCGCCTGCGTCATCGTGTTCGAAGAAGAAGCCGCCCTTATCGCTCCCACCATCTTGCGGGCGAAGGCCACGCCGGCGGCTCTGCCTACCGCTGATCACCGTTCGGCGCGCCAGTGGTATTTCTGCGATGCCTATGTAAAAACAGCCACTGCCCAAAAACAATTGAGCGCCTCCGCAGAGGCGCTCAGGGACAAGTGCTTCAGATTGGGGCTTCCGCTGCGGAAGCTGACGTTTCGCTACGAGGAAAGCTAGGCCAGTTCGCCATTCTTCCACGCCTCAAGGCCCTCGAGAACCTTCTTATGGGCATCGCCCAAAGCCTCCATGTGGCTCTGCGCAGCCGCAATCTCGCCAGAGAACAGGGCATCTGACACATAGGCGGCCACTTGGAAGAGCTCCCTGAAGGACAAATTGCCCGAAACGCCCTTCAGGCTGTGCGCTTGCGAGTACCCCTCTTCGTAGTCCTTCGCGTCCATGGCCGCAACCAATGCCACATAATGGCCGTCGTTAAGGTACTTCAGGGCAAGTCTCTCATACAGATCGGCGTTGTCCCCAAAGCGATCCATGGCATCCACGTAATCAATCCCATACGCAGCCAACGCAGTTGCAAGCGACTCGGCCATTTCGACCCCTTCCTTCCGTGCATTGCCACCCTGCCGCTTTCGATGCGGCAAAACAGCCTAGAAACTCCATACAAAAGTTTAGTTGAGCGCCAAAGGCCACGGCAAACGCTTGCTTCTCTGTTACCTTTTCGTGGATGGGTTGTAGAAAACTAAACGGCCGCCCGCTCGCGCTCCAACACCTTCTGCATGGCGGCGATGGCACATTCCAGCTGCTGGTCGTCCGGCTCGTTGGTGGTGAGGTACTGCATCTGCATACCCGGCCACAGCACAACTTTCACCAGAGGGTTATCCGGATGCGAGCCCGCCCAGCGCACCGTGATCTCATAGGACAGCCCCGCGATGACCGGCATGAGCAGGATGCGCACCAAAATCACCAGCGCCAGCTTCGGCAGCCCGTCGGGCACCCCCCACGTGGCGATGATAGAGTTCAAGGGGAAGATGGTGTAAACCAAAATGGCAATGATCATCACCATGATAAGAAACGCCGTGCCGCAGCGCACATGCAGGCGGGGGAAGCTGCGGGCGTTCTCCACCGTGAGGGGCAGCTCATGCTCGTAGCAGTGGATGGTCTTGTGCTCGGCGCCGTGGTACATGAACATGCGGCGGATGTCCTCCATGCGCCCGATCAGCCACAGGTAGAACACGAACACCGCCACGCGCAAGATGCCGTCCACCACGTTCCACAGGATGGGATTGGCATCGTACTCGCCTATCACGAGGTTGGTGATCACGGCCGGCGCCACGATGAACAGTACCACCCCCAGCACCACGCCAAACACCATGGAGAACACCATCTCCTTGTGGCCGAACTCCATCTCCGGCTCATCTGCGGACACCTCCTTGACGACACAGCCTTCCGGCTCGTCGGCGTCTGCTTCCGTCTTCCCCTCAGTGGCGCCAACGGCAGCACAGCCGACCGGCTCGCCTTGCACCACTTCTAGCGTGCGCTGGGCTCCCAGCCCATCCACCATGGTGTCGGGATTGCCGAAATCGCGCTTCCAGTCGAAGCAGCGCTCCTCCGCCTTCGGAGCCGTCGCCGCATCGTCGGCAGCCGTGGTCTCGCCCGCAGCTGCCTCTACAGCCTCCCGAGCAGCGCGCCCATCGACCTTAACGGCGGCCTTCTCTTCCGCCTTCCCCACTGCCCCGGCAGCGTCCAGCTCTTCGCCCACTTCCACCGCCTCGGCAACTTCGAGGAAGGCGTGCAACGCCGCAATCTCCAGCGCCTTGAACCCCAGCACCAGCGACTCCACCAGCGCACGGCAGCCGCGCACCAACGGCCAGTACATCCAGCCGTTCTTCTGCTTGCCGCTGGCCAAGTCGTGCTCTTCCACGTAGATGTCGCCGTTAGGGGTGCGCACCGCCACCGCCCAGTTCAGCTTGCCGCGCATCATGATGCCCTCGATGAGGGCCTGGCCGCCTATATGGGTCTTCTTCGCGCCGTCCTCGCTGAATGCGCGGGAAAGGTCGCTCTTCTTGGGTTGTTGCTCGGACACCGCAGCGCCGCCTAATCCCACGGGGCGTCAGCGCGCGGGTAGGGACTGCCGCAGCACATCTTCCCTTCCGGACACGGGCCCGACACGCAGGGGGCGCCGGCGGTGGCGAACACGAACGGAGCCGTGGGCCGCGCCAGCTCCAGCATCTGCCAGGCCATGTCGCGAATCTCCCACTGGGCACGGTTGCAGCAGCGCAGGTTGAAGAAATGCAGCAGCTCGCGCACGTTCATGGTGATCACAATCTTGGTCTCGGCCGCGTTGGGCAGAAGGTAACGGGCGTCCTCGGCGGGGATGCCGGCGTCCAGCAGGGCGGTGTAGGCATCAATCACTGCCTCAATGGCCTGGTCGAACTTCTCCTTCGCCTGTTCGTCCGCCTCCACAGAGGGCGGCGTTACCACCGGCAGGCCGTTCTTGTACTTCACATAGCGTTGACTTTGCTGGTTGAAGCTGGCCAGGCGATGACGCACTAACTGATGGGTAAGGGCGCGCGATACCCCCTCTACCGCAAAGGTGTAGCTGGCGTGCTCAAGCGTGGAGAAGTGGCCCGAGCGCATGATAGTGGAGAGCACCGAGTGCATACGCTCTTCGCTCATGGTCTCCATCAGCTCGGCGGCCCCCACCGGGGCATAGCAGAGGCGGGCAGCGGTAGCGATGGCCCGCTCGGGGTCGGGAGTATGGTACAGAAGCTCGATATGCATGGCCGTCCTTCCCAGGTAAGTTCGCAATTTTCGAAATTCTACCAAAGCAGAAGCCGCCCCACTGCGGCAAGAAAGGCGGCTCCCCCATCTCTCCAATAAGCGGAATAACAGCATGACACATCAGCGCGTAAGACCGTCGAAGGGCCTTTTCGAACCTGGTCCTGACATTACTCCACTAAACCTGTGTGGCATTGGCCAGAATAAGCGCTTATTCTGGCCAATGAGACTTTCAGCTACTCGAAAGAATATCGAAACGATAATCTGTAGTCATCCAGGACGCCAAAACAGGACGCTTTACAAAGCTTTTCAAGTGGAATCGGCGTAGAAGCCCAGAATAAGCGCTTATTCTGGGCCCTCGACTCTAAATGTATACTAGTGAGGCATGTGGTTTTTCGATGGGAGAAGCAATGGAACGTATCGCTTCAGAAGGAGACAGGCCCGTTATCGCCATTGTGGGCGGAGGCGCCTCGGGGCTGGTGGCGGCCATTGCGGCTGCCCAGACGTGGCGCGCGATGGGGCGCGAGAGGCTCCGCGAAGCACAAGCGGGCGGCCAAGAACCCGAGCGCATCCCAGCACCCGAGATCCTTGTCCTCGAGAAGGACGAGCGCGTGGGGCGCTCCATCTTGGCCACCGGCAACGGCCGCTGCAACTTCTTCAACGCCCGTCCCTCCGAGGGCAACTACCGCAGCCCCAAGCTGGTAGAAGAAGCCTTCTGGGCCATCGAGCTGCATCGACGATCTATCCCCTGCATGGAAAAGGGAGACTCGGCCATAGAGAACTTCTTCGCCAGCCTGGGGCTATGCTGGAAAGAGGACGAGGAGGGCCGCTGTTGGCCCGCCACCAACAAGGCTTCCACCGTGCTGGATTTGCTGCGCACCGGATGCAACGCAAATGGCGCGCAAGAGCGCTGCGACTGTCAAGTAGAGCGCATAGAGCGTATTCCGAATAACAATCGCTTTGCCCTGCACATAACCGATGGCCGCATCGTACACGCCGATGCCGTAGTGGTGGCAACGGGAGGCGGCCTGGGCAAGGGCATGCTTCCCCCCGAAGTGAGAACCGCCCCCTTTCAGCCGCTGCTCTGCCCTTTGGCAGTAGAGGAAAGCTGGGTGCGCAGCCTGGAGAACATCCGCGTTCGTGCCGAGGTACGCCTAGAGCGCACTGGCGAAGTGCTGAAGCGGCAGCAGGGCGAAGTGCAGTTCCGCAAGTTCGGCGTGTCGGGAATTGCCGTGTTCAACCTGAGCCGCGAGGCCCGTGTTGGCGATGCGCTCGTTCTCGACCTGCTCCCCCATATGTGCGAATGCGACGCGGTGCCGTTCCTGAACCGCCGCCTTAAGATGATGCGCAGCGCGCTGGGGTGCACGCCCACAGTAGAGGAAACGCTTTCGGGGCTGGTACTGCCCCGGATTGGGGAAATTGTGGCCGACCATGCCGGCCTGGACATTCACCGCCCAATGCAGAAGGACAACACCGCGCTGTTGGTTCCCGCGCTGAAGAACATCCGGCTCACCGTGAAGGGCACCGCCGGCAACGTGTCGCACCAGATCATGCGCGGGGGCATTGCCGCCGATCAGCTGAGCCCCCACACCATGCAGATCGAGGGCGTCCCCGGCCTGTTCGCCGCTGGCGAGGCAGTGGACGTGGATGCCGATTGCGGCGGCTTCAACCTCCGCTGGACCTGGACCAGCGGCTACCTGGCCGGCGCCAACGCCGCCATGATGGTGGCCGGGCAAGGAGTTGAGTTCTGTGACTACCATTCATGATTACATCTCCAGCCCTGGCGAGATTTTGCTGGAAGAGTTCCTCGAGCCGCTAGGAATCTCACAATACCGCCTGGCCAAGGCTATTGGCAGGCCCCAGTCCGCCGCCTCCCACGACCTCAGCTACATTCCCTCCACTTCAATCACTTCGAATTCGTTACCTCGGAGGAGTTGGGTGTCGGGGCTGCCGCAATGGGGGCACATGCGGCCCTGGGGCACGGTGGCGTAGGTACGGCCGCAGGCGTTGCACACGGTAACGGCCGGCACCTCGCGCAGCTCCAGCTGGCACCCGCGCAAAAGGTCGCTTTTCTGCGATGCCCAGCCCCACGCGTCCTGCAGCTGCTCGGCCACCACGCCGGACACCTCTCCCAGCTCCACCGCAACACGGCAGATGCGGGAGAGGTCCTGCTCGGCGGCCACCTCTTCCAGCAGGTCGGAAAGCGCGAACACCAGCCCCAACTCGTGCACGGCTACTCCCGACCGGTAATCTTTTTCACCAGCATCTTGCCGGCATGGGGAAGAATCTTGCCCATCTTCTTCTCGGAGGGCACCATGGTGGAGCACTCCGGATGGTCGCGGCGCAGGTGGATGGCATCGAACTCGCAGCGGGTGGTGCACAGGCCGCAGCCGATGCACTTGTTGGGGTCCACCACCGCAGCGCCGCAGGAGAGGCAACGGGCGCATTCGGCCGCCACCTGCTGCTCGGTGAGCACGCCGCGAGGGTCTTCCCAGTTGTGGCGCACAGCAGAAGCCGGCGTGCAAGCAGGCGCATTGCGGCCCGCCTCGTCGTAGCTGCCGGGCGCGACGACCGCCGCCTCTTTGTCCAGCTCCACGTAGTGGCGCGGGTTGCGCCCCGTGACAAGCGAGCTGCCCTTTTGGGCGAAACGGTGCAGGCTCACGGCCGCCTCATGGCCGGCGGCGATGGCGTCTATCACGAACTGCGGGCCGGTGAAAGCATCGCCGCCCACGAACACGTCCGGCTGGTTCGTCTGGAAGGTGGCGGCGTTCGCCACCGCCGTGCCGTTGGCTCGCACCTCCACGGCGCTGCCGTCCAGAAGGCCGCCCCAGTCGATGCTCTGGCCGATGGCCATCACCACCTCGCGGCACTCCACTTCGCAGGTCTCGCCGTCCTCGTACAGCGGGGCAAAGCGCCCCTCTTCGTCGAACACCCGCACGCAACGGCGCAGCTTCAGCGCAAACGGCAGCCCGTCTTCGCCGCGCATCACCTCGGCCGGCCCCCAGCCGTGCATGATCTGCACCCCTTCAGAGGTGGCCTCTTCAATCTCCTCGACAGAGGCGGCCATCTCGTCCGGCTGCTCGAGGCACACCATGGTCACCGGCGCTGCCCCCATCCGCAGGGCGCAGCGGGCGGCATCGATGGCAACGTTTCCGCCGCCCACCACTACCGCGGGCCCCGTCAGCTGCGCATCGGGGTTGCCCAGCGCTTCCGCCAAAAAGTCCATTGCCGTCGAAACACCCGGGCCCTCTTCGCCTGGCACGCCGGCAACGCGCCCCTTCTGGGCGCCCGGTGCCAGGTAGAAGCCGCAGAATCCCTCATGGCGCAGCTCGTCTAAGGTAACGTCGCGCCCCACCTCGGTGTTGCAGCGAATCTCCACTCCCAGCTCTCTCAGCACGTCTATCTCGGCCGCCACCACCTCGGGCCCCAGCTTGAACGGCGGGATGCCATAGGCCATCATGCCGCCGGGCTTCTCGCGCTTCTCGAACACCACCGGTTTGTAGCCCAAGAGCGCCAGGTAGTAAGCACAGGTGAGCCCCGCAGGCCCCGCCCCCACGATGGCGATCTTCTCGGAGAAACCGCCGCGGGTGGTGGGGGGAA